>NZ_CAJNBO010000007.1:0-334947 GCF_905221015.1 Paraburkholderia nemoris | reverse complement strand
CCCCGAAGGGGGCAGGACACCACGCACGGTTGAGTGATCAGTGTTGTGCCAGAAACAACACAACCCCCTCTGGTGAGCATCACCAGAAACTACTTCTTCCAGATTGGTTGTATTGCCCAGGGCCTCAAACCCCGCAGTACGACAACAAGTCATGCCTGATGACCATAGCGAGTCGGTCCCACCCCTTCCCATCCCGAACAGGACCGTGAAACGACTCCACGCCGATGATAGTGCGGATTCCCGTGTGAAAGTAGGTAATCGTCAGGCTCCCCAGCAAGACCAGAAACCCCACCCCGAAAAGGTGGGGTTTCTGCGTTTACCGGCACGAAAACAGGCCGCGGAAAACATCCCCGCCGTCAGACGCCTGTCCGGGGGGATCCTGCTCTGCCGGCGTAATTCCTATCAGTAATGTCGCAAAATCGCCGACGGTACTCCCCTCACCGTCCAGCATCATCCCATCCGTTTAAGCCCTTTTCCGCACCGGCGTCTGATACGACAAGCCTGCGGTGAAGCGGTCAAGTCGTTCACTGGCGTCGGTGATCGCCCAAAGGGGCGCGCTGTGCAGTTGCCGATCGTAGTTCGATGCGATTTCGGCGAAAAGCGCGAACCCTGCGCTGTCCAATCTCCACTCGCCGGTCTCACGGCCGATATCGAAAACCGCCGACACCGCTCTCTCCGCCGCACCGATCTGTTCGGCTGTCGTCGAGCCAAAACCCGATTCAGCCAGAAAACCCGTCAACAGCATGACTTGCGTGAGCGTTTGCGCATCGCTCGTGCTGCCGGCACCCCGGCGCAAGGCGTCGAGCGCCAGATGCACGCGCAGGGCAAGGTCGTCGGCGACCTGCCGTGCGATGGGCAACAGCATGGCTTTGTCATGCCGAGCACGTGCAGCGCCAGTTTTGCGGGAAAACGGAATAGGTTGTGCCATGACGGTCCAGTGTTATGCCTGTGCAGATGCAATAACGGCGCGGGCGGTAAAAGGTTGAGCCCTTATTCCGCGGCTACCACACCCCAATTTGGTCGTCGAAAGCGGTGGGATGGCTGTCTTGAGCCAATCGGCATAGATTGATCGGAGCACCCGAGCTTTCATCTAGATTGCACGGTTTTTCCGGTTCTCCTCGTTTTGTCGCAGTATCGAATCGGACAGCCTCTCGAACTACCGGGTCCCGCATCATGGCGACCGGACATACCGGCCCCGCCTGGCCGTTGTGTCCGGCGGTTCGGTCGATTGTTGACACACCGTTAGTACACTTCCGATCTAGGCAAGCAACCCACATTCCGTTGCAAGCGCCGCGCCGTCCAGCCGCAGCACCCGTCAAATCGGCGTCACTCCTGATCCGGCTCATCCGTCGGCGCCACACTGCGCGCCCTCACGCGTCGGCGAATCTCCGAATCGAGAATCAGCCGGCCACGCAACTTGCCCTTCATCCGCTTCACATAGCGAGGCGCTTCGGTCATGTGAACCACCATCAGTTCGCGCACCTTCTCCACGTCACGTTCGCGCGCTGCTTTCGTGATCGCTTTGTGAATCTTCACGTTGGCGAGACCGAAACGTTCATGTTCGACCTGCGGCGTGTCGTTACGAAACTCGATCAATTGCCGGATCATTTCGTTGATCAACTCGCAACTGAACCGCAGGAACGGATTGGGATTTGCCGCCGCGAGGATGTCGTGAAAATTGACGTCTTCCTGACGTTGACGAACGATGTCCTGTCCGCCATGTGACGAAGCCGGCCGGTCGCAGCACGCAATGCTTGCTTCGAGCGCCTCGAAGTCCTGCTCCGTCAGATGCGGCACCGCACCCGCCGCCAGCTCGGGCTCCAGCAATTTACGCACGGTGTAAATATCGTCGATCGATACATCCTTGAAGAACAGGTAGTTCTGCAAGAGCTGTAGCGTGCGATCAAGCGGCACTTCAACCACCATGCCGCCGCCGCTTGGGCCCGTGGTCACCTTGATGAGACCTTGCACCTCAAGCGACTTCAGCGCCTCGCGAATCGTGCTCTTGCTCACCGAAAAGAGCTGCTGCAGTTCCACCTCGCGTGGCAGGCGGTCACCCGGTTTCAGGTCTTTCTCCGTGATGAGCCGCTTGATCTCCTCGGCGACCAGATCGCCGCGCTTTTGCTGCTTGATCTCAATCGCGGCGCCAGCCTTGGCGCGGTCGATGGTCATCTTCGTTACTCCCAGTTCTGTCCTGCACGCTTTCGACGGGCCGCCGGGCCCGTCATGGCACGGAAAGCCGTGCCGCTGCCGCCAGGAATTTTGCCTTATTGACACTCGAATTTATTGTACCTACGATCGAGTCCAACCTATTTATCATGATAAATAGAACAAAGCCGGTGTGGTGGAAAACTTCTCGGCGGCCAGCAGGCTTTCGTCGTCGCTCGCGCAGTCTTTCAGTTTCGCAGTCGGTCAGTGCGTGTCTCTTTCCTAAGGAGCGTCATTTTGAATCGCCGAAATATGTTGAAGCTGGCCGCGTTGTCGGCCGTTCCGGGGACGTTGGGTTCGCTGGTCGCGCGTAGCGCGTTCGCGCAGGCCGGGACCTTGCAGTTCGCCTGTCCGGTGCCGATGTCGGGCCCGTTCGCGGCGAACGGCAAGTATGCCGACCTCGGCATGAAGCTCGCTATCGAGCAGTACGGCAAGGTACTCGGTCAACCGCTCGCGTACACGACGCTCGATACGGAAGGCAAACCCGCGACAGCCGTGCGTCGAGTGCAGGAAATCGCGCAGCAGAAGAATGCACGCTTCTTTGCTGGCGGTATTTTGTCCTCCGAAGCTTTGGCGATGGGTAAGGAAGTCCAGAAAGCCGGCGGCATCTTTATCACCACAGCAGGTGCGGACGAAATCACCGGCAAGGACTGCAACGACGCGACTTTCCGCTGGTCCGTGCCGACCTACGGCGCGATCGAACAGACCGTGCGCCCGTTGATCCAGATGATGCCGAAAGCAAAACGCTGGTACACCATCACGCCGCAATACGTATTCGGCGACGGTTTGCTATCCGCGGCCAAGGCGATTTTCAAGGAGAAGGGCATTGAGCACGTGGGCAATAGTTACCACTCGCTCAACGAGAAGGAATTCAGCGGCTATCTGACGAATGCAGTCGCCGCGAAGCCTGACGTTCTGCTGATTCTCAACTTCGGTTCGCAATCGTCCGATACGTTGCGCCAGGCCGTGAGCTTCGGCATGAAGAACAATTGCACGATTCTGCTCGCGTGGGCTTCCGGCCTCGAGCAGTTCGAATCGCTCGGTGCGGACCTGTGCGAAGGCGTCTATTTCGGCGCACAGTACTGGCACGACATCGACTCGCCGCTCAATCGCGATCTCGTCAAACGCAGCAATGCCGCGTTCAAGGCCAATCCCAACTACAGTCTCGCGGGCTCTTATATTTGCACAAAGATCCTGCTCGACGGCATCGTGAAAGCGGGCACAGTCGATCCGAAGAAGGTGGTCGCAACGCTCGAGGGGATGAAATACGACGGCTTGACCGGGCCGGAGGAAGTCCGCAAGGGCGACCATCAGGTACTGAAGAACTATTATCTGTTGAAGGGCAAGGCGAAGAACAAGATGAAAAACGCCGACGACTACGCGGATATCGTGAGCTCCGGCCAGTCGTTCCTCCCGCTCGACAAGACCGGCTGCAAGATGGCTTGATGCATCCGTGCCGCAGGCAACGCGGCACGCTCATTAGCGGCACTCCATCGCTACACCCTTTAGACGGACGCCATGAACGTTTATCTCCTGCAGATCGTCAACGGCATCGGAGTGGGAATGCTGTATTTCCTGCTCGCGGTCGGCTTGTCGATCGTGTTCGGCCTGCTGCGCTTCGTGAATTTCGCGCACGGTGCGTTCTATCTGCTTGGCGCGTACTTCTGCTATCAGGCAATGCAGTGGTCGATGAATTTCTGGACCGCACTTGTCGTCGTGCCAATCGTCGTCGGCGCGCTTGCTTGGATCGTCGAGAAGCTGATTTTGCGGCACGTCTACGCGCAACAGCATGAGTTTCATATTCTCGTGACGGTTGGTCTCGCCCTCGTCGTGCAGGAATGTGCGATCTTGATCTGGGGTCCGCTCGGCGACAACGTGCCGGTTCCCGACATGCTGAACGGCGTGGTGATCTGGGGCAGTTTCGTGTATCCGAAGTACCGCCTGTTTGTGATCGGCTTCACAGCCGTGCTGGCTGCGCTGTTGTGGTGGGTGCTGGAGGGCACACGGCTCGGTAGCGCGGTGCGCGCCGGCAGTGAATCGACGGAAATGGTGTCGCTTCTTGGCATCAACGTGATGCGCGTTTTCAGCCTGGTGTTCGCGCTGGGCGCCGCCACTGCCGCTCTGGCCGGTGTGCTCGCCGCACCAATTCGTGGTGTCGATCCGTTCATGGGCATCGAGGCGCTCAGCGTCGCGTTCGTCGTGGTGGTAGTCGGCGGAATGGGTAATTTTCTGGGTGCTTTGGTAGGCGGGTTGCTGGTCGGCATCGTACAGAGCGTGATGAGTACGTTGTGGCCGGAAGGCGCACGGCTGATGATTTATGTCGCGATGGCCGCCGTGCTGCTGCTACGGCCGAATGGCCTGCTCGGGAGAGCAGCATGATCGATACCTCGAAACCTGGTGTTCACGACGCATCTTCCCGGCCGGCTCAACGCAGCTTGAAGCACGCATTGCACCGCTATCGCTTCCTGTTGCTTGCATTACTGGTCGTGTGTGTATTGCCGCTGACGCTGCGTTCCGGATCGTTAGCCACGGAAGTACTGGTGTTCGCGCTCGCCGCACTCGGTTGCAATCTGCTGCTCGGTCATACGGGTTTGCTCTCTTTCGGGCAGGGCATTTTCTTCGGACTCGGCAGTTATTGCGCGGGCCTCGTCCTTACCAAAACGGCGATGCCGATACCCGTGGCGCTCCTTGCCGCGATCGTGATCGGCGGGGCTGCTGCTGCGCTCGTCGGCTGGTTTTCGATTCGTCAACGCGGCACGTACTTCGTCATGTTGACGCTCGCATTTGGGCAGTTGTTCTACTTCCTTGCCTACACCACGCCCGATCTGACCGGAGGTGACAACGGTTTGCTCGACATCCCACGCCCGGCGCTGGGGTTATTCGGCAAGGCACTCGTGCCGTTGACTTCGCCGTGGCAGTACTACGCTTTCGTTGCCGTGCTGTTCCTTGTGGTGTTCTGGTTGCTGATGCGTGTCTCGCACTCGGTATTCGGACGCACGTTGCTGGCGATCCGCGACAACGAGGCGCGTGCGGCCGCAGTCGGCTATGACGTCAAACGATTCAAGCTCATGGCGTTCGTGATCTCCGGCGCGGTGACGGGCCTCGCTGGCGCGTTACACGCGCTGATGACCGGCATCGCGCCGCTGTCCAATATCGATTACCACACGAGCGAGATGATTCTCGTGATGACGGTGATCGGTGGCACCGGCAATCTGTTCGCGTCGGTGCTGGGCGCGGCTTTCTATGTGCTGTTCGCCGACTGGTTGTCCACGCTATGGCCCCGCTGGCTGCTGCTGCTCGGCATCGTGCTGATCGCCGTTAGCCTTTTCATGCAGCGCGGGCTATGGGGTTTGGGCGAACGAATCTGGCAGGCGCTGCGGCGCGACCGACCAACCGACGCTGACAACGATGCAGGCACCAGCGCAGGCAACCACGCAACCAGGGAGCGCGTATGAGCGAAGCGATTCTGCAAGCGAGCGGCGTGGTGAAGCGATATGGCAAATTCACGGCGCTCGCCGAAGTCAATCTGCGCGTCATGCCACGCACCGTGCACTCAGTGATCGGTCCGAATGGCGCGGGCAAAACGACGCTGTTTCACGTGTTGACGGGCACGTTGCCCATCACCGACGGGAAGATCATCTTCGACGGTCACGACGTGACGCATGAGCCGGACCATAAACGCGTGCGTCGCGGCGTCGCGCGTTCGTTCCAGGTGACGAGCCTGTTCGCCAATCTGAGCGTGCGCGAAAATCTGCGGCTTGCCGCGCAAGGTGTCGACGCGGTGCGTGCGTTGAACGCATGGACGCCGCCGCATGGCGCACTTACTCACGCGGACACGGTCGACAGTGTGCTTGAACGCCTCGCGTTGCAGCGCTTTAGCGAGGTGCCGGCGGGCGCGCTGTCGCATGGTCAGCAGCGGCGGCTCGAAGTCGGCATGGCGCTTGCTGCGCGGCCCAAGGCGATCTTTCTGGATGAGCCGACTTCCGGCATGGGCATCGACGACCTCGACGACATGAAGCAGTTGATCCGTGGCCTGCGCGACGATTACACCGTCGTGCTGATCGAACACAACATGGGCATCGTGATGGACATCTCCGACACGATCACCGTCATGCAGCAGGGACGCGTGCTGGTGGAAGGGCGCCCGGACGATATTCGCGGCGACGAGCGTGTACGCAGCGCCTATCTCGGCAACATGATCACTGGAGGCCGCGCATGATTCTGGACGTCCAGCAAATTCACGGCTTCTACGGCAAGAGTCACATCCTGCAAGGTGTGTCCTTGCAAATCAGCGATGGTGAGACGGTCACGCTGTTGGGCCGTAACGGCGCAGGTAAGTCGACCACGCTCAAGGCCGTTGCCGGCGTCGTCACACCGCAGCGCGGTACGGTGACGTTCAACGGCATGACAATCAGTGGCATGCCGCCGCACAAGATCGCTTCGCGCGGCGCGTGCTTCGTGCCCGAACATCGCGGTGTCTTTCGTTTGCTGACCGTCGAAGAAAACCTAAGGCTCGGCGCGCGCAAGGATTCGCCGTGGCAACTCGACGACATCTACCGCATATTTCCGCGCCTGAAAGAGCGGCGCACGAACGGTGGCGCACAACTCTCCGGCGGCGAACAGCAGATGCTCGCGATCGGTCGTGCGTTGATGAATCATCCGCGATTGCTGATGCTCGACGAACCGGTTGAAGGTCTCGCGCCAGTGATCGTCGAAGAGATCGTCGCGCAACTCAAACTGATCCGTGAAGCGGGCGTCGCGATTCTGCTGGTCGAGCAGAACCTGGAAGTCTGCACACAACTCGCGGATCGTCACTACATCATCGAACAAGGCGTGATCGTCTACGAAGGCGATAACGCATCCTTCGCCGCCGACGATTCGATCAAGGACCGTTATCTGGGCGTGGGCGTCGTCTGATGCCCACGCTGTCTTCATTACGAGGAAGCATCGATGCAAGTTCATGAATCAACAACCGTCGCGACGCTCGCTGATCTGCGTGTCGACGGCGCACGGCTCTGGGACAGTCTCATGCAACTCGCGCAAATCGGCGCGACGGAAAAAGGCGGTGTATGCCGGCTCGCGTTGACTGACCTGGATCGCGAGGCGCGCGACCTCTTTATCGCGTGGGCGAAGGAGATTGACTGCAGCGTGCGGATCGACGCGATCGGCAATATCTTCGCGCGTCGCGCGGGTTTGCGTGACGACCTGCCGCCGGTGATGACCGGTAGCCACATCGATACGCAGCCCACAGGCGGCAAGTTCGACGGCAATTACGGCGTGCTGGCTGGTCTTGAAGTGTTGCGCACATTGGCTGACGCCAACGTGCGGACGCTCGCGCCGCTGGAAGTCGCGGTGTGGACCAATGAAGAGGGCTCACGTTTTGTGCCGGTGATGATGGGCTCGGGCGTGTTCGCCGGTGCGTTCACGTTGGAGCATGCGCTCGAACAACGCGATCGCGAGGGCGTTTCGGTGGGCGACGCGCTTGCGTCAATCGGTTATGCGGGCGACAGCGGCAAGCCCCATGCAGTCGGCGCGTATCTCGAAGCGCATATCGAACAAGGGCCGGTGCTGGAGGCGCATGACACGACGATCGGCGTCGTACAAGGCGCGTTAGGTCAGCGCTGGTACGACGTGACAGTGCACGGCATGGAAGCGCACGCTGGGCCTACACCGATGGAACTGCGCCGCGACGCATTGCTCGTCGCGGCGGATCTGATTCACGCGGTGAATCGCATTGCCCTCGATCACGCGCCGCATGGACGCGGCACGGTCGGCTGGCTCGACGTGCATCCGAATTCGCGCAACGTGATTCCAGGCCGCGTGACCCTGACGGTCGATCTGCGGGCCGCTGACGATGCCTCGCTCACCGAGATGGATGCCGCACTACGCGCTGCCTGCGCAACTGCGGGTGAGAAGGCCGGCATCTCGGTCGACGTCGAACAAGTGGTGTATTTCCCACCCCAACCGTTCGCGGCGGATCTGGTCGCCGCGGTTCAGCAGGGCGCAGACATGCTCGGCTTTTCGTCGATGGGTGTCATCAGCGGCGCGGGCCACGACGCCGTCTATCTCGCACGCGTCGCCCCCGCAGCCATGATCTTCGTGCCGTGCAAGGACGGCATCAGCCACAACGAAATCGAAGACGCGCGCGCGGACCATCTGGAAGCCGGCTGCAACGTGCTATTGCAGGCGATGCTGAACGCCGCGCAAACGGCGGAGGGCACGGCAGCATGAAAGTCCTGATTGCAAGGATGAACCACGAGACCAACACGTTCTCGCCGGTGGCCACGCCGCTTGCAGCGTTTGGTCGCAATGGCCCGAGCTATGGCGAAGAGGCGTTCAACGAGAACAAGGGTATGCAGACGGCAATGGCCGCGTTCATCGATGCAGCCGAGCGCGAGCATGCCGGGATCGTGACACCTATTTCCGCATCGGCGAATCCGAGCGGACCGGTCGAAGCCGCCGCGTACGACGCGATCTGCGATGCAATCGTTGCGGCCGCAACGGATTGCGATGCCGTGATGCTCGACCTGCACGGCGCAATGGTCGCCGAGAATACGAACGACGGTGAAGGCGATTTGCTGGAACGCGTGCGCGCCGCGCTGCCGAACGCGCCGATTGCAGTCGCACTCGATCTGCATGGCAACGTCACGCAGAAGATGATCGACAACGCCGACGTGATCGTCAGTTTCAAAACCTATCCGCACGTCGACATGTACGAGACCGGCGCGCATGCGGCGCGTCTGTTGTTCGATTTGGTCCACGGCAGGGCGAAGCCGGTGATCGCATGGCGCCAGCCGCCGCTGCTCACGCATACGCTGCGCAGCGCGACGGCCGAAGACGCGATGAAGCGCGCCGTAGACGCCGCACGCGCGGCAGAGGTCGATGGCGTGCTTGCCGTGTCGGTGCTGTCCGGCTTCTCGCTCGCCGATATCAAGGCGCCATGTATCAGCGTCGTGGTAGTGGCGAACGGCGAGCGTGCGCAAGCGGAAACCGTTGCGGAGCGCATCGCGCGACAGATCTGGAACGAGCGCGAGGATTTCGTTTATCGCAGCGCGCCGCTGGCGGAGTCGGTCGCACACGCCGCAGCGCTCGCACAGGGCGCGGACAAACCGGTGCTGTTGCTCGATCACGGCGACAACTGCATGTCGGGCGGCACGTGCGACACGATGGACCTGCTCGAGGAAGCGCTTAAGCAGAAGCTCGAAGGGGTCGTAAGCGGCCCATTGTGCGATCCGCAGGCCGTCGCGGCGCTGATGGCCGCGGGTGTCGGCAGCACGGTGACGGTGACGATAGGCAACAAGGTTGCAAGCAGCGCGGTGACGCCGCGGCCACCGGTTGCCGTCACCGGGGTAGTGCGTGCGCTGACCGATGGTGAATACGTGATCAGTGGTCCGACCTATACAGGCCAGCGTGCGTTCATGGGGCGCGCGGCCGTGCTCGACACCGGTACGATCAAGCTCGTGATGACCGAGCGCACGCACGAACCATGGGACCTCGGCGTATTCGAGAGCGTCGGCATCGATCCGCGCCGCGCGCGTTTCCTGTTGCTCAAATCACGCATGTACTGCCGACCGGTTTTTGTGCCGATCGCCGCCGGCCTGGTGGAGTGCGATAGCCGTGGCGTGACGAGTTCGGATTACGGGCTGTTCAAGTTCGAACACGTGAAGCGACCGGTTTTTCCGCTGGACGCGCAGACCGAGTGGGTGTTGACGAACTGAAGCGAGTTGAACGACGAACCACGCAACGAACCGACGGACACGTGTCGGCAAACATACTTGCCCTGCAGGGCTTGTGCGACGCGTCCGGAGTCTCTATAATTCGCGCCTCTAAAGGCTCGTAGCTCAGTTGGTTAGAGCACCACCTTGACATGGTGGGGGTCGTTGGTTCGAATCCAATCGAGCCTACCAACGCATATGTGACGTAGACGAAAGCGGCTCCGCTTTCGCCTACTGTCATGTTCTCGCATCACATCGTCGCACTTCATCATCGTGCGGCTGTCCTGTCCGTTTCTCCCCTTCGTATTGCCCGTATTTAGCCACAGCGTGATTCGTTCGCTGTTCGAATCCGTAAAACAACGCGGGGGTCGTGCATAGAATCGCGTCAACCATCGCCGCATCCAGGCCGAGTTCCAATAGCGTCGATAACGACTGGCCGTAGTTCATCACCTGTTCGTACTGAGTATGGGGCCAGTCGCTCCCCCACATCAGCCGCTCAGCGCCGAAGTGTTCGACAAGCTGGCTCGTCGCCTCATGCACAAAACCCGAACCCGGAACCGCACATCGGTACGCGCCCGAGACCTTGACCCACACGCGGCCGGTTCCGCCGTAACCGAGCAAGGTCTTGAAGCCAGGATCGTGAATACCTTTCTCCGGGTCGGGGCGTCCGAAATGATCGACGACCACGGGCAGGCCGGCTTCGAGCAAGCGGTCGAGCATCGGTGCCAGGTCCTGCGCATTCCGGTGCAGTTCGACGTGCCAACCCAGCCTTGATAATCGTTCGAGCAACGGCGTCCACGATTTCGCGCCCAGATCCGGCAACGACTGCTCGATCAGATTGAGCCGTATGCCGGTTACGCCTTGACGATGCAGCTCGGCCAGCGCTTCCTCTGAAGCATCGGGCGCAACGACCGCGACGCCCCTTAAGCGATGCGTGTCTTGCGACAGTGCTTGCAGCAGGTAGCGATTGTCCGTCCCGAGAAAACTCGGCTGCACCAGAACCGCACGCCCGATGTCGTGCGTGTTCAGCAGTTGCAAATACGCATCGAGCGTTGCGTCGTAGGCAGGCGCGTAGCGCCGGCTATCCGTGAGCGGCAAGCCTCTCTCGAAGACGTGCGCGTGGGTGTCCACGCGGCAGGAGTGAGACTGAGCGAGGGATACGGGAGTACTCATGGTCAGCCCCGCGGCGGGTCCAGGGTCAATCGCGCGTTGTCGACGGCATCGGGTGCCGATTCAGGCACCACGCCACGCAGACGTTTGCCGCGCGTCTCAGGAAGCAGCAACACAGCGATCATCGCGAGACCGTAAGCAATGGCCGCGTCGATTCCGATTGCCATACCGAGCGACATCGAATGACTCATGTAGCCGACGAGCACGGGGAAGCCCGCCGAGGCGATCCGTCCGAAGTTGTAGCAGAATCCGACGCCTGTGCCGCGCATGTCAGCCGGGTACAACTCGTTGAAAAGCGGGCCGAGACTCGCTGGGATGCCCGCGGCGAACAGGCCGAGTGGGAAGCCCAGTACGAGCATTTGCGTATTGGTCAGCGGCAGCATCACGTAGGCGAGAACCGTAACGATGCAGCAGAACGCGAAGAGGGCGACGTTGCGCCGCCGACCAATACGATCGAGCAGATAGGCACTCGCCATGCAGCCGCACCAGAAAGCCACGATGACGACCGCCAGATAGCCACCGGTGTTCAGAACCGACAGGTGCCTTTCTTTGGCGAGGAAGGTGGGCAGCCAGGTCATGATCGCGTAGTACCCGCCATGCGCGCCGGTGCCCAGCACGGCGCCGATCACGGTGGTCCGGAGCACACGCGGCTGGAAGACCTGGGTTATCTGCCCGAGCACCGAGACCTTGGGAGCAGCGCTTGCCGGCGCGACGCGTGCCGGCTCCTTCAGATTGCGCCGGACGAATAGCACCAGGCCGGCCGGCACGAGGCCGACGGCGAACATCACGCGCCATGCGGTGTCCGACGGCAACCAGGAGAACGCCGCGGCATACACCAGCACGGCCGCGCCCCAGCCGACCGCCCAGGCGCTTTGCACGGCACCCATCGCCTTGCCGCGGTGTTCGGTGCGAATGGTTTCCGCCATCAATACCGCACCTGCCGCCCACTCTCCGCCGAATCCGAATCCTTGCAACGCCTTGAGAACCAGGAGTTGCGGGAAGTTTTGTGCGAACGCGCAGAGAAAGGTGAAACCGGCGAACCAGAGGATCGTCATCTGCAAGGTCCGGACGCGTCCGATGCGGTCCGATAACGCCCCTGCGATCCAACCGCCGAGCGCCGAAGATATCAACGTCACGCTGCTGATCGCTCCGGCCTGCGTATGGTCGATGCCGTACGCGGCAATGATCGCGGGAATGGCCAGGGTGAACATCTGCACGTCTAGCGCGTCGAGTCCCCAACCCGCAAAGCACCCCCAGAAGGTGTTGCGTTCGAGGGGCGTGCCTTGCTTGTACCACGTGAACATAGCCGTCTCCGTCGTGCTTATCATGTAGTCATATATATGACTGTATGAATGGTGGTCGCAAAGCCGCCAAAAGTCATTGAGTATTAACCCTTGCTCACGTTGCCGTTGTGGGATGTTGTACAGTAGTTACTCCTCTGAACAACTATATGAATACTATGGACGCAACCTCTTTCGTGACCAAGCCGGATGGTCGGTTGCCCCGTTATCAGCAATTGCGTGACGACCTGGTTGGCCGGATTGCCGCGGGCGAATGGGCGCTGGAGGAACCCATCGCCACTGAGGCGGAGTTGGGGCAGTTCTATAACGTCTCCACTGGCACGGTTCGTAAAGCGATCGATCTGCTCGTTGTCGACGGTGTACTCACGCGCAGCCAGGGCAAGGGCACATTTATTCGCCGGCCCCGTTTCGATTCGTCGCTATTTCGCTTCTTCCGTTTCAAGTCGCGCGACGGCGAGCCGGTGCGGCCGACCGCGCGCGTGCTCAAGCGCGAGATCGTGAAACCCGGCGAAGAAATTCGCTCGACTTTGGGCATGAAAGCCTCTGAGAAAGCGATCCACCTCTCGCGTGTGCGCCTGATCGAAGGCCAGGCGGTTCTGTCGGAAGAAATCTGGTTGCCGCGTGCGCGTTTCGAACCCCTAGCCACGTTGCCGCTCGGCGATTTCGAGGACTTGCTGTATCCGTTGTATGAGCGTCTTTGCCGGCAGATCGTGGCGTCCGCTACGGAAATCTTAAGAGTAGAACAAGCCACATCCGACGATACCTCGCTGCTCGACGTAGCGGTCGGCAGCCCTGTCATTCAGGTCCAGCGTGTTGCGTCAGATTTCGCAGGCACGCCGTTTGAATGGCGTAGCACGCGCGGCGCCGCCACGACGTTTCAGTACCAGGTGGAAATCCGCTGAGTCGGTGACCCGTTGGAATGCCGCGGAGTTGATCCGCTTCAACCTCATCCCGCTTTTTTGAACACAGCGCCGCCAGGATCGCTGGGGACGCACGCGCCTATCCGGGTATCACCCCATGGTGTCCGATGCCAGTTCATATAAACATATATATGACTACATCAATCTGGCCGTTCCCTCAATGTCCCTCGACGTAGCGGCTGCCATGCCGCGAAGCGAGTATCGAAGGCGGCCGGCGAGAAAACCGGAGCGGACATGTCTACGCAGGCAGGATTTGAGCAGCAGGTAATGAGAAAGATGGCGTGGCGGCTGATGCCGCTTCTGATCGTCATGTTTCTGATTTCATTTATCGACCGCCAGAACGTCGGTTTCGCGAAGCTGGAGATGGTGCACGCCCTCGGCATGACGGAAGCGTCATACGGGCTGGGCGCCTCGCTGTTCTTCATCGGTTACCTCATCTTCGAGGTCCCCAGCACGCTGGCGTTGCATCGCTTCGGCGCGCGGACCTGGCTCGCGCGCATCATGATGACCTGGGGCGTGGTCACGGTGCTGATGGCGTTCGCGCGCTCGCTGCCCGTCTTCTATTCCTTTCGCTTCGCGCTGGGCGTTGCCGAAGCCGGCTTTTATCCCGGCGTCATCTACTACCTCACGCAGTGGTTCCCGCAAAGCTATCGCACCAAGGTGCTGGGGTTCTTCACGCTGGGCAGTTCGCTCGCCAACATGCTGGGCTCGCTGGTCGGCGGTCTTCTGCTGACGTTGGGCGGCACGTGGGGCTTCGCGGGCTGGCAGTGGGTGTTTATCGCCACCGGCATTCCCGCCATTCTGATTGCGTTCGTCGCGCTCAAATTCTTGCCGAATTCGGTGCAGGAGGCGCCGTTCCTTTCGCAGCAGGAGAAGGACGTCGTCATCGCCGCGCTCAAGCGCGAAGCGTCGGATGACGCCAAGGCGACGCGGCCCTGGGGCGCGTTGCTCGATCCGAAGGTTCTGATGTTCGCGTTGACGTACATGCTGATGTCGACGTCGTTATACGGGGTGACCTACTGGATGCCAACGCTGCTGAAAAGCGATGGCGTGTCGTCGTCGCTGAACGGTCTGCTGAACATGATTCCGTGGGCGCTCGCGACACTGCTTCTGCTGTGGCTGCCCGGCAAGCTCAAGCGTGAGCGCGTCGTGTTGAAGGCGATGAGCGTGGTGGCCGGCATCGGCGTCGTTTGCTTTGCGTCGAGTCTCGTTCTGCCGACGGCGTCGCTGCGTTTTGCTGCGCTGTGTCTGGGCGGGGCGTGCATCCCCTTGCTCTATCCGTGCTTCTGGTCGCTGCCCCCGCGGTTCTTCTCCGGCGCAAGGGCCGCGGCGAGCGTGGCGGCAATCAATGCGATCGGCAATCTCGGCGGCTTTGCCGGGCAGAACCTGATGCCTTATGTCGGCAAGGTGGCGCACAGCCATGTCGCGCCGATGCTGGTGCCGACGGCGTGCCTGTTTGCGTTGGGCATCGGCACGGCTCTGGCCGCGCTGATCGGCGCGCGTCGCAGGACGACGCTCGAGTCGGCGACGATTCGTCCGACGTAGATCGCGTCAGGGACGGAGCAGGTCGAAGCCGGCCAGCACGACAACCCCGCTTACCACGATCAGCGCTACCGAATGCTGTCCGAAGTAAAGAAGGGCTGCGGCCGACCAGCTCGTCGCTGCAAATGCTGCAATACGTTTCATGCTTTAAAACCCCAATGCAATAGCCAGCAACCCGCTGACCACCCCGCAAACCACGACCGCCAGCGCCACCACCGTCAGCACGCGCCTGGGGAACGAGCGCCCAAGCATGGCCATCGACGGTACGCTGATCAGCGGCAGCGTCATCAGCAATGCGCCAGCCGGACCGGCGGCCATGCCGAAGGAGAGCATGGCCTGAATGATCGGCACTTCGCCCGCGGTCGGAATCACGAACAAGGTTCCGGCGATCGCCAAAGCGACGATCCACAGCAGGCTGTTATCGATGCTGGGTCCGATGTGCGGGAACAGCCATGCTCGCGCGGCGCCGAGAATCAGCACCAGGACAATGTATTCGGGAATCAGCCGCAGCGTCATTGTTCCGAGGATTTTCACCCAGCGTGTGAACGCAGTGCCTGGGTCATCCGTGGTGACGAGTTGCGCCATGGCTTCGCGCGACGCTTCGGCTTCCTTCGGCGTGACCATGCGGTTCACCAGATAGCCGAGGCCGAACACCATCACGAGGCCGAGGGCGAGCCGCAAGCCCATCCATTGCCAGCCGAGCACGAAGCCCATGAAAATCAGCGTGGCCGGGTTCAAAGCAGTATTGCCCAGCCAGAACGCGATCGCCGCGCCCGGTGCGGCCTGACGGGCGCGCAAGCCGGCCACGACCGGCGCCGCGCAGCACGTGCACATCATGCCCGGCAACGACATCAGGCCGCCCTTCACCACGCTGCTGAAATCGGTCCGGCCGAGCGCGCGTGCAACCCACTGAGGCGGAATCAGCGCCTGCACCGCCGAGCCCAGCAGAAGCCCTAGCACCATGGCTTGCCAGATCGCCTTGCCGTAGGCCAGCGCGTAATCGAAGGCGGCCTGCCACGAGGCCGCAGGCGCGCTCGACGCCGTGCCCATCAGGATCGACTTGCCGATGGAATGCTGACTCGCGGCGACGAACGCCCGGTTGTAGTACGGAAACCACTTCACATAAAAGAGTCCGACGACGGCGATCAGCAGGAACACGATCCAGCCGAGGGCGACACGGGGCTGCCGAAGGGTTGATTGCATAGTGGATGGTCTTGAACGTTAGTTTTTAGTCAGATGACGGCGAGTGCGCTGTTATCGAGTTGGGCAAGCAGGGCTTTTGCCTGCTCAACGACATCGGCGTCGTTGGGCCGAAAATTCATTTGCAACGCCTGCGGTAATTGCACGAAATGCTGATGGCTGCTGCGCGCATACGCTGGATCATAGTGCCGTTCGATCAGCTCGCGCGCGAGCTCGGCCTGGCTATTTTCATCGACGAGGTGTTGCCATGCCGTGACACGTTCGCGGCTATGCAAACCGATCATCTTCTGCAACTGCGCTTTCAACGATTCAGGATCGTCGAACAGATGCGCATAGTCATGCAGCAGGAACGCCGCGCGGTCTTCGTGGCTCGATAGCACTTCGACGCAAGCGCCCTGATGAAACGTGTCGAGGAGCGCGAGCGGCAGCGCAATCGAACCGATCCGCCGGCTCTCCGCTTCGACGAACACCGGCCGTTTGGGATCGAATGTGCGCAGGGCGGTCACCAGCAGCGTGTCGAAGAGCTTTTGCGACGGCTGCTCAATTCCTGCCCATGCGCCGAGCAGCGAGCCGCGATGGGCGGCCAGCGCTTCGAGATCCAGCGTCTGCGCGCCCGCCCGGCGCAGCGCTTCGAGCAGGCGCGTCTTGCCGCTGCCGGTCGGGCCCACTAGTGCGATGTAGTTGAACTTCTTCGGTAACGTCTCGAGGGTGTCCAGCGTCGCGCGCCGATAGCTTTTATAGCCGCCATCCAGCTGACGTGCCGGCCAGCCGATCATATTGAACAGCGTCGTGACCGAACCCGAACGTTTCCCGCCGCGCCAGCAATAGATTAGCGGCCGCCAGTTGCGTGGCCGGTCGGCGAAGGTGGTTTCCAGGTGGTGCGCGATGTTGCGCGCAACCAGCGCCGCGCCGATCCGCGTGCCTTCGAACGGTGAGACCTGCTTGTAAGTTGTGCCGACCAGAACACGCTCTTCGTTGCTCAGCACAGGTGCGTTGAGCGCGCCGGGGATGTGGTCTTCGGCGAATTCCAGAGGCGTGCGCACGTCGATGATTTCATCGAAATCACCGGCTTGATCGAGGCTGACGAGTAGGTTTTTCAAGGGGTTACGGACGAAACGGACCAGCGGGGGAAGCGAAATTATCGCATGCGCGGTGAATACCGGCTGGCGAGCCGCGCAGCCCTGCTTTCTGGACCTGCGCCTCGCCTAACTTCGCCTCGCCGATGAAACCCGCGCGCGACTCAGCTAACTTCGACTTGCTTGTCTCCGCTGACCATTTCGCCGATCACGCACGCCTCATGGAAACCGTCGGCACGGAACAGGGCGAGCACCTCGTCGACTACTTCCGGCGCGCATGAAACCAGCAGGCCGCCGGAGGTTTGCGGATCGGTGAGCAGGGTACGGGCCGTCGACGGCAATGAGGAAGGCAAAACAATGTCCTTGCCGTAAGCGTCCCAGTTGCGCCCCGAAGCGCCGGTAAAAATGCCGGCTTCCGCGAAGCTGACCACGTCCGGCAGCCAGGGCAGATCCGCATAGCGCACGCGGGCGGTCAGATTCGAACCGCGGGCCAATTCCAGCGTATGGCCCAGCAAGCCGAAACCGGTGATGTCCGTGAGGGCATGCACGCCGTCGAGCGTGGACAGCGCGGCGCCCGGCCGGTTGAGCTTGGTCGTGGCCGCGATCATCGCGGCATAGCCGTTTGAATCGAGCCGATCCTTTTTCAACGCCGCCGACAGCACGCCCACGCCCAGCGGCTTGCCGAGGATCAGCACGTCGCCCGCCCGCGCACCGGCATTGCGTTTGACACGCCGCGGATCGACCACGCCGATCGCAACGAGGCCATAGATGGGCTCCATCGAATCGATCGAGTGACCGCCGGCGAGAGGAATGCCGGCTTCGGCGCAGACGGACTCGCCACCCTTTAACACCGCCGCGATCACGTCGTGCGGCAGCACATTGATCGGCATGCCGACGATCGCCAGCGCCATGATCGGCTTGCCGCCCATGGCGTAGACGTCGGACAGCGCATTGGTTGCAGCAATGCGGCCGAAGTCGAACGGGTCGTCGACGATCGGCATGAAGAAATCGGTGGTGGCGACGATCGCCTGCTCGTCGTTGAGCCGGTAGACGGCGGCGTCGTCGGCGGTATCGTTGCCGACCAGCAGGTCGGGAAAGAACGGCAGCGGCGCGCTGCGCTTGAGCAGGTCGGCGAGCAGGCCAGGAGCGATCTTGCAGCCGCAGCCGCCGCCGTGCGACAGGCTGGTCAGGCGGGGCGAAGGGTTTGCGGCGGGGAGGGTGTCGGTCATGTGTGGCGCGGATTTCAGGCTTCGAATGACCACATTATGGCGGTTGTTCGCGCGCGGCGCTGGAGAGCGGGCGCCCGCGGCGCGGGTCGTTGCGGACGCAATCAACTGATGCAAGAGGAATAGTGCTGCTTCCGTTAAACCGGCTGCAGCGCTTCATATTTAACAACTTTAAAGAGATGGGCAGTCTGGCTGCAGGACTTCATATCGGCCTCTATAATCGTTATTAGTATCCCAAAAAGAGCCGAGGCCATTACATGACCCACATGTCCCGGCGACAGTTTCTGAAGGTCTCCGCCACCACGCTCGCCGGATCAAGTTTGGCCCTCATGGGCTTCTCTCCGGCACCCGCGCTGGCCGAGGTTCGTCAGTACAAACTGTCGCGCACAACCGAAACCCGCAACACCTGCCCGTACTGTTCGGTGGGCTGCGGCATCCTGATGTACGGACTTGGCGACAACGCCAAGAATGCAAAGTCCAGCATCATCCACATCGAAGGCGATCCCGATCATCCGGTGAACCGCGGCACGTTGTGCCCGAAGGGCGCGAGCCTGATCGACTTCATTCACAGTCCGAGCCGTCTGAAGTATCCGGAGTACCGCGCGGCTGGATCGAATGAATGGAAGCGGATTTCCTGGGAAGACGCGCTCGATCGTATCGCCAAACTGATGAAGGAAGACCGCGATGCCAATTTCGTCGAGACGACGGAAGACGGCAAGAAGGTCAACCGCTGGCTGACCACCGGCATGCTCGCAGCATCGGCCGGTAGCAATGAAGTGGGATATTTGACGCACAAGACTGTCCGCAGTCTTGGCATGCTCGCATTCGATAATCAAGCACGTGTTTGACACGGCCCGACGGTGGCAGGTCTTGCCCCGACGTTTGGCCGTGGAGCGATGACGAACCATTGGGTCGACATCAAGAACGCGGATGTGATTCTCGTGATGGGCGGCAATGCGGCCGAAGCGCACCCGTGCGGTTTCAAGTGGGTCACGGAAGCGAAGGCGCATCGCAAGGCAAGGTTGGTCGTGGTCGATCCGCGCTTTACGCGCACGGCCTCGGTCGCGGATTACTACGCGCAGATTCGCACCGGCTCGGACATTGTGTTCCTGGGCGGGGTGATCAACTATTTGCTCACCAACGACAAGATTCAGCACGAGTACGTCAAGAATTACACGGATATGCCGTTCATCGTGCGCGAGGATTTCTCGTTCACGGACGGCCTGTATTCCGGCTACGACGCGGATAAACGCAGCTACGACAAGAGCACGTGGGACTACGAGATCGGCGACGACGGTTACGCCAAAATCGACCCGACGCTGCAGCACCCGCGCTGCGTCTACCAGCTGATGAAGCAGCACTACTCGCGCTATACGCCCGAACAGGTCGAACGGACCTGCGGTACGCCGAAGGACAAATTCCTCAAGGTGTGCGAGATGCTGGCGTCCACAGCTGTTCCGGGGCGTGCCGGCACGATCCTGTACGCGCTCGGCTGGACGCATCACTCGATCGGCGCGCAGATCATCCGCACCGGCGCGATGGTGCAATTGCTGCTGGGCAACATCGGCATTGCGGGCGGCGGCATGAACGCGCTGCGCGGTCACTCGAACATTCAGGGTTTGACCGACCTGGGTTTGATGTCGAACCTGTTGCCGGGCTACATGACGCTGCCGATGGAAGCCGAGCAGGACTTCGACACCTTCATCACGAAGCGCGCGAGCCAGCCGTTGCGGCCGAACCAGTTGAGCTACTGGCGCAACTACCGCGCGTTTCACGTCAGCTTCATGAAGTCGTGGTGGGGCGATAACGCGACCGCCGAGAACAACTTCGGCTATGACTATCTGCCGAAGCTCGATAAGTCATACGACATGCTGCAGGTCTTCGAGCTGATGAATCAAGGCAAGATGACCGGCTACATCGCGCAGGGCTTCAACCCGCTCGCCGCGGCGCCGAACAAGGCGAAGATCGGCGCGAGTCTGGCCAGGCTGAAGTGGCTCGTCATCATGGATCCGCTCGCCACCGAAACGTCGGAGTTCTGGAAGAACTTCGGCGAGTTTAACAACGTGGATCCGTCGACGATTCAAACGGAAGTTTTCCGTCTGCCCACTACGTGTTTCGCCGAAGAGCGCGGCTCGCTGGTCAGTTCCAGCCGCGTGTTGCAGTGGCACTGGCAGGGCGCGGATGGCCCGGGCGAAGCGAAGAGCGACCTCGAGATCATGTCGGGGCTGTGGCTGCGCATTCGTAAGGCTTATAAGGAGAACGGCGGCAAGTATCCCGATCCGATTCTCAAGATGAGTTGGCCTTACTCCGATCCGGAAAGCCCGACGCCTGAAGAAATCGCCATGGAGTTCAACGGCAAGGCGCTCGCCGATGTGACCGACGCCACCGACAAAACCAAGGTGCTCGCGAAGAAGGGCGAGCAACTGGCCGGCTTCGCGCAGCTTCGCGACGACGGCAGCACCGCGAGCGGTTGCTGGATCTTCTGCGGTGCATGGACTCAGGCGGGTAACCAGATGGGCCGTCGCGACAACTCGGACCCGACTGGTATCGGCAATACGTTGAACTGGGCGTGGGCGTGGCCGGCGAACCGGCGGATTCTGTACAACCGCGCTTCGTGCGACGTCAGCGGCAAACCGTTCGACTCCACGCGCAAGCTGATCGCGTGGAACGGCAAGACGTGGAGCGGTGCGGACATTCCCGACTTCAAGGTGGACGAGCCGCCTGAAAACGGCATGAATCCGTTCATCATGAATGCGGAGGGCGTGGCGCGCTTCTTCTCGCGCGACGGTCTGGTGGAGGGGCCATTCCCCGAGCACTACGAACCGTTTGAAACGCCGCTCGGCTATAACCCGTTGCATCCGAATAACAAGGCGGTCGTCAGCAGTCCGGCGGCGCGCGTGTTCCCGGACGATCGGGCTGCTTTCGGCACGCATGAAAACTTCCCGCATACGGCCACCACGTATCGTCTGACCGAGCATTTCCACTACTGGACCAAGCACGCGTTTGAACGCGATCGTGCAGCCGCAACAGTTCGTGGAGATCGGCGAGGATCTGGCGAAGGAGGTGGGCGTGGTCGCGGGGGATCGCGTGAAGGTGTCGTCCAATCGCGGACACATCATCGCCGTGGCGCTCGTCACCAAGCGGATCAAACCGCTGATGATCGAAGGGAAAAAGGTCCAGACGGTCGGCTTGCCCTTGCATTGGGGCTTCAAGGGGCTCGCGAAACCGGGCTATCTCGTCAATACGCTGACGCCTTCCGTGGGCGACGGGAATTCGCAAACACCGGAATTCAAGTCGTTCCTCGTCAAGGTCGAAAAGGCATAAGGAAAAGAGATGGCACTGCAATCACTGGATATCAAACGCCTCTCGGCCACGACCTTGCCCGAACCGCAAGTGCGTGAGCCGGTGACGGGCACGGTTGCCAAGCTCATCGACGTATCGAAGTGCATTGGCTGCAAGGCGTGTCAGACGGCCTGTATGGAGTGGAACGATCTGCGCGACGAGATCGGCACGACCACCGGCATCTATGACAACCCGCGCGATCTGTCTGAGCATTCGTGGACTGTCATGCGGTTCTCGGAGTACGAGAACACCGAAGGCGATCTCGAGTGGCTGATCCGTAAGGACGGCTGCATGCACTGCGAGGATCCGGGCTGTCTGAAGGCCTGTCCCTCGCCGGGCGCGATCGTGCAGTACACGAACGGTATCGTGGATTTTCACGAGGAAAACTGCATCGGCTGCGGCTATTGCATTACCGGTTGCCCGTTCAACGTGCCGCGTATTTCGAAGAAGGACAACCGCGCGTACAAGTGCACGCTGTGTTCGGACCGCGTGGCAGTCGGTCAGGAGCCGGCGTGCGTGAAGACTTGCCCGACCGGCGCGATCATGTTCGGCACCAAGGAGGACATGAAGCAGCAGGCGGCGGATCGGATTGTCGATCTGAAGGAGCGCGGTTTCCAGAACGCCGGTTTGTACGATCCTGCCGGCGTGGGCGGCACGCATGTGATGTACGTGCTGCATCACGCCGATAAAGCCAACCTGTATCACGGTTTGCCGCAGAATCCGAAGATCAGCGTGATGGTTTACCTATGGAAAGGTCTGGCGAAACCGCTGGCTTTGGCAGGTATCGCGTTTGCTGCGGTGGCAGGGTTCTTCCACTACACCCGTGTCGGTCCGAACGAGGTGACGGAGGCGGAAGAAGCCGAAGCACAGCACGAAGCTGATGAAGCACGCCGTTCGCGGGAGGCATCCGATGAAGCACGCTGAAAATCACGAGCACGTTGTGCTGAAAGACGTGAAGGGCAACAGCCTGATCCAGCGCTACACGCCGAATGAACGGACGAATCACTGGATCACGGCCATCACGTTCGTTCTGCTGGCGCTCTCCGGTCTCGCCATGTTTCATCCGGCGATGTCGTGGCTGTACGCGATCTTCGGCGGCGGGCAATGGACGCGGATTCTGCATCCGTTTGTCGGCTGTGTGATGTTCCTGTCGTTCCTGATTCTTGCGTTGCGCTTCTGGCATCACAACTATCTGGACAAAGCCGACATCCAGTGGATGAGGCAGATCGACGATGTGCTCAACAATCGTGAGGAAAAACTCCCTGCGATTGGGAAATACAACGCCGGTCAAAAGCTGCTATTTTTCACTATGGTGATTTGCCTGCTGCTGTTGCTGGCGAGCGGCATTGTGATCTGGCGGCGCTATTTCTCGTTCTATTTTCCGATCGAGATCATTCGCCTCGCGGCGCTGGTTCATGCTGCGGCTGCGTTTGTGCTGATCGTCGGCATCGTCGTGCATATTTATGCGGCGTTGTGGATCAAGGGCTCGATCGGTGCGATGACGCGCGGGACGGTGACCTACGGCTGGGCGAGAAAGCATCATCCGAACTGGTTCAAGGAAATCATCGGCAAGTAGGATCGGCAACTAGCGTGGCGCAATTTGCCACGCACCCCGAGCCGCCGCCCCTGTTCGACGAACTGCGGCGGCTCTTCAGTTTTTAGCGCAGTTTTCAGAGGTCGATACTTTGGTTCAACGCATTCTTGAGGCCGGCGATATCGAATCGCTCGACCACACGGCGATTCCCCGCATCCGTACGCCGGAACGGCTGGCGGTCTTTTCGGCGCGCGCCGCGCGGCTGCGCCAACTGGCGGCGCTCAGCAATCCGATCGCCGGCTATTTGCGTCTGATGGCCGTGCTGGCGGACGCGCAGCAAGCCGTGATCACCGGCTTCAAGGCGAGGCCGCCCAGCGCCGAGTTGATCGCGAGTGCACAGCAGCATTCCATGCCGCTGATTCCAGCGCTTTCCGGCGTGCGCGACCCCGCGTGGCACGACGTGTTGCTGCAGTTGCTGGACAAGGTGCAAGCCGCCGGCCCGCTCACGCCGCCGCTAGAAGCGCTCATTGAAAAGCTGCGAACGCTGGACCAGGCCACGCTCGACATCCAGGCCGACGCGATCTTCGCGCAGCGCTTCGAGGAAGTCGATCCGGCGAGCGCGCCATTCATCATGGCCGCGCTGCAAGTCGTATGGACCGACCTCGCTGCCGACATCGACAAGCGTGAGGTGCCGTACATCGAGACGCTGGGCTTGTGTCCCGTGTGTGGATCGCATCCGGTGGCGAGCATGGTGCGCGTGGGCGGTGCGTACGACAATTACCGCTACCTGCAATGCGGCCTGTGTGCGACGGAGTGGCACATGGTCCGCGCGAAATGTTCGAACTGCGATTCGACCAAAGGCATTGCCTATCACGCAGTCGGCTCGCAGGACGCCGACGAGGCCACGCGAGAAGCCGATTCAAAGAATGCCTCCTTGAAGGCGGAGTCGTGCGACGAATGCCATACTTATCGGAAGATCGGCATTCAGTCGAAGGACTACGATTTCGAGCCGTTCGCGGACGATCTCGCCAGTCTCACGCTGGACCTGCTGATGGGAGCGGAAGGTTATCGGCGCGCGTCGCCGCATCCGTGGCTCTGGCCGGAACAGGCCGAACCTGCGGCTGATGATTCTTCCGGCGAGTCCGACTGAGAATGAGGATTGCCTCGTGAGCGATGTAACCGGCTCTGAATTGCGGGCGCTGATGGCGCGTGTGCCGTCGGTAGAAAAGGTGATGGCGTCGCCTGAGTTTGCGGCGTTGCTGACCGAGTTCGGCCGTACGCAGGTATTGGGTGCTTTGCGTGACGCACTCGACGCCTGGCGCGTCAGCGCGCAGTCCGGCGATGCGTCGGTGAACGCGCTCGATATCGCGCAACTACAGGTCACCGTCGAGGCCACGCTGCGCCGCCGCAACGCGGCCCGCTTGCGCAGCGTCTTCAATCTGACCGGCACCGTGCTGCATACCAATCTCGGCCGCGCATTGCTGCCTGACGAAGCGGTGCAAGCCGTCATGAAGGCGCTCACGCAACCGGCCAACCTCGAGTTCGATCTCGGCACCGGCAAGCGCGGTGATCGCGACGATCTGATCGACGAACTCATATGCGAGCTGACCGGAGCCGAAGCGGCGACCGTGGTCAACAACAATGCGGCAGCAGTGTTGCTCACGTTGTCCGCGTTAGCGTCGAAGAAAGAAGTGATCGTGTCGCGTGGCGAGTTGGTTGAAATCGGCGGCGCGTTTCGCATTCCCGACATCATGAGCCGCGCGGGCGCGAGGCTGCGCGAAGTCGGCACCACCAATCGCACGCATCTGAAGGACTACGACGAAGCCATCGGTCCGCAAACCGCGCTGCTGATGAAAGTCCACACGAGCAATTACGCGATCAGCGGATTTACGAAAGAGGTCGGGGTCGACGCCATCGCGCCGCTCGCCCACGCGCGCGGTCTTGCCGTTGCGGTGGACCTCGGCAGTGGCACGCTGGTCGATCTGACGCAATGGGGCTTGCCGCGTGAGATGACGGTGCGCGAAACCATCGAAGCCGGCGCCGACCTCGTCACGTTCAGCGGCGACAAACTGCTTGGCGGCCCGCAGGCGGGTTTGATCGTCGGGCGGCGTGATCTGATCGCCAAAATCAAGAAGCATCCCCTCAAGCGCGCGCTGCGGGTCGGCAAACTGACACTCGCGGCATTGGAGCCTGTACTGCAGATGTATCGCGCGCCGGAAAAACTCGCTGAGCGGCTCACCACGCTGCGTTTGCTCACGCGACCGGGCGACGACATCCGGCTCACCGCGGAGCGGGTGCAGCCTGCGTTGCAGCGTGTGGCCGGCGATTGCTACGTCGTCGTGGCCGAGCCCATGTTCAGCCAGATCGGCAGCGGCGCATTGCCTGTCGATGTGCTGCCGAGCTACGGCCTTGTGGTCAGGACCGCCGACGGCAAGCGCGGCGGCCGTCAATTGCTTGCGCTCGAGAAGCGCTTGCGCGAGATGGCGCGGCCGGTCATCGGCCGGATTGCAGACGACGCATTGCGTCTCGATCTGCGCTGTCTCGAAGCCGCCGACGAAGCGCAGTTGCTCGAGCAATTGAAGGACGTGCAGGCATGATCGTAGGTACGGCCGGACATATCGACCACGGTAAAACGAGTCTGGTGAGAGCGTTGTCGGGCGTCGATACTGATCGACTCAAGGAAGAAAAGGCGCGCGGCATTTCGATCGAACTGGGCTATGCATATGTGCCGCTCGACAACGGCGACGTGCTCGGTTTGATCGACGTGCCCGGCCACGAAAAGCTCGTCCATACGATGACCGCCGGCGCAAGCGGGATCGATTTCGCGCTGCTCGTAATCGCCGCCGATGATGGCGTCATGCCGCAAACGCGCGAACATCTGGCGATTGTGGGACTGCTCGGCATCAAGCGCGGCGCCGTCGCGCTGACCAAGATAGATCGCGTTGATGCTGTGCGGTTGCAGGAAGTGCATGACGAGGCGGCAGCGTTTCTGAGTGGCAGCGTGCTGCAGGACGCTCCCGTGTTCGACACCTGCGCGACGCGTGAAGATGATCCTGGCGTGGCCACGTTGAAAGCGCATCTGCACGCAGCGGCAGCAGCGTGGCGCATGAAGCGCGACGACGGTCTGTTCCGTCTCGCGGTCGACCGGGTGTTTACGCTCTCGGGCCAAGGCACGATCGTGACGGGAACTGTCGTGTCGGGACGCGTGACGGTAGGCGACACGATGCTGCTCGCGCCGAAAAATCAACCGGTGCGCGTGCGCAGCATTCATGCGCAGAATCGTCCGGCCGAGAGTGGAAGGGCAGGTGAGCGCTGTGCGTTGAATCTGGCGGGCATCGAGAAGAGCGCAATCGATCGCGGCGACTGGATCGTCGCTCCACGTTTGTCAGAAGCCTCAGAACGCATCGACGTGATGCTGACGCTGCTCGCTGATGCACCGTTGACGCTGGAGCACTGGGCGCCGCTGCATGTGCATCTGGGCACGCAGCATCAGGTTGCGCATGTCGCGTTGCTCGATGGCGAGACGCTTGGCGCAGGTCAGCGGGCGCGCGTGCAGTTCGTGTTCGAACGGCCGGTGTGTGCGCTTCCTGGCGACCGTTTTGTCGTGCGCAATGCTCAGGCTAATCGCACGGTTGGTGGCGGTCATGTACTCGATCCGTTTGCGCCTTCGCGCAAGCGTCGCTCGGCTGAGCGACTGGCGTGGCTCGATGCGATTCAGGTCATGCTCGACACCGGCGCTCTGGATTCGCTTCTGGCAAGGGCGCCGCATGGATTGTCTCGTTCGTTGCTGGAACGACTGGCGGGTATGCAGGCGGCCATGCTCGCGTTGCCATCTGACACGCGCGTGGTGGAACTCCCCGGCGGTAATGACGCGTTGTTGATCGCCGATGCGTCTTGGCGGGCCTTGAATATGCGGCTGATCACGGCACTAAAGCAGTACCACGAACGCTCACCGGATGAACTCGGCCCGGATGTATCACGCTTACGCCGAATGGCTGCGCCTCTCGTCGACGATGCATTGTGGCGCGCCCTGGTCGACGATGCGGCGGCGCGCGGCGAGATCGCGAGACGCGGGCCGTGGTTGCATCTGCCGGACCACGCGGTGACACTCGACGATGCCGATCGCGCACTCGCGGCAGTACTGCTACCGGCGCTGAAAGACGGTCGTTTCGATCCGCCCTGGGTGCGTGATCTGGCAAATGCACACGGCGTATCCGAAGACCGCGTGCGGCAGTTACTGCGCAAACTCGCGCGCCAAGGCGAGCTTTTTCAGGTTGTGCGCGACCTCTTTTATCACCATGAGGTGATTCGCGAACTGGCTTTGATGGCGGGTTCCGAAGCGCAAAAGAATGCGGGTACGGTAGCGGCCGCACCGTTTCGCGATGTCACTGGGCTCGGGCGAAAACGCGCGATCCAGCTTTTAGAATTCTTCGACCGGGTTGGATATACTCGCTTCCACCGTGGCCTGCATCTGATGCGCACGGATAGTCGTTGGCTCGATCTGATCTGATTCAGTGTTTGAGTTGCAGGGCGTGGTTCAGGTAGTTCAATTTGTTCAATCACCGTAGGAAGGCATTCGCATCCGGTGGTGCGGCTGGACTTCAAATCCAGTTGAGGGCGTCAGACGCTGTCAGGTCGGTTCGACTCCGGCTGCCTTCCGCCCGGCATGGCTTCCGGGCCGTTCCGATATCTTTGTAAGGCGCTGTCACATTTAAGTTTTCGTGTCGCAGTAGTGCGATGGACGAAGTTTTCCTTAAAAGCCGGACGGATTGCGGGTAAGCTCGGTGAAACGATGCCACGCGGCAAAGCGCTCGCCGAGTTGTTTGCGGTGGAGCGACGCACGTAGTAGATGTCGCTTCAGTGCGAAGTGCTGCCGGATCGGTCCGAAATTCGACAGGAACGCTTGCGTGCGTTCAGGATCGCGGAAACCACGCATGCGGCGCTCGCGTTCGCGCGTGGGTTGATGACTATTTTCGGCTCGGTTGTTCACTCGGGCGCTGGCTTTGACGAAAACGTGCTTCACGTTTTCCAGTTCAGGGATCTCGGCCTTCGCCGCCGGATAGCTGCGCAACTGGTCAGTGACAATCTTGCGCGGCACCTCAGGACAAGCCGCCAGTACACGTTTGAAGAACCGTTTCGCCGCGGCCTTGTCGCGCCGCTTCTGCAGCAGGATATCAAGTTCGGCGCCATGCTGATCGACTGCCCGCCACAGTAGATAAGGCTCGCCGCGTAGCGTCACAAATACCTCGTCCAGATGCCACGTGGTGCCTGGCTTGCGACGAGCAGCCTTGACGCGATGTGAGAAGCCGGTGCCGAATTTGTCGCACCAGCGCCGGACTGTTTCATAACTGACGATTACGCCGCGCTCGAAGAGCAACTCTTCAATGTCGCGCAGGCTCAATTGAAACCGGAAATACCAGCGAACGGCGCAACTGATGACGGCGCCCGGGAATCGATGGCGATGGTACAGCGGCGTGGTTGTCTTCATCGCATCACTCTACCAGCCCGACCAGCTACCGTGACAACGCCGCGGGCAGAGTTAGCACCGACCGAGCACCCGCCATCTCGGTGCAGGCTCATCGAAGGCGCATGCCCGTCTGCAGGGTGCTTTGGGGGCCCGCTGGAATCGTCCACTGCCTCCAATCGAGGAGCGGCTCACCGACCGGGCCCGAAACTAGAACGTGTGTCGAACGCCGATCGCAAAGGTGTTGCCGGTGGGGCGAGCGCTCAGTTTGTCGTAGGTGTAAATCGCGTAGATGTCTGTCCGCTTCGAGAGAAAGTGGTCATAGCCGAGAGACGCCGTATTGCGAAAGCCGTTGGTCGCAGGGGTCGGTCCCGACCGTTGCGTCCGCGCCCACTCGGCGAGCAGGAAATCGGACGGTGTGAACGGGATGGAGAAACCCGCCTCGTAGGTGTGGCTGCCTGTAGGCGTACTCACGTCACTTGTCATCGCCCACGCTCCATAAAGCGTCACGACCTTGAAGTCGTACGCTGCGCCCGCGAGGTAGGCGTACTGCGCGCCGACCGGCCCCGTTGCGGTGTACCGTACACGCTGGCCAGAGAGCACGGCCGTAAGCCCGTGACCTTGATAATTCAGGTGAACGCCGAGGTTACCGACGCCGGGCGACCCCGCAACGCCACCGAGGCCATAGATCACCGTTGCGCCGAAACCTTTAAAGTCTGGCGTTGTATACTTGGCGGTGTTATTCCACACCGTATCGCCGATGATCGTGCCGCCATAGTTGGTCACGAACGTCTGAAGGACGAGCGGAGAAAAGACCGTCGACGAACTGAACGGGTTGATGAGGGATTCGGCCGTATAGGTCGGATTTCTTTGGCGCCCGAAGGTCAACTGACCGAAGTCACCTTGAAAGCCCACGTACGCATTGCGTGAAAAGAACGGGTCCGCCGCACTGCGGCCCTGCGCGCCATTCTGTGGTTGAAAGAAGCTCTCCAGAGCGAAGATGGCGCTGACACCACCGCCCAGATCTTCCTTGCCGCGGATTCCCCAGAATGAAGTGGTCAATCCGCCGCTTCCCATGAGTACCGTGGATTGCGGCGTGTCACTACGTTTGACACTGCCGACATAGGTGCCGACGATCCCATACAGTTGGACTTGGGAACCACTATCGGCGCGGGCGCCGACGGAGGTCAATGCGAGGCCCGAGCTTAGCATCGCTGTTACGCCAAGTGTGCCTGCAACGTTCCGTATCGAAGCGCGGGCCATGATCCGTTGTGCCTTTTTCATTTCGGTTGTCTCCATTCATCTTTTTATATGCGACCTACACCGACATCCGATCAGCACTACGAACGGAGCGTCTGGGAGCGTTGTCGCTATCTGCGAACCTGTCGCGCTGAAATTAAAGGTGTTGCGAGCCGGAGGCTCCTTCCCTTGAGTCAATATCAGGAGAAGGAGCGACAAGGGATGCGAGCGGTTACGGGGAGATCTCTTCGAGCGCGCGATTGGTCGTTTCCACCATTCGCGAAGCCACAAAGAAGCCCGCTGCGCTGACCACGGCAAACAGGATGAATACCGCGGCGATGCCTTTACCCGTCAATACGACGCCAACGATCGCGGGCGCGGCAGCAGAAGCGGCTCGCAGCCAGGATGTCGCGAGGCCCGTACCGATCGCGCGCATCCGGGTCGGATAGATTTCAGGGGTGTACAGGTACAACAGTACGGTTGTGGTTGCCATCACCGCATATGCCGACGATCCCAGCAACATCACCGACCAGGCACTACCTGCTCCATGAATGCCCAGAGCGGCAAGCAGGATTCCGCTGATGATGAAGCAGGCCATTGTCCAGCGGCGGCGCCCGACCCGATCAATCAGCAACGCGCAGGCAAGCACCCCGCACGTGCTCAGGACGTTGGAGATGGACGCCATGTGAAGCGACTCTTGCAGCGGCAGATGGTAGACCGTCTTGTAGAGACTCGGCAGCCAGTTGTTGATGCCGTTCGCGACGAAGTAGGAGGTCGCCCAAAGTAACCACACGACGATGGTGCGCCCACGGTAGAACGGCGAGAAAAGTTCCTTCCACGAGCCCTTCTGCTTCGACTGCAGGCCGTTCAGGAGTCTCACCACGCGCTCGTCGACCTCGGCTTTCTGCGTCTTCGTGTCGAGGCTGCGCTTCGGCGTGCTTGCCTCCAGCCGTTCGATGATCCGTTCAGCTTTATCGAAACGCCCCTTCGAAATGAGCCAGCGCGGCGATTCTGGAAGGCGCGCGATCAGGATCGCGACCACGATTCCGGGAAGTCCGCCTATGAGGAACATGTACTCCCAACCAAAGCGGGGGACAATGAACGCACCCAACTGCGCGGCTGCAAGCAGACCCAGCGGGAAAATGAGTTCATATAAAATAAAGAAACGTCCCCGGCCATGTGCTTGCGACAGCTCGTTGATGTACGTGGCCGCCACGGGCACTTCTCCGCCCACGCCGATGCCTTGCAGAAAACGCATCAGGAACAGCATATGGAAGCTGCCGGTGAAAGCACATACGACGCTCATGGCCGACATCACACCGACTGTTACCGTTGCACTAGGCACGCGACCGACGCGCTCAGCAAGCCAGCCGAACACCAACGCGCCTACGACCTGGCCGAGATAGCCTGAGGCGATCAGTACGCCGATATGGGCGGGAGAAAGATGCCAGAGACCCACCAGTACAGGCAGCACGAAAGCAAGCGAGAGGGCGTCGAATGCGTCAAAGAGGGTCGCGCTGCCCATAATGATGCGTGCCTTCGTGTGCCACTTGCAGAACGGCACATTCTCAATGCGAAACAGCAGGTTTGCCGCACGCAATTGCTCACTCAAGGGGCGCGTTTCGCTCGGGGATTGACCAACGCCGACGCCATAGGCGGTCGAAGGGGTATTCATGCTGTCTCCTGAAAAGCTGCATTTTATGGGCCCTCGGATTTCTTCTTGTTTTGAAGCACCGGTCGCGTTTCTTTCTTGTTGTGTCGCGACGCTGGAGCCTAATTTGGTCGTTTCCCGATCCTGTTATGAGCGACGCGTTGAAACGGGTATTTCGTGCGTCGCCCTTGCGGCTTAAAGCGGATAGCAAAGCGGGGCAACGCTTCGCTATCGTCATAACGGCTATGAATGCGCAGTTTCCGCGTCAGTCGACGAGGCCTGCCGAACGCAGTGCGTCGGCGATTTCAACGTCCGCGCCTTCTGCGAGGGGCAGCAGCGGCGAGCGCACGGTAGCGTGCTCGAGAATGCCGCGGGCCACGAGGCCATGCTTGAGTGCCACGGTGCCTTCCATGTGCGAGCCACGGTGGTACACGTTACGCGTCACGGGCAGCAGGCGATCGTGGATCGCGCGCGCGGCCTGGTAGTCTTTCGCCTTGCCTGCTTTGATCAGCTCGATGAGCGGCTCGGGAGCCAGGCCGCCGTAACCGACGAGTGCCCCGTCAACGTCGAACATCGTGTGCAGCAGATATTCGTCGTGGCAGGTCAGGATTTGCAGGTCCGGACGCTCGCGACGGATGATGGGGATCTCAACATCCCAGCGACGCATATTGCGCACGCCGTTTTTCATTGCAAACACGCCCGGTTGTGCGGCGATTTCCAGCTGCGTTTCGAGGTTGTAGGTCGCCTTGGTGGCATCCGGGTACTGGAACAGGATCAGCGGCAGGCCGCTGCCTTCGTAGATGGCGCGGTAGCGGTCTTGCGGTGCGCCCTTCTGGTAACCGAAGCGCAGCCAGCCGTGCGACGGATACACCAGACCAGCGGACGCGCCGGCTTCCACCGCTCGCTTCGCTTCGTCGACTGCGACTTGCGTACCTTCGAGCGTGATACCGGCGATGACCGGAATCTTGCCGTCGACGGACTTAACAAAACTTTCGATGACTTGAGCTTGTTCTTTCTGCGTCATGAACGTGCCTTCGCCAGCGTGGCCGAGCACCGTCAGACCTTTAACGCCTTCGATGCTGCCGAGCCAAGAACCGAGTCTTTGAATTGCTGCATGGTCCACCGCGCCATCGCGGGTGAAGGGGGTAACGGGTGCCGGGACCAAACCGCGCAGATCGATCGCTTTCATGACGTCTCCAAATGTGAGCTTTTCGGCTCCTCTTTCCGCAGAGGAGAGCCCGCTGCTCGTTTCGCATCAAGCTGGGAACAACGGTGCATGCGTTGCAGTGTAGGGATGGACGGCCCATGCGAGAACTGCTCAATCACGCATTTCAGCTATACTGGATCGACATATCTTGTCGGAGGGTGGGGCGGTGGACTACGCGGCTTGGAAGCTATTCATCGATGCGGCGGAGCTTGGAAGCTTGAGCAAGGCGGCCGTGGCGTACGGGACCAGTCAGCCGCATATCAGCCGCCAGATTGTTGAACTGGAGCAGTACTGTGGCGGCCGCTTGTTTCAGCGGACAGGGCGCGGCGTGATATTGACGGAACTGGGGGCGCGGATCGCCCCGCGCGTCAGGACGTGGCTGGCCAGCACGGAACAGTTGTCCAACGACATCCGCAGTACCGCGGGAGAACCGATTGGCGTAGTCAGGCTCGGGATCTTGCCCTCCACCGCTCATCCGCTGGTCAGCACGCTCTACCATCGCCTTCGAGAACGTTATCCCCTGGTGCAGTTACAGGTGCGCGAGGGTCAGGGGGCTTTGTTGGATACGTGGTTGGAAAACGGTAGTGTTGACCTCGCCATCCTTTTTAGAAATAGCCCGACGCCGAAAGACGGTGACGAGTATTTGGTTGAGGCAGCGACCTACCTGGTCGGCGCGGAGGGCGATCTTCTGACCAAACATCCCACCATTGAATTTTCGAAGCTCGACGGGATTCCCCTGGTCTTTTTCTGCCGCCCCAATAGCTGGCGCGACCGGCTCGAACAAATTGCCGGTGAACACCAGGTCTCCCTGAATTTCGCGGCAGAAGCCGACTCGTTGAGTCTGCAGGGGCACATCGTGGCCGATGGCGGCATCTACGGGTTGCTCGGACCTTACGCGATTGCCAACCTGGAAAAGGAATGCCGGTTGCAGGCGTCAATGGTGGTCGAACCGTCCGTGCCGCGCTTCATTGCGCTGGCCATGTCGCCTCACGGCGAACTGACGGTGGCGTGCCGCACAGTAATGCAACTCACCAAGGAGATCGCACGGTCGCGCAATCTCTCCTCAGATCTTCAGTTGGGCGTGTCGACCGCCTTCTTGCAGTCTATTTGAGGGTTCTCAGCCGCGGAGAATTGTGCCTTTCGCAATGTAGTATTGTCAGAATAAGGGAAAATACCTAGATTCTGGCGCATATACTTTGAGGCTTCTAGCAGTACTTCAGATGACCCGACGCCAGAAAGTAGGTATGTGATGAAACAGATTTTCGTGACGGCTGCTCTCGCCCTGCTCGCCTCTGCTCCAATTACTTCGTTCGCTCAAAACGAGGCGCCACTCACGCGCGCACAAGTACGCGCCGAACTCGCCAACCTCGAACAAGCTGGCTACAACCCGCTTTCTGTTGATGTGGACTACCCGGTCAGGCTGCAGAAGGCCGAAACCCGAGTGCAAGCTGAACAAACTTCGTCGCTGCGTCAGGCCGCGAATCAATCCGGCACACAGCGACGCTAATGTTTACTGTTCTCTGGCCGAAGCGCCGGCACGCGTTGTGTCGGTGCGCCGAATCCTGCCAGCGCCAGAAACAGGATCCCTCGCACGGGCTGAGCACCACAGCTTGAGCGACGCCTCCCGGAGGCGAACTGCCGTTCGAACGTCAAGATGCCGACAACCGCGAGCGTCCCTTCCTGGCCGTTGCGTGCCGCACGCGGCTGATCACGGCCGCGTCCGGGACATGCTGTCGCGGATGGCGAATCGCTGCCACCAGTAGATCAGTTTTTCGCATCCTTCCACTAGTGAAACGGCTTCAGGAGCCTGCATGAAGCACGCGAAGATCGGAGCGGCGTACAGATCCGCAAGTGTCACGCCACCGCCGATCAGGAACCCCCGGTCATCGGACAGACGGTTCAACTCAGATAAACATAAAGCGGCCCGCGGCAGCGCGGCGGCAATCGTCTGCTCATTGGCTAGCCGGCCTTCGCGAGTTGAAACCACGCGTTCAACGTATATGTCCCAAACAAGAGTTCGATACGCATAGGCATCCAGTATTCCAACAATCTGGTTTACCTTGGCGCGAGTTTTCGGATCTGTCGGTTGCAGCTTGCACCCGGGGAAAGCGTCGTCGATGTAGCGAACGATTGCGCCTGTCTCGTAAACATGGAAATCGCCATGCTCGAAGGCCGGAATGCGACCGAACGGGTGACGCTTCAAGTGCTCCTGTGGAACGCCGGTTTCTGCGAACACATCTACCTCAACCAAACTGTATTTGATCTGCTTCTCTTCCAGAGCCAGGCGAGCGATCCGCACATACACACTCCATGCGGCGCCGTAAAGTTTCACCACTTCGGTTGTCGTCACACGATCGCTCCAGTCGCGCATGAGAGGGCGCGAAAACGACAGGTTACGTCAATGGACCGTGGGACCCGCAATTTTCGGCACGGCCATTCCTCATCGGCATGCTGCAACATTGTTGACGATCTTGGCCGGTGTTGTCGTCCGTTCATTCTGCTAGCGATGTCCACAGAATTTGCTAATAGGAGATGAGTCGCGGAGCCCGCCAGGCATGGCGACGGGGGAAGATTGCCAGTAGTGTCACCCGTTGCGTTCCCGCAACGGGTGAGCAGGAGGATGTTCGTTAATTCTGCTAGCGCGTTCGTCATGTTTTCTAATTCGGCTAATGTGGCTCCGATCGACGCGACAGGTCCGCGAGCCACAGGCGGCGGCAAGGGAGATTGACGAAGGTCAATTTATTGGGATATTCAGGCGGTGCCAATCTTTTGAGGTGGACGAAAACGCTATAAAGGACGGGATTTTCTGCTGTATGCGGGATTCCTAATCAAATACGTGTTTGGAGGGCGACAACCGCAATGTCATGCTGCTCCTAGTTAGTCGTTCCGGCCAAAGTGTTCGTGTACCGCTGGAAAAGCCCCGCTAGCAGAATTAATGGACACCATTAGCGCCTCTATGGGCACCGCTAGCAGATTTAGCGATCTTCAACAACTGCTGTACCTGCCGTTTGGAACGCCATCCTGTTCAATCAATAAGGTATCCTTATATATTGGAGACGTCTCGGCTTCACCACCTGTTTGCACCAGAACCCTTTCGGCGAGAGCCGACTGGCGTCGAGATTATTTTGTTTCGGGAAAGATCCGGTTTGACGGGCTTCTCAGCGCCCAACCGTTTTGAATACGCGATTCTTGTCGAGCGTGACTGGATCGACCGTATTCTCGCCGCCTTCTGCTGGCGAGGCGGGGGCGGCGTCTTCGAGCGCGGGCCCGGTATAGCGCCCTCGTGGCCGTATGACCTTGCTCACCCGGAGTTGCTCAATACAGTGCGCGAGCAGACCCACGCTCCGGGCTGTTGCGAACAACGCGAACGATGCATCGCGCGGCAACGCCAGCTGAGCCGCCAGGGCCGCAAGCGCAACGTCGATATTTGGCTTGAGCCCAGTCAGCTCAATCACCTTGTTGACGAACGACATGAGCTCCTGGGGCGGAATCAGCACTTCGAGCAATGCGGCCGCCCTCGGATCGCCGTCTGGATACAAATGATGTCCAAACCCAGGGATCGGAATGGCCGACTGCAAGTGATGGGCAACGACGTGTTCCGCACCGAGCCTTCCGACGTCGTCGAACACGGCCCGCACGCGGCCTGACGCATCGCCGTGCAGCGGGCCGGAGAGAGTCGCGAGTCCGGTAAGCAGGCATCCCGGCAGCGACGCGCCGGTGGAGGCGGTAATCCTGGCGGCGAACGCCGAACTTGTAATCTCGTGATCGGCCACAAGGACCAAGGCACGGCGGATAAGCTCAGCGCCATCGCGGTCTTGCCTCCAGCCGAGCGCGAGCCGTTCATGTGTCGTTTGTGCATTCCCATCACAGCGCGCGCCAAACGCTTGCGCGATGAGTGCCACGAGGCGGCCAGCCTCGACATGGAGTGCGCTGTCCGTGCGTCCGAGGGTCGAGTGCCCGCAGGCCGCGAGCGCCGCCAGCGATGTAAACGCGCATTGCCTGCCTCGTTCGTCGCCCTGTAGCAGCATTTCACCGGTTTCGAAGGAAACGGGCTCGCGCGCATTCCAGAGAATGGCCGCCACGTCTTCGAGCGTCGCCGTGTCCGACAGCCTGATGCTATCCCGTCCCCGGTAATACGGCCGACCTTTCGAGAAGGTGGTAATGCCGCTGTAAATGCAGGGCTCGGTGCCGAATATAGTCCCGGCGGCGAGCGCCTCGCGCTTGCGTCCAACCTGTTTTTTGCGGCACAGGCCGGCCACGTCTTCCGCACGATACAGGCTCTTGCGCGGGTCATTCGGATCCGGCACGACCGCGATGTTGCCTCGGCTGACGTACGCATAGATAGTCTGCGCTTGCACGCCGAGTTGTCGAGCCGCTTCAGTCAGCGTGATCCAGTTTCGCATGGGATGGCCAAGCAAGTTGATGCAGCGGAACGGGCAGCAGAGCCGTTACGATGCGGATCGCGCCGTGCATGCGAGCGCAACCGATCGAGCATCAATATTGACGTCTTTTCAGGTAAAAGTCATCTCGGCGGGTCGCCGCTCAAGGATCTCGACGAGAATGTCCCCTGGCGATCGCACGAAGCAGCCCCTCACGCCGGGGCGGACCTGCTTGATCGGCTCGACGATTTCCGCGTCGCAGCGCGACAAATGCTCGAACGCGGCATCGAGATCGTCCACGACCACACCGAAATGATCGATGCCCTGTTTCCGCTCGCCACCGACGCGGCCGATTTGCGCGCCCGCCAGCGCTGTGATGAAAAGGTTGATGCTGCCGATGCGCAAATCCACCCGCCCCGGGCGACGCACGATCTCGGCGTTCAGGCAGCGCGCAAACCACTCGGCAGTGGCTTCGGCGTCCGCCGAGCACAGTTGCAGATGGTCCCACTTGAATTCAATCATTCGATTTCACCGTATATTCAAAAACGTCACAGTTCGATGCGGGAAAGCTTCCCCAGCAGCACGGAGTACGAGAGCGCGCCGAGCAGGCATATCGCGCCCATCAGGTTGAGCGCCCAGTAGAAGTTGCCGGTGTGGTGAGTGATATAGCCGATCATGAGCGGTGTCGTAACGGCCGCAATGTTGGCCGCGAGGCTGGTGATGCTGCTGGTCAGCCCCACGTATTGGCGCGGCGCGATTTCGGAAACGGCGGCCCACGACATCGACCCGACACCTTGCGCGAAGAACGCGATAGTCAGGATGGCGATCACCGCCTCGTTCGACTCGACAAAATTGACGAGCACGATCGATGCTCCCAGCAGCGTGCCGATGATGAGCGGCGTCTTGCGTGCAGTGGAAATCGACACCCCGCGCCGGATGAAAAAGTCTGAGAGGGAGCCCGCGAGGAGAATGCCGGCCGTCGCGCCGATAAAAGGAAGTGCCTGGAAGATCCCAACCTTGATCATCGACATGTGACGCGCTTCGATAAGATAGGTCATGAACCACGTGGTGAAGAAGACAAGCAACGTGTTGTTGCAGAACTTGCCGATGCATATGGCGAGAATCTGCCGGTAACTGAGCAGCTTGAGCGCCATACGCCAATCGAACTTCTCGCGGGGCTTGCGCGCAGCCGTAGAGCCGTCGTTGATGTATTGAAGTTCGGCGGTATTTACGCTCGCGTGCTGATGCGGATCCCGATAAACCCGGTACCAGAGAAGACTGAACAGAATGCCGACGCCGCCCGTGACGTAGAAGACCATGCGCCAGCCATACGCGGCGGAAATCCAGAGCAACAGGCCGGTGAACAACGGCGTGCCGATGTATTGCCCCATGACATAGACACTGGTCGCGAAGCCGCGCTCGCGGGCGGGAAACCACAACGTCACGGCGCGCGCGTTCGAAGGGAAAGCCGGCGCCTCCAGCGCGCCGATGGCGAGCCGCGAGCCGAGCAGCATGTGATAGCCGGTCGCGAGACCTTGCGTCAGCGTGGCGAACGACCAGCCGAGGAGGGACAGCGCATAAGCGACACGCGAGCCGAGAATGTCGGTGAGTATGCCTCCGGGCACCAGCCCGATAGAGTAGGCGAGGCCGAACGCAGCAAACAACTCGCCCATCTGCATCTTGTCCAGCGCGAGGCCTTTCGAGAGGCCCGGCGCGACGATGCCGAGCGCCGACCTGTCCACGTAGTTGAGGATGGTTGCCGCGAGCAGCATCGAGAGCACGATGTATCGCACCCTGGAGCGCTTCGTGGTATCCGCGTAAGCCGGGTTTCGCGCCGACAATGTTTGTTCCTCTACGAATTTCATCGGTGTCTCCAGTACATTGGCCGGTTGTTCTTCTTATATTAGGCGTGAGGGCGATTTATCCGCGGCCGACGAACGGCATCGCGCTCGCCATGATGGTCATGTTGAGCACATTGGCTTCGAGCGGAAGACTGGCCATATGCACGACGGCATTCGCGACGTGCGTCACATCCATTCTTGCTTCAGGCGCCATGCGTCCGTCCGCTTGCAGTACACCGCGGTTCATGCGTTCCGTGAGCGATGTGGCCGCATTGCCGATATCGATCTGGCTGCAGGCGATATTGAACGCGCGTCCGTCCAGCGCGATCGATTTGGTGATGCCGGTGACCGCATGTTTCGTTGCCGTATAGGCGATGGTATGCGGCCTCGGCGAGTGGGCTGAGATCGATCCATTGTTGATGATTCGTCCGCCTTGAGGGGACTGTTCTTTCATCAGTCGATAAGCTGCCCGAGCGCACAGGAAGACGCCGGTCAGATTGGTGGCCACGACGTCGTTCCAGAAATCGACCTCGTAATCCTCAAGGGGGACGGCCCCCGCGTTGCGGCCTGCGTTGTTGAAGAGCACGTCGAGCCGGCCGAATGCCTCGACGATCTGCGAAAATGCGTGCTGGACCGACGCGGCGTCGGCAACGTTGGCCTGGAAAACATGTGATTCTCCGCCGGCAATGCCGATGGCCTGTTTCGTTTCCAGCAGCGGCTCAGCTCTGCGCCCGATCAGCGCGACGGCGAATCCCGCGTGGGCGAGCGCAAGGGCGGCGCTGCGGCCGATGCCGGAGCCGGCGCCCGTAACGGCTGCGAACTTCTTTGATGCAGACATTTGACTTCCTCTCAACGATTCAATTGAACACGGGAAAGAGAGTTGCATCCGCGCTATGCGGTGAGCAATCTTGATTCATTGAATCAACATCCGAGGGCTTTGTGGACCGGGATCGTATCAGGGTTTTCCTGATGCGCGTGTTGCCGCGAGCAAGATGGAAGAGGGGCAAGACGGAAACGAATCGCAACGCGCAGGCACCGCGAACAATAAGGGGCTAATCGTTATCGAGGAGTTGATTCATCCAATCAACATTGACGGTCCGGTCTGCGATTTCGTAGTCTCTCGACGTCTGCCTACCAAAGGAAAAACCATGTCGGAAGATAAACGCACCAGCCTGTTGATTGCGCGAAGGGTTCCCACAGCCGTGGCGAAACGCGCCGCAGCCGAATTCCATGCCTTCGTGACCGAGGCCGATATGGACTCGTGGTCTGTCGTCGACTTCTGCAAGAAGCACGATGTGCCGGCCGTACTCATCGGGAAAAAATCCGGCCTGCAGGCGGAACACATTGCCGCGCTGCCCTCGACGGTCAAGATCATTGCGAACGCGAGCGCGGGCTTCGATCACATGGATGTAGCGGCGGCCCGTGAAAGGGGAATCGTCGTCACGAACGCACCTGATGCGTTGACCGAGTGCACGGCCGATTTCTCCATGCTGCTCTTGCTGGCTGCGTGTCGTCGCGCGTCAGAATACGAACGGATCATGCGCAACGGATGGGGCAAATCGTTCGGCATGACCGAGATGCTGGGTACGCGAGTGAACGACAAGACGCTCGGCATCGTTGGATTCGGGCGTATTGGACGGGCAGTCGCCAAGCGTGCGCAGGCATTCGGCATGCGCGTGATTTACACGGACATGCACCGTGCGGGTCCGTCGGTGGAGAATGGCGCGACCTTCTATGCCACCCTCGACGAAATGCTGCCGCACTGCCAGGTACTCACGCTGCACGTGCCGGGCGGAGCCGTTCCACTCATGACGAAAAGAGAGTTTGGACTCCTTCCCGCAGGCGCAATTTTTGTCAACGCGGCGCGTGGCGGCCTGGTGGACGAAGATGCGCTTTATGACGCCCTGACTTCGGGTCATCTATTCAGCGCGGGTCTGGATGTGTACCGGAATGAGCCCAATGTCGACAAGCGCTTCGCTGAACTCGACAATGTGTTCCTGACGCCGCATATGGCCAGCGCAACGATTGAGACCCGCGACCAGATGGGCTTTACGGCGCTGGATAATGTCGCCGCCGTGCTGGAAGGGCGGCCCGCCTCGAATCCTGTCTAAGGCTCGCCCTCATCGGGACAGTAACGTTGCGACGCCGGTCAAAAAACGGTGTGGTACGCATCGACGCATGATTGGCCACCGCTGCAGCGTTCTTGAGCGTGCCGCCGTTTTCCGATTTTCATGAGGTTGATCGGCATCAACCCGGTATTGTCAAAACTACAAAAAACTGCGACTCTCTACACATGTTACTCGACGGCTCTTTCAAGTTGGCGGGCGCAGGCTACCTGTGTGGATCAAGAGTAGTTATCCTTATCAGATAACTTTCTATGCTGCGGCAGCAACAGTCCAGCCATGCCATGTGGCGAAGCGTTCTTTGAGTGCGGCACGGTGACATGCCGCGTTTATTTGATGTCAGGGCAACGCGAAGTGCTGCCGGATCACGCAGAAGCATGAGAGAAACGCCTGCGTGCGACGCTCATCGCGAAAGCCGCACATCTGGCGTTCGCGCCTGCGGGTCGGCTGGTGACTGTTCTCGGCACGGTTGTTCACGCGTGCAGCCGCCTTGACGAAAACGTGCTTCACCTGAGCGAGCTCGGGAATGTCAGCCTTCGCCGCCGGATAGCTGCGCAGCTGGTCAGTCACGATTTTGCGCGGCACCGGGTTTGAATGCAGCAACTGTTGGTGGAAGCCGTTAAAAAGGCTGGGAGACGAGCGCACCGCGGGGTATCGTATCCCTAACGACGAGACCCAGGAGCCACCGTGCGATGCTCGGTCATTCTTGAGTTCGATAACGGCGACGGGAGTGTGGTAAAGCGGGTTGAGGTCATGCGGTTGCACAGGCCCATCGACGACCAGACGCCAGGAGACGTGGGACTGTCACTCAGTGAAGGCAAGTCTTTGCTCAATTGTGTGCAGCAGGAGTTCGTTGTCGAGCAGATCGAACGTTTTTGCGCCTCGCATAGATCCTGTGTGGATTGCGGCGTCCAGCGTCGTCTGCATGATAATCATTGCTCGGATCTGAAGACCGTGCTAGGAAAGGTTTACTATTGCCGTGAACGATCGAAGGCCTGCAATTGCGGTGCTGACGGCTCTAGATATGTTTCTCCGCTCAAGGGCTACCTGACGGAGGCAAGTACCGGTGAACTGAGATGGCTGCACGCGGAGCTTGGCGCCGCGATGCCCTATCGGCAGGCCAAGGCAGTCATGGACCTTCTGCTACCCACCTCCGGTCGCGACAATCATGTAACCATCCGCAACCACACGGTGGCCATCGGAAAATCAATACAGCACGCACCACCGGTGCGTCGGTGGTGCGAGACGGAAAAGCCGATTGCGGAGCTTGGCATTGACGTCGGCTATGTCCGTCGCGCACGTTGCAATCGCAAGGGTTCCGGCAAGGAAAATCGCGCAGAAGCCGGGAACCGGCCGTCGTCGATCGCAGTCGTCGTTGCTGCTTTGGGCCAAGCCGGTAAGCAGCCACGAGTGTGGGCTTCCGCCATGCCGCGCACCAGGCGACTGAATCAAGAAATGGCACGATTCCTCGAGGACAGCGGATACGGGGATCCTAATGAAGTCGTTGTCCTGACTGATGGAGCTCGGGACCTGGCCGGCGTCGCTAATGATCTCCCATACGATAACGAGTGGATTCTTGATTGGGCACACATCGGGCGCATGTTGCGACGCGTTGAGCTGGCTATCGCGCCTCTGGCATATGGGCGACTCACGGACAGTGGATCAGCGTTTGAACTGTGGGATCTGTTTGTCCGCTTCCGCCACTACGTTTGGGTCGGACGTACTGCCGCCTGGCAGCAGTTTTCAGCTCGACTTGCTCACTTGCTTGATCTACGTGAGACACGAGATCAAGCAGTGAGCGGCCAAGTAAGGAAAGCGAGCTATAGCCTCTCGAATGTGGTCACGTATCTCGGCAGCAACGCCGAGTCGCTGATCGACTATCGCACATGGCAACGTGCGGGAGGACGAATCTCCACCGGCTTCGTCGAATCGTCAATTAATCGAATCGTTGGCCGTCGAATGTGCAAGAGTCAGCATATGCGCTGGAGTCGCGTGGACGCACACAGTGTCGTGCAATTGCGCGTCGCGTTGTTGAACCAGGAATTCCACGAACTCGCGCGACGACAGTTTCCGTGGATTGGACAGCGACGTGTTACGTGGCATTGGCAACGAACTTCCCAGTCTTTTTAACGGCTTCCGTCAACATATGGGCCCTTCAGATGAATCACCGCGGAGCCCATAGGTTCATTGTTGGCGGGTCATTTCCTGATTTTCGGCGTGCACCGCAACCCCCATTGCAGGGCGCCGGGGTGCTGGTGGAAAGACAAACCAACAACCGTCGTCGTGCCGGAAGAACATGATCTTCAAGGAGCGTTGCTCACCCTCGGACTCAACGCAAACGCAACGCCACGCCTTGCAACGTGTGCGCGTAATGCGAGTCACCCGAGACGAGCCTGCATCCGAACCGAGCCACATATTAACAATCTTACGGAGCGATCTTTCCCGTGCAACCATCGGCGTACTCCAGCGAATTCAGAATCCAAGAGTTGCAACTCAAGCGCAATCAAAGTGCATCCATAAAGTCCGTCGCGAACGGATCGTCGACGAGGCCGTACTCGGCCCCGCCAAAGATCGGCGCTTCTTCGTCCTCCCGATCGCCACGATCATCTTCGAGTTCATCATGCCCGCAGCGGCTGGATCGCGCCCGAGAATCCAAGCGCGATGTACGGTTGCGGTGCAACAATCTTGCGGGTCTGGCCAACCTCCTCTGAACGTAGCGTGTCGACCGCTGCGTGCGACGCGCCAAGTGCGGCGGTCAGCTTGCCGGCGAGGGGCTTCAGCAACCCATGAGTGCGAATTCAAACCCGATAGGCTGCGCGAACGGTGGGTTCGCCGTACTTCCGAAGCGCCGATCATATTGCTTAGACGATCTCAATTGCCAGCGCCGTGGCCTCACCACCACCGATGCACAGACTCGCGACGCCTCGCGTCTCGCCGCGCTGGCGGAGTGCGCTCAGGAGCGTCACGACCAGGCGCGCGCCCGTTGCGCCGATCGGGTGACCCAGCGCGCAAGCACCTCCATGCACGTTCACGCGCTCGTGAGGAAGCGATAGTTCGCGCATGGCGGCCATGACAACCACTGCAAATGCCTCGTTAATTTCCCACAAGTCTACATCGTCGGACTGCCACCCGACCTTGGCTAGCAGCTTCTGGATCGCACCCACGGGCGCAGTGGTAAACCAGGCCGGCTCCTGAGACTGTGTGGCGTGCCCGCGGATAATGGCCAGCGGCGTTAAACCACGCTCTTGCGCGGTGGAGCGGCGCATCAGCACCACGGCCGCTGCTCCATCGGCGATCGAGGCAGAACTCGCCGCTGTGACTGTGCCGTCCTTTCCAAAGGCGGGTTTGAGGCTGGGGATCCTGGCCAGTTCTGCCTTCGCTGGCGCCTCGTCCTCGTCGACGAGTTTCTCGCCGCTGCGGCCCGGCACCGCCACCGGCGTGATCTCCCACCGCAACAAGCCGTCACGCTGCGCCTGTTGCGCGCGCAGCGTGGAGGTGGAAGCAAAGGCGTCCTGTGTATCGCGCGTGAAACCGAAGTGGCGCGCGCAGTCCTCGGCGAAGGTGCCCATAAGGCGGCCAGGGGAGGCGAGGCCGTAGTGATCCTCCAGGCCGTCGAAGAACATGTGGTCCAGTACCTGGCCGTGTCCCAGGCGCTGGCCCGAGCGGGCCTTGGGCAACAGGTAGGGCGCGTTGCTCATGGATTCCATGCCGCCGGCCACGATCACCTGTTGACTCCCAGTCAGCAGCAGATCGTGCGCAAGCATCGTTGCCTTCATACCCGAGCCGCAGACCTTATTGATCGTGGTGCAACCCGCCGAAAGCGGCAAACCGGCTCTCAGCGCCGCCTGGCGTGCGGGTGCCTGCCCCAGGCCGGCGGGCAGCACGCAGCCCATGAGCATCTCGTCTACCGCCTCTGGCTGCAGCCCTGCGCGATCGAATGCGGCACGGATGGCGCTGGCGCCGAGTTGCGGCGCCGTCAGCGACGCGAAGTCGCCCTGGAAGCCGCCTAGCGCTGTGCGTGCGGCACCGACGATAACGACGGGATCATCTGAAGTCGAAGAAATGGGCATGCGAGTCTCCATCCGCCGCTGCGCGGCGGCGTTGCAGGGGGTGGGGAAAGTTTGGCAGTCCGCGGGTTATCCGAGCCCTTCCGGCTTCGGCGACTTGCCTAACTCAAGCAAGGCGGTAGCCGGAACAATGACGTGCACTCCAGACGCCGAGTTCACCTTGCCGCCATACGGATGCCGCCATCAAGGCGGATCACCTCGCCGTTGAGGTAGGTGTTTTCGAGGATGTGCACCACAAGGCCCGCGAATTCTTCTGGCCGACCAAGGCGCGCGGGAAAGGGGACCATCTTCCCAAGGGCGTCTTGTACCTCGGTGGGCATGCCTTTGAGCATCGGCGTCTCCATGATTCCAGGCGCGACCGCAAGCACGCGAATGCCATCGCGGGCCAATTCCCGCGCGATAGGCAGCGTCATGGCCACGACACCGCCTTTGGAGGCCGCATAGCCTGCTTGCCCGATCTGGCCATCGAACGCGGCGACTGAAGCAGTATTGATGATCACGCCGCGCTCACCATCGGTCTCCGGCATGTTCGCGGCCATGCAGGCTGCGGCCAGCCGTACCATGTTGAAGGCGCCGATCAGGTTGACCTGAACGGTGCGCGCGAAACTCTCTAGCCGGTGCGGGCCTTCGCGTCCGAGCACTTTCTCGGCGGGGGCAACGCCTGCGCAATTGATCAGGCCATGCAGCGTGCCGAAGGTGTCGCGGAACGCGGCCATCGCACGCTCCGCGCTGGCTGCATCGGATATGTCGGCCTTGGCGAAGTGGGCATTGCGGCCCAGTTCCGCCGCCAGCGCAGTACCGGTGTCCTGGTCCAGGTCTACAAGCAGCACCGAGGCGCCGCCCGCCACCAGACGGCGCGCCGTGGCCGCGCCGAGCCCTGAGCCGCCACCCGTGACGACGAATCCTTTACGTTGAATCTGCACTGCTGTCTCCCAAAATAATGATCCGGAGGCGCAACGGCCCGGCCCGTGCTTCGCCGGAAGCTCTGGATTCCGAAGCCATGGATGCCTCTTGCATGGTTCACGTGATATGGCCGCCATGCTGTATGACCTTGGCCAACAGTGCCACACTCGCGACAACGAACTGAGCGGCCATGGTAAGCGGCAGGCGGGCGTACGCACATGCCCATAGACCTCTTCATGCGTGTGCTCGTCGGACATATTGGTCGGGGCATGGGCCGCCCGCCAGCGTTCTTCGGCCGATGACTGCCCGCGCTCAGTCGGGTAGCAGGTTTGACTTGCGCCCGGCAGCGATTAACATCACCACACTTTCTGTGGGTACGCCTGACTATGAATGACACTCAAGACAAGGGCACAACCTCTATCAGCCTGGTACGCGAGGCAATCCTCGCGGCGACACAACGGAATCTCGATGTGTCGGCCGTCCTCCAGCACGCTGGAATCGCGGCGGAATTGTTGAATGCGCCGAGAGCCCGTGTGCCGGCGTTGGCCTTTTCGCGCCTGTGGTCGGCTCTGGCCGACTTGATGGACGACGAGTTCTTTGGTCTCGACAGCCACGCGCTGCGCCGGGGTAGCTACGCTCTGATGTGTCACGCGGTGCTGGATGCGGACAATCTGGAACACGCGCTGCGTCGCATGCTGAAGTTCCTGCGCGCGGTTCTCGACGACATTCACGGGGAGTTGCGCTGCGAAGGCGAGCATGCGGTGATCATCCTGCATGACGATGGGCGGACACGCCGACTCTTTGCCTACGGGACGTGGTTCATCCTCGTGCACGGTCTTGCATGCTGGCTCGCACGCAGACGGATCCCACTGATCGAGATGCGGTTTCGCGCCTCCCCACCAATCGATGACAGCGACTACCGCATGCGCTTCTGCGAGGATGTGACGTTCTCAGCAGAGGAGACCCTGATCCGCTTCGATCGCAGTTTCCTCGGCCTCAAACTGTCCGGCACGGAAGCGAGCCTGCGTGTGTTCCTGGAAAATGCACCAGCCAATATCCTGGTCAAGTATCGCAATGAATCGAGCACTACGGCCCAGGTCAGGCGCCGACTAAGAAACCAGGCCCCCGACGACTGGCCGGACCTCGACGCGCTATCGCGATTGCTGAATCTATCCGCGGCCACGTTGCAACGCCGCCTGCTGGCCGAAGGCACGAACTACCGGCAACTGAAAGACGAATTGCGCCGTGACATCGCAATCGAGTTGTTTTCCAGCAGTTCTCTCACAGTCGCCGAAGTCGCTGCACGGACTGGCTTTCAGGAAACCAGTGCTTTTCACAGGGCCTTCAGAAAGTGGACGGGGGCCAGCCCGGGAATGTACCGCCACGGCAAGGCCAACTCTTAACGTTAGAACTCATACCGTTGTCATAGCAGAATTCGAGCGTTTCGACTTGCTTGTACGTCTGAACTGTCGAAACGGCTTGATCCTCGTTTCCGAACGAGCGCTGCGCAAAAGCATAGCTGCCGAGGCAAGGCAAAGTAAAGCCGGGCAACCGATGAATCGCATACAGGCGGGCAGCGCCCCAGCGGCATTGCACTCATCCTCACGTGAATTCTCGGGATGATGGGTCGCCAACGCATGAAGCACAACGAAAGCCCGACGTGTCCACAGACCTCATGCAAACTGAAGTCGGCGGACATGGATTGGCGTCTCAGCCAGGCTGACACTACAGTCGCGTCCGGCAAATCAGAACAAGCCTCGCACCCGGTTGCGCAGAGTATTCATAGCTGGCTCCGCAAGAGCCCCGCACTTGATCGCCGCCGCAAAATAAGTGAAGCGTCATCGCTTATCGGGGCAGCAGTTTTCTCGCCAGCACGTCACCGAATCGGCGGCGGCAAATAACAATTGCCCTCGATGAGCAGCGCATTGCGGTAGCAAAAAAATATATGGAGACGAGAATGAGAAATCGGTTCAGAATTCGCCGAAGCCCGGCTATTGTGAGTGTTCTATTCGCAGCATCAGCCGTTGCCGTATCTGGCTGCGGCGGCAATGACGCCGCACCGGCAAACGTCGTGGCCGTGACGCCTGCCGCGAAGTGCGGTGCGTTGGCTGGTATGAATGTTCCTGCCAGCTCTATCGGGTTGCCGACAACCGGTGCCACTGTCGTGTCAGCGACGCTCGTTTCTGATACTGATTCTGCTAACAGAAATGGTGAGTACTGCAAAGTGCTCGGAACTATCCATCCGGTCGATTTCAATGCGCCCGATATCCGGGTGGAAGTGGACCTTCCGACTAACTTCAACGGAAAAGCCGTTCACTTCGGTGGCGGGGGATTTGACGGCACCATCCCCAATACCGAGGGCTCGCCATTTGACGGGTTCTCATCCGGGGCAGAGCCCGCAGGCGTCAGTACGCCGTTGCGCAGGGGTTATGTGACTGTCGGGAGCGACAGTGGGCATGAGGGAACCATCCTAGACGGTTCCTTCGCAACAAACGATGAGGCACTCGCCAACTACGCAGGCGACCACATCAAGAAAACACATGACTTTTCAGCCTACGTTGCAAAGGCCCGATATGGCTCCGACTTCGTGCACAGTTACTATATTGGCGGCTCAAGCGGCGGACGACAAGCCTTGATCGCGGCGCAACGATTCCCGAACGATTACGACGGTATTATTTCGACCTATCCTGCTTCAGGAATCACAGGACTATGGCTCCAGATGGGCAGGATCTCGCGCTCTCTGCTGGCACCTGGAGGATACGTCACGCCTGCTAAAGGCAAGGCCCTTCTTGCCGCCATCATGAAGCAATGCGACGCTCTGGATGGTGTCGCCGACGGCATTATCGGCAACCCTGCAGCATGCGCGTTTGATCCAACCGTGATTCGGTGCCCCGGCGGGGGCGACACCGGAGACACTTGCCTGTCGGACGCGCAAATCGATACGATGAAAACCGCTGGCTCACCGCTTGACCTTGACTTTAGTCTGGCAAACGGAGTTCAGACTTTTCCAGCATATAACGCATTCACTGGGGCGGATTTTTGGTCCACTAGCTTGGCCTGGGGCACTTCCGCTGCCGATGCGATTGTCGAGCCTGGGGTGATCGGCAAGAGCGCATTTTATTACACGTTTTCAAATGACATGCTCCGGTTTGCGGTCGCTCGCGACGCTGGATCAAGCATTCTGAATTTTAATTCTGCCAACCCGGGATCATTAACTTCGCGCGTCCAGGCGGTGAGCGCACTCATGGACAGCACCAGCACTGACTTGAGTCAATTCCAGAGCCGCGGCGGCAAGATCATTCTCCAGCACGGGCAATCAGACCAGTTCATTCCGGCGCAATTGTCGATTGATTACTATAACCGGCTGGTATCCCGATTCGGGCAGGGGCCACTTAGTCAATTTCTGAAGTTCTACCTGGTTCCGGGCGCGGCCCACGGTTTCGGCGGACAATTCAATGGCGCATATGACGGTCTGACGGCGTTGGACAACTGGGTGACGACAGGAATTGAGCCCAAAGATCTGACTATCACCGACCTGACTCCGACAACAGCCGGACGTACCAGGCCCATGTGCGAATACCCACAGTGGCCCAAATACATCGGTGGCGACCAGAATCTGGCGGCGAGCTTCTTGTGCTCGAATTAGTCCAGTTCGCCGTGCGCACCCATTGGCCGTGCCGGACGGCCACTTTCCACCCGGAATTTCCAGCGCTGACGCGACTGGGTGCGCACGTTCCGGCCCGATGCAAAGCCCCACCCCGTCAACGACCTGCAACGGCATCCGGCTTGCGGCCACACTGAGCGGGCTCACCGCATTTCGTTGCGCAGGAACTCTGCGTCGATCCGCTGCTCGGGGATCCTGCGCTATATAGCGCGCGGCTCGACTATCCCGCCGAGCTGATCCGCAGCGTCCATCTTTACGCCCGTACTCAGACGAATAACCAGTGCGCTGCGGACAGTCGCAATGGGGGCATGGTTTGTCCGAGGGACTGCGTCAATCCGTCGTCACGAGAAGCGATTTCTCCAACTGGAAATCGGTGCCCTCGCCTAACAGAGATTGGGCTACCGCCGGCGGCGCAACGCCGGAAACACTGGTGTTCGATGACCTCATCCAGGTTGAAGGTGATGGACATGGACCGCCACCTGCGTCCGCCTGACACTGGTGGCAGCACGACAGCAGCGGTTGATTGGGGCGCGATAAAGGCGCCCCATCGATGGCGCCCACAGCTCGCGCGGATTTCACGCACGAGATTAAAACCAAGGAGACGACATGAACCAGATAGACGTGTATTCACTCGCCGGCCGGGCCAGATTCAATAGCTTTCATACCCTTGTCCTGTTCTGGTGTGTCTTGATGTTGATACTCGATGGCTACGATCTTGCCGTCGTCGGCGCGGCGCTGCCATCGATCATGAAAGACATGCACATCGGCGCGACCAGCGCGGGCATCATGGCTGGTTCGACACTTGTTGGGGTCATGCTCGGGGCCATTTTCCTTGGCACGCTGGCGGACCGTTTCGGACGACCAACGATGATGTGCGTTTGCGTGGCCCTTTTCAGTCTTTTCACGGCGTCCGCCGGGTTGACGAGCGATCCAATCAGTTTCAGCGTGACGCGCTTTGTCGCCGGCCTGGGCATCGGCGGAGTCTTGCCGATTGTCACCGCGCAGATGGCGGAGTTTTCGCCCAATGCGTTGCGTACCCGATTGGTCACGCTGGTGTTCGCAGGCTATTCGATTGGCGGGATTCTGGTGGCGCTGACTGCAAAGCAGCTTATCGACAGCTACGGCTGGCAATCGGTCTTTTTTGCCGCGGGCCTGCCTGTGCTGTTGATCCCGTTCATCATCAAAACGATGCCCCATTCGATGATTTTCCTGCTCAAAAGCGGCCGGCACGACGAATTGCGCACAGTCATGAAGCGGCTGGTGCCCGACTATCCGCTGAGCGGTCGAGAGCAGTTTGCAGGTTCCCTGTCAGACAAAGCCAGCGACGCTTCGGTGCGACGACTCTTCCAGGATGGCCGCGGCTTCAGTACCACGATGATATGGGTCGCGTTCATGACGGGCCTCTTCATGGTCTACGCGCTCAGTTCGTGGTTGACCAAGCTGATGGCCATGGCTGGGTATAGCCTGGGTTCAGCTTTGAACTTCGTGATCGTCTTCAACGTCGGCGCGATCGCCGGTGCGATCTTCGGCGGCTGGCTCAGCGACAAGGTCAACATCAAGCGGGTTCTGACTGCGTTCTACATCGTCGGGGCGGTTGCGCTGTCGCTGATGGGCTACACGAAGTCGACCGTATCGTTGTTTGCCGTCGTATTCGTTGTCGGCGCATCGACGCTCGGTACGCAATTGCTTGCCTACGCTTATGCGGGTGACTTCTATCCTCATGCGATCCGGTCTACCGGTGTTGGCTTCGCTTCCGGCGTGGGCCGGATCGGCGCGATTGTGGCTCCGGTGCTCATTGGTTGGCTCGTCTCCCTGAAGCTGCCGCTGGAACAGAATTTCATGGCAATCGGCCTCGCTGGCCTCATCGGCGCGGCGGCGGTGACGCTGATCAACCAGACACGTGCCGATTCGCATCGCTCAAGCAGCGTGCCTGTTGTCGCGGTTCAGGGCGGCGCGGGGCGCTGACATTTCCGCCATATGCAGCTTCGTGGCCGAGATTTTTGCGAACAACGCGGCGCATATGGGCGTTACCCTCAACAAGCGCTACATGATTCAGTGCAGCGCAACTTTCAATCCCGGCATCGAAATGGACCGTCTATCTCCGCTTCCCTTGAACTCGTTTGCCGACGTGAACCGAGCCGTCGATTGGGCGCTCGTCACGCGGCGCAGCGTCCGCGCTTTCCTGCCCACGCCGGTTCCTCGCGAGCAGATCGAGTCCATCCTCGACGTGGCTCGCTTCAGCGCAACCGGCGTCAACATCCAGCCCTGGCATGTGCATGTCGTGACAGGCGCAATGAAGTCCCGCCTGTCTGCCGCCATCAACGAGATCAATGACGATCCCGTTCGCAGCTCCGACCTGGACGAGCCCTATGACTACTACCCGCGCGAATGGATCGCACCGTATGTGGACCGCCGGCGTGAGGTTGGTTGGAACCTGTATGGCCTGCTGGGCATCGAGAAGGGTGACAAGGAGCGGATGCACGTCCAGCACGGTCGCAACTACAGCTTCTTCGATGCACCCGTGGGCCTGTTTTTCACGGTTGACCGGATCATGCGTGAAGGAAGTCTGCTGGACACGGGCATGTTCCTGCAAAGCGTCATGATCGCCGCCCGCGCGCGGGGCCTCGACACGTGTCCGCAAGCGGCTTTCAACAAGTTCCACCGTGTCATCGCCAACGAGCTGTCCATTCCCGACAACCACATGTTGGTGTGCGGAATGAGTCTGGGTTATGCGGATCCCAACTGCATCGAGAACACTCTGGTCACGGAGCGCAGTGCGGTCGGCGATTTCACTACTTTCTACCAAGAATGAATGGAGACAAAGTCATGAGTGCAACGGCCTATTCTCGAGGACTTGAGAAGAACGCGGCGAACCACGTTCCATTGACGCCCTTGACCTTCCTTGATCGAACCGCCGACGTCTATCCGAATCGAACCGCGATCATTCATGGCGACTTCCGGCAGACATGGGCGAAGACGCGCGAGCGTTGCTATCGCTTCGCGTCGGCGCTCGTTCAGTTGGGCATCGAACCGGGCGACACGGTGTCGATCATTGCGCCGAACACCCCGGCCATGCTTGAGGCCCACTTCGGCGTGCCGCTCTCGGGGGCGGTTCTCAATGCCATCAATTGCCGACTCGATGCTGACGGTGTCGCCTTCATTCTGTGCCACGGCGAATGCAAGCTCCTGCTCGTAGACCGCGAATTTGCACCGCTCGTCGAGAAAGCATTGCAGTCAGTCCCCAATCCGCCGCGTGTGATCGACATCAACGATCACGAAGCGCCCGATGGCCCCACCATCGGGGAAACTGATTATGAGTCACTGCTGGCGAGCGGTGATCCGGCATTTGCGGGCCGCCGCCCGCTCGACGAGTGGAGGCCCATTGCATTGAACTACACGTCCGGGACGACCGGGGATCCGAAGGGCGTCGTTCCGAGCCACCGCGGCACCTATCTGATGAGCCTGTTGCAGATGACGAACTGGCCGCTCCCGCGTGCGCCGGTTTACCTGTGGACGCTTCCCATGTTCCACGCGAATGGCTGGTGCTTCACATGGGCGATTACTGCCGCGGCGGGAACGCACGTCTGTTTGCGCAAGGTGAATGCCGCGAATATTTTGTCCGCCATCGCCGAACACGGTGTCGATCATTTTTGTGCGGCCCCGATTGTGCTCGCCGGCATCGCGAGCGTACCCCAGTCGGAACGGCAGCCGTTGCCACGTCGTGTGCGAGTCCTTACCGCCGGCTCGCCGGCGCCGGCAGCGGTTCTGGAGGCCGTTGGCGCAATGGGTTTCGACGTCGACCATGTCTTTGGCATTACCGAGATCGCCGGCACGCCCATCAGCTGCGCATGGCACGACGAGTGGGATACATTGCCGCCCGAGCAGCAAGGGAAACTGCAAGCGCGACAAGGTGTACGTGCGGCAGCGTTCGAGAACATGTCGGTCGCCGATCTTGCGACGCTCGAACCAGTGCCCGCCGATAGCACGTCTTGCGGCGAAGTTCTCGTCCGGGGGAATACGGTGATGATGGGATATTTCAAGAATGCCGACGCAACGGCAAAAGCTTTCGCCGGCGGCTGGTTTCATACTGGAGATCTTGCGGTCGTTCATCCAGATGGCTACATCCAGATCACGGACCGCTCCAAGGACGTCATCATCTCGGGCGGAGAAAACATTTCGTCCGTCGAGGTGGAGGAGGTCATTTATCGCATGTCCGGCGTGCTCAACGCGGCCGTGGTCGCTCAGCCGGATGACAAATGGGGCGAGACGCCTTGTGCGTTTGTCGAACTGAAGCCGGATGCCTCCAACATCACGGAGCAGGATGTCATCCTGTTCTGCCGGGAGCGACTGGCGCATTTCAAATGCCCGCGCCGCGTAATTTTCGGCGAATTGCCCAAGACCGCTACAGGCAAGATCCAGAAGTTCCGTTTGCGCGAGCAAGCAGGAAGCCAGGTCGCGATCACGAGGTTGGCGGGATAAGGTTGATGGTCCGCTTAGCGCCCCATGCGCTGTCTCGCCGTACGACGTCGTCGTGTCGATCGTCGAGAACGACGACGCGGACTGGTCCCTTGGATACGGCAGCGCACAGTTCATGACCAAGGGGACTGACGGATCTTCGGCAAGCCGGCGACGTTCTATCAGAGGCGACCATCCAGGAGGTTCCGCAGCAACTCTCGTCCGAGGTCGTACGCGATCGCGGGGAGGAAGCGCTTCTGGGGGCTGTTGTCAAGGGTTGTTGTCGCGCTCGTGCGACGGCAACAACGGGCCCCCACGCGTCTTTCGTTTCGAGCGCGAACGGTCTCCGCGATGCATCCGTGCCCAACGGGCTGTGGCCAGCAAGCAGATTGTTTCGCATCGCGTGAGCAAGCGGCACTTGTCGCTTACGACATTTCTGCGCATCGCTACCCAGGAGCGCTCTCGCGACCTCGTAGTGAAATATGGAAGGGGAAGAAGGATTCGAACCTTCGAATGCCGGAATCAAAATCTGGTGCCTTAGCCCAGCTCGGCGGCTCCCCTACTCATGAAGACGGAGTTCATACCAAAAAATCGAGCGAGGGTAATCTCCTCACAGAACAATTTTTCGGCAATCCGCTCGCGCGATTACTTCGCGCGCAAACTGCCATCGTTTAGGTTTGTTCGACGCCTGCGCTTGTCTGCTGCCGCGTGAGCGCACGATGACGCATGCGGGCAGGCGTTGGACATGCCTCAAGGGAGGAAACCGCGGAGTGGAACGACGCGGCCGGTGACGCGTGAGTTAGACGGGAATCTTGCTGAAGAATGACGCCGACGCGTTTCTAACGACCCAAGCAAGCTTGACTAGAACTAGCAACTTCTATGACGGACCGGACGAAGTTCAAGCGTCTGGTTTTCGACGAGACGCAACAGGACACGAAGTTTGCGCCGCCATATTCTCAGATGCTCCGGCGCGCAGACGTGAATGCAAACGTCCGCGGTATTTTGCGTCACGGTTGACGATATCCTGTAGGTTTTGGAGAACGGCCATGAGACGGTGGCGCTGTACGAATTCGGTAGTCAGAGTTTTCGGTAAGCGTTGAGTGCCCCGAATCTGGTTGTATAGACCACCGGTAGTTTCCCGGCTCGGCTACGAGGCGGTTGCGCACCGGCGCATGATCGATGACCTGGCTCGCGAGCAGAAAATACCGTTCGGACTCAATCACTGTTGCCCGGTACTCGCCACGCCACACCGTACCGCGGCGTCCATAGCGGCGGTTGAAGGTCCGACATAGCGACGGCTGATCGCCTGCATCGCCACGGCCACACTCCACTCGTATGAAGGCGTGACGAGGAACTGCATCGCGTCAGGCATGAGTACCCATGCATGGACTGCCAGATCGGCGACACGCGCCGGGTCTGCGAATTCCAGGAATGCAGGCCCGCGAGCTCCTGCAAGATAACGTGCTGCGGTTGTTCTGGAACGTAGTGCCGCGCAAGCCGTGTCACGCTGACTTAGCCGGAAATCCGATGTGAGGAAGCGATCCTGGCGGGACTTCGTCCGCGTTAACAGGCTGGTTTGACGTTGCAACGTACGGGTGTTAAGTACCAGTTCCTCGTTCCACACCGAAGTCTCGTCCTCGCGCGGCGACCAGGAAAAGCACGCGTGTTGACAAACTTGCCCATCGGCATAGACGTACCGATTTCATTGGGCTGCCGGGCGGCCGATGACTCCTCCCATGACTTCAGTCATGGGAGGAGTGCTCGTCATGACGGACATTGGCAAGACGAAGATGAAACACGTGACAGCGCTCCAGACCGACTTCCGTCACAATTTCAATGAGTTCTTCAGGCGACGATACAGCACATTGCGAATGGCCTGATCCGTGTTGTCGGTGCACCAGAGCAGATCCATGAAAAATTGGTGATTCGACGGAAAGACCAATACGCCACCACGAGCGGTAGGGCAGAAATTCGTGCTGCCAGTTCTCGCTGCTTGCTTGCTCAAACGTTCCCAGGAGCGATGTATGTGGTTTTCACGGTCGTGTAAAACTCGCGCGCATGGGTCCCCTGTTCCCGCGGACCATAGCTCGAACCTTTGCGACCACCGAATGGAACGTGATAATCGACCCCGGCCGTCGCGGTGTTGACCATCACCATGCCGGCCTGCACGTGGCGCTTGAAGTGGCTCGCATGCGCCAGCGACGCGGTGCAGATGCCGGCAGAAAGGCCGAATGGCGAGTCGTTGGCTACGGCAAGTGCTTCGTTGTAGTCTGTGACTCGGATGACGGAAGCGACAGGACCGAACACTTCCTCCCTGTTGATCGTCATCGCCGGGGTCGTGTTGGTCACGAGGGCGGGCGCCAGGAAAAATCCTTCGGTTGCTGAGGGAACACGACCACCGCCAAACACCGAGCCGCCTTCGGCGCATGCCAGTTCTATATAACGCTCGTCCTGACCCAGCTGTTTGGCATCGACAACGGGACCGATCTGCGTCGACTCATCCAGCGCGTTACCAATCTTGAGACTGCGCATGCGCGCCTGCATGGCCTCGACAAAACGGTCGTGGATGCCGCTCGTCACGATCAGGCGGCTAGATGCGGTACAACGCTGGCCGGTGGAGTAGAAGGCGCCGTTGATGCACGCCTCGACCGCGACGTCCAGATCGGCATCGTCAAGGACGACCATTGGGTTCTTGCCACCCATCTCGAGCTGGAACTTCTTTCCGGTTGCGACGCATTGCGCGGCGATCGCCTGGCCGGTCCCAACCGACCCGGTGAAGCTGATGGCATCCACGTCGGCTGACTTGACTAGAGTTTCGCCGACGACCGACCCCTTACCCATGACCAGATTGATGACCCCCGCTGGGGCGCCGGCTTCGGCGATGATCTTGACGAGTTCCCATACGCTGCCCGGCACGAGTTCCGCCGGCTTGACGACCACGCAGTTTCCATACGCGAGTGCAGGCGCGATCTTCCAGGCGGGAATCGCGATTGGGAAGTTCCACGGCGTAATCAGGCCGATGACGCCCAGCGGTTCGCGTGTGACTTCTACGGTCAGTCCCGGGCGAACGGACGGCACAATCTCACCGCCGACCCGCAATGCCTCGCCCGCGAAGAATTTGAAAATCTGTCCGGCGCGTCCCACTTCGCCGACTGCTTCGGCGAGCGTTTTCCCTTCCTCGCGTGCCAGTAGCTTACCGAGTTCGTTTTTGCGCGCAAGGATGGTGCTGCCGACCTGGTCGAGCAAGTCAAAGCGCTGTTGCGGGGCGCTGAGCGACCACGTGCGAAAGGCCGAGCGTGCAGACGCGATTGCTTTCTGTGTCTGATCTGCGCTGGCTCGTGCGAAGTGGCCGATCACGTCGCTCGTGTCCGAAGGGTTCACATTAGGAGCGGAGTCGTTGCCATCGACCCATTTGCCGCCAATAAAGTTCTTGAATTGCGTCATCGTAAATCCGTCAATGAGTAAATACGTGTTTGATCAGCCCAGGTTCAGCAGCGAGCGCCCGGCGAGGTTGGCGTACAGCGCACGCACGCCGAATGTCCACGGCGCGATTTCGGTCGACAGCCGCACGGTGTTGACGAGAGCGCCAAGTGGAGGAGCGCTGATCGTTACGCGGTCCCCGAGGTGATGCGTGAAGCCGCCACCCAGTGCGTCGCGATCCTTGATCGGAGAGAACATCGTGCCGAGGAACAACATGAAGCCGTCGGGATACTGATGATGCTTGCCCCATGTCTGGCTCACCAGGTCAAGAGGGTCACGGCTGATCTCCCGCATATGGCTGATGCCCTCAAGCAGGAAGCCGTCGTCGGTACCTTCGACGTGCAACGAAACACTTGTTTCTCGGATCGTGTCCAGCGTGAACCGTTCGTCGAACAGGCGGATAAACGGACCGATCGCGCATGAGCCGTTGTTGTCCTTGCATTTGCCAAGCAGCAGCGCCGACCGGCCCTCGATGTCGCGCAGATTGACGTCGTTACCCAGTGTGGCGCCCACCACCTCGCCCTTGCTGTTGACTGCGAGGACGATCTCCGGCTCGGGGTTGTTCCACTTCGAAGCAGGCAGCAAGCCGATATCGGCACCGAGTCCCACTGAAGACATAGGCTGCGACTTCGAAAATACCTCTGCATCGGGACCGATTCCGACTTCCATGTACTGCGACCATGCACCGCGACGCTGCAGTTCTTCTTTCAGCGTGACGGCAGCTTCGGAGCCTGGCTTGATCTTCGAAAGATCGGTGCCGATCAGACGCGTGATCGCGGCGCGCACCTCCTCAGCCTTCGCAGGGTCGCCGCCTGCCTGCTCTTCAATGACGCGCTCAAGAAGGCTCACTGCGAAGGTCACGCCGCAGGCTTTGATGGCTTGCAGATCGCAGGGAGCCAGGAGGTAGGGGCGATCCGCTTTTCGTTGTGCGTCGACTGTGGCTTCGATCAGATTGCCGACATGACCCAGAGGTTCGCCGGAACCCTGCCGGACGAGTTCGACCAGATCCTGGCGATCGAAAAGATCAGAGACGGTTGCGGCGAAGCGGGAGATATCGAATACTTCCCCGCCGCGAACAGCAACGACGCACGGTCCCGCGCCGTGTTTCGTTTGGCGCCACACGCGGCCAACGAGCAGGGCACCGTCGAGATCGTCAGGAAGGTAGCTGGAATATGAGGTCATGAAAGGATCCAATGTGCATTGAAAGTGCTGGCGGTCGTAGTCGCAACAGGATAAAACTCTGTACTAGAAGCGGTGGACGATACCCACGCCTGCTGCGAACATGCTGCGCGACGATGACGGAGTCGACTGGAAGCCGTCGCCGATCGATGCCGTTGCGGCGATCGAGCTGTTGGTCGGGCCACCCGGGAACGTCGGCGTGCCGAGCGTTCGGCCGTTCGCGCGCTGGAATGCTTCGAGTGCGTAGAACCCTGTACGCTTGGACAACGCGTAGTACTGGGACAGGTTGAACTGGTGGTACGACGCCGCGTCGTCGACACCGTTCGCCTTGCTCGCCCACGTGTAGCTGTAGCCTGCAGCAAAGTCCCATGCCGTCGCGGGCTTCCAGTGCAGCACGGTGCCAGCGGTATTGAAGACCTGCTCGTCCGAGAACTTCGACGCCACGCCCGGGATGTACTGAACGTTAGTGTACGTCGCCGTGATATCCCACGCGCTGTTGAACACGTAGCCGAGGCCGACCGCGAAGCGATTCTGCGCCTGCGCACCCTGATAGCCGTTCGTTACCGCCGACACACCCGACTGGCCACCCGTGTTGGTCGTCGAATCCGCACCGTAGACGCCACCGCCGACGGTCGAGTTGTTGATGCGCGAGAACGCGACAGTACCGCCGATGGGGCCTTGCTGATACTGGATTGCCGCCGACCACGTTGAGCCGCGATAGACGCTGTCCGGCACGCCTGCAAGCGAGTACGAGCCGCTGACCGTCACGCCATAGAGCTTTGGCGACGTATAGACGATCGAGTTGTTTGCGCGGTAGATCACGTCCAGTTCATCCAGATCGCCCGGATGCGCGCCGAAGTAGCCCGTGAGCCAGGTGGTGGGGCTGTACGGCGCTATTAGCGTGTAGTACGACGTGTACTGGCGACCCACGGTTAGCGTACCGAATGTCTGGTTCGTCAGACCGACCCAGGCTTGACGGCCGAACATCGCGTTCGTGTATTGCTGCGCGCCGTTGTTCAGATTGAATCCCGACTCCAACTGGAAGATTGCCTTCGTGCCGCTGCCCAGATCTTCTGCGCCCTTAAGGCCAAAGCGGTTGCCCGCCCAGATGCCCGATGCCATCTTGACGTTTGAGCGCCCACCGCTCGTCGAACCGAGCGACGTCTGGCTGCTCTGATAGACGATCGAATCATCGACGATACCGTAGAGCGTCACGCTGCTTTGAGCGAACGCCGGCGCGACTGCCGCGAGTGCCGTTGCTGTAGCAACGGCGGCCTTGTTCGGGTACAGACTCTTCATTAAATTCTCCTCTATGTCCAAGTGAATTGCTTTTGCTCTATCGGATGGGTAGGAGCGCCTTGAGTACGCTCATATCGACCGTCAGTGTCGTTGGACTACGTGCAACTAGATTCTTCGGCTCACGCGTTATATCAAATTCGCTGTACTAACGTAATTCTGAAGCGCGCCACTTGCAGATGAAACTGACCAACTTGACTTGCGGAAATTCCTGGTTAATGCGATGGATTAATCAGGTTGCGAGCAGCGATCCACGCTGTGGCGATTGAAAAAAACTTCGGCGCACGTATGTCGGCTGTCTCGCATTTTTCCTTCGCTACAGATTTCTCACCAGGAAGCGCGATCCAGTCCAATAGACATTCCGCCCTGTTGGGCAGAGGCGTAGGCCGCGTCCATGACTTGCATCATGAGCTCTGCGTCGCGCAACGACGCGATCGGCCGTGCTCCAGTACGGCATTCCGTGAGCACGCGCTTGACGAACAATGGGTAGTAAATGTCAGTCTCGAGCTGGAGGCGGCGGCTTCGCGTGCCGGCAGGCAGGTTGTCTCTTTGCCGAATCTCGATCCGGTCGGGCCCGGATTTCGCGTACATACGATCGGATGCAAGAGTGAACGAAAATTCGCGCTGCTCGTCTGGTGTACTGGGGAAGCTATATCCCGTTTCCACCAGGCCGATCACGCCGTCTTCGGTTTGCATGGTCAGCAGCGAATAGTCTTCAACGGCTCCTCGATGCGTTCTTGAGTTCATCGTGGCGGAGACTCGGGCGATCTCCTTGCCAGTGAGCAATCTAAAAAGGTCGATGAAGTGAGTCGCCACGTTGATTGTCGATCCGCCTCCGGAATAAACCGGATCGAGTGCCCAGCCGGCACCGGCCGCTTCGTATCGACTGGGCGGTCCCACAATGAAACGGAACGACATGTAATTGAAGTCCGACGGTATGCGCCCCTCGGCATCTTCGAGCGATCTGAGCAACTCGCTCATCCGGAAGATCAATGGCACTGCGCAATAAAGGTTGGCTTCCTCGGTCAGTTTGCGAAGTCGGGTGACCTGCGACATGTTGACGCCGCACGGTTTCTCCAGCGCGAAGGGTATGTGTCGTGCGATCACGGCCTCGGCAAGCGCCGGCATTTCAGAATGCCGCCCGAACACGAAGGCAAAATCGACTTCCTCACGTTCGAGCAATTCATAGGCCGACGGGTACAGCCTGCTTCCGAATCGTGCGGCGATTGCCTCACCCTTGACCTTCTCCGCATCCGACACGGCGACCACTTCAATCCCGGGCGCTTCCAGCGCATCCAGATAGAGCGGGACATGCCAATGGCTGACCTCCAGCAAAGCAACTCTCATGCGTATTCTCCTTTGAAATTCTCTACTCACCGCGGGCCGTGATCCGGTGCTGATCGTCCATCGGGGAGGTAATCGAACCCCAGAAACTTAAGTGCGTAGACGGCCTGCCCCTGATGCATCGGTCCCCCGTCCTGGGTACGGCACCCGCGCGCATGCGCGGCGCGTCGAAGCGGCGTTGGCTCTGGCGCATTGATGATGTCGACGACGATGGCGCCGGGCGCGAGCCGCTCCGGATCGACCGGCATGGCATCGTTCACTTTCATGCCAAGCGGCGTGGCATTGATGACGACGTCGAAGCCATGCGGGTCAGGCGGCCCCGAACGTACGTCGCAGCCGGTCTCAGCAGCAACGGATGCCGCAAGGTCGCCAGACCGATGTGTGTCGACATCGGATATGGTCAGCTTGCTGGCGCCTGCTGACGCGACCGCAAACGCGATGGCGCTCCCTGCGCCTCCGGCGCCGACGAGAAGCACGGACTTATTCGCCGGGTGGTTGCCTTCCCATTGCATCCCAAGAACGCAACCAACGCCATCAAATATCGCTCCGACCCAACGTCCATCCGATTCACAACGGATGACGTTGAGCGCGCCGACCTGACGGGCCGTTGGATCCAGTTCATCGACGTATTCCAGCATGCGTTGCTTATGAGGCATGGTGACAAGCATGCCTGCGAGATTGCCCATCGCTCGTGCACCGCTGACGAACTCGGACAGGTTTTCCGCCTTGACCCAGAACGGGACGCAAGCCGCGTCCACGCGCTGTTCAGTGAAAAGCTGGTTCAACAATTGTGGCGACTTGGCGGCCGTCAGTGGATCGCCCACTAACCCATAGAGTCGCGTCTTACCTGTGATATGTGGATCCATTGCTGCGTGGTGTTCGATGTTGGCTGAAGACGCAGTCTTACCTGACTGCTCCGGGATTTGGCGTACCAGGCGCGTGTCGGACACTTACATTCTCCGACCGAACCACTTTGATGCAAATGCCGCAGCTCTTTGACGCAACGCGTTCATTGCGTTTTAAGCTGTCTGCGACTGTCGTATGCGCCGAGAACAAGCGGTGTCATGACGCTCGAAAGGCCAGGGTGTAGACGATTACTTCCAGGGCGCCGGCGGTACGTCCAGATCCCAAGTCCCGTACACAGCGGGCTCGTTAATCTCAATGACCTCGAGATCGTCGGAGCGCCACATGACGTTGTGCGGAACGCCGGCCGGCTGTGACAATCCGTCACCCGCGTTAAGCGTCACGTCGCCCTCGATACCGGCGAAATGGAACGTCACGGATCCGCGCAGCACATACAGGTAGTGCCCGGTCATGTCGTGCCAATGCCAGCCAGTAGGCTCGGTGAACGGCTTCAGCGCACGAATGTGTTTCGCTCCGATGCGACCGTTGGTCACCGCGGCGAGTCCGAGGTCGCGATACTCAGAGTCGGCGCGCAGGCCCTCTTGGTTCCAGGGCGACTCGGCCGCGCTGATGCGCGCAAACGCGCTTAGAGATTGCGCGAGCTCACGTGGGCCGTCGTAGCGGGGTATGTCTTCGTTGTGCATTTGCATTTCCTTTGTGCGGCGTCAAGATATTCGCTAGTGCTGCGGTTACCTGATTCCTGTTCGGCTCAAGCCGAGTGGCACCGACGCACTACTAGCGAGCAGTGGGACCGGCCAAAGCAGCTACTTGAGAGCCAGATTTGCAACCTTTTGCGCATCGGCTGTTCCGATTCGTCCGGCCACAGCCTCGGCGCGCACCCGGTCGTAGTCGGCTTCGGATATCGTTCCGATCCGGCGCCCATCTGCTTCGCAGCGAATGACGTTGAGCGCGCCGACGTGACGAGCAGTCGAATCCAGCTCGTCGACAAACGCGAGCATCCGTTGCTTATGAGGCACTGTGACGAGCATCCCGGAGAGATTGCCCATCGCTCGTGCACCGGCGACGAAGGCCGGCAGGTTATCTGGTTTGACCCAGAAAGGAACGCAAACTGCGTCGGTGCACTGTTCGACAAACAGCCTGTTCAGCAACTGTGGCGACTTCGCCGCGCTCAGCGGGTCGCCTACCAAACCGCAGAGCCGCGTTCTGCCTAAGATATCTGGTTGCATTGCGTCTTAATGTAAAACGAGGGTCAATTCGTGCACATTCGAACCGGCGTACGGCTCTGAAGTGCAGGTTTGCATGCGATGTCCTATTTGCGTCGTGCCAACGCGGCGATCACGCCCGACAGGCAGCCGGCGGCAGCTCAAGGCCGCATGTTGTGGGCGAACCCCGACTCGGCGGCATCCTTGCTCGTCGTGGCCATCGCTTCACTGCGCAGGCGTTCATATTCGGCCGTAGGTACAGGAGTAGCGTTGCGGTCGCCGAGATCGTCGAGGCGAATTCGGTACGTTTCCCGGGTGGTGAACGCGGCAAACGCAGCAACCAGACAAATGCCGAACGTGAGAAAGCCAATTTTCAACGGAATGTCGGTGGACCCTGGGGGCGCGACTGCGACGAAAAGCGACGGCAGCAAGGCACACAAGGTCGTCCCTACGTTTTGTCCGATCGCCATGCCGGTGACACGCACGCGCGTGCGGAACAGTTCGGGGAAGAGACTCGGGAACACGCCGTTGAAGCCCTGGTAAGCGACGCCCCACATGAGCAACGAGAAGAGCAGTGAGAGCCAGATACTGTGGATGCTGATGGCGTACAGGTAGCCGAAAGCGAAGATTCCGGAGCTCACAACGCCGACGATAACGGGGGGTCTGCGACCGATCTTGTCCGAGAGGTTGCCCACGAGGGGGATCAGTATGACGGAGCAAAGGTTGCCAAGGACCGGCACCCACAGAAAGACGGCGGCAGGAAAGCCAATACCGTACGCCGGCTGGACCGCATAGGTCGCGCCGAAAACGGTCGCCAGAAGCGCGGTGACCGCGGCAAGCGCCATACCGACAACACGCAAGACGTCACCCCAGCTATCGCGCAGGACCTCGATCACCGGGGAAAAAGGAATTTCTCCGTGGGCCCGTTCTTCAGAAAAAGCAGGGGTCTCATCGACCTCGCGGCGAATGATGTAACCCGCAATGACCACGACGATGCTCAGCAGGAACGGAATGCGCCAACCCCACGAAGCAAACTGATCCTTTGGCATGAAGTGCGCGAGCGGCAAAAAAACGCCTGCCGCGAGGAGTTGTCCTGCCTGAACTCCCTGGAGGGTAAAGCTGGCAAAATATCCACGCCGTCCGAAAGGCGCGTGTTCAAGAATCATGGAGCTGGCGCCGGACATTTCACCCGCGACCGCAAATCCCTGAATGAGCCGCAGGACGACGAGCAGCACAGGTGCCCAGATGCCGATCTGCTGGTAGGTCGGCAAGAGCCCAACACACAGCGTTGCAAAGCCCATCAGGAACATGCAGAAGATCAGCACGGTCTTTCGCCCGTGACGATCGCCAAGGTGCCCCAGCACCATAGCCCCTATTGGTCTGGCGACATAGCCGACGCCGAACGTCGCCAGTGACGCGACGATGCCTACCGTTGGATTGTGTGAGGGAAAGAAGAGCTGCGGGAACAACAATGTCGCAGCCGTCGCGTAGATGAAAAAATCGTAGTACTCGAGCGCTGAGCCGATCCAGCCACTGGCTGCTGCGATCTTCGACTGGCGCTTGCCGTGGGGCTTAGCGGGTGCTCGTGCGTTCATGCCTGTCTCCTGTAATTGACTTTTCGGTGCCGCTCGTTTATTGTTGTAACACCGTTCCAATAGGAAGGATGTTACTCAAATTATGAGAGTTGTCAAGGGAGCAGTTGACCGTTCGCTTCAAGCGATCGAGTTGCTCGCACGCGAGGCGCGCTGGATGCGTATGTCCGACATCGCCGCCGAACTCGAGCTGGAAAAAGGCCCCGCGCATCGGGTACTTGCGCAGCTGTGCGAGCAGGGCTGGGCTGAACAGGACGAAAACACTTCTCAATACCGTCTGACCCTGAAGCTTTCGCTGTTGGGTCAGCGGTATTTGCATGGACTTGGCTTGCCGGGCTTGGTGCAGCCGATCCTCGATGACGTGGCGGCGCACTGTCGCGAGCTCGTTCGGCTGACCGTCGCAAGTGAAGGGACGCTCGCGTGGCTGGCGTCCTCCCAAGGCGCGGCACCGGGCCTTATGTATTCGCCGTCCATGGATAGCCCTATTACCCTGCATGCAACGGCAAACGGGAAGGTGTGGCTGGCATCGATGTCGAACGACCGGGCAGTCGAATGCGCATTGGGTGGCGGACTCGGAAAAACTGGGTCCCGCGCATGCGGGCCAAAGGCGATCAACAGCGTCGAGCAGTTGATTCCCGAGTTGGAACTGACCAGACAGCGCGGCTATGGGCTTGTCGTGGAAGAAGCCGAACCCGGCGTTGCCGCGTTAGCGGTGCCCGTGCAGTCGCTGACCGACGGTACCGTGGTCGGCACGATGAGCATTGCTGGACCCGTCATGCGAGTTCAGCCCGAGCGCTATGACGACTTCTGCGCGTTGTTGAAAGAAGCGGCTTCGAAGCTAGGCGCGGTATGGCCGCGTGAGAGCGTTGGGGCGAACGTGAGTGAGGCGGCTTGAAGATGACAGCCGTAACACAGGCCGCCGAGGCTATCGCCAGTCCGCGCGAACAGGCCGCGAACCTTCTTGTGACGGCGCGCCAAACAGGCATGCTCGTCGAGCGGCTGCCAGTCGAACTACTGCCTGCGAGTCTGGACGACGGTTTCGCGATCCAGCAGGAGGTCAGCCGACAACTAGGCCGGCAAATCGGCGCATGGAAATGCGCGCTTCCGCAGCCGGGCAAAGTCATCGCCGCGCCGATCTACGACGCTGATATTCACCGAGGCGATGTTTGTCGCATGAGCGGGTCTGCGGGTGTCGCTGTAAGGGCGGAGCCGGAACTGGCCTGCCTACTGAAGTGCGACTTGCCGCCACGGCGCGGAGTCTATGGCGAAGCGGAAGTACTCGACGCGCTTGGGGACACGCACCTCGCGCTCGAATTGCTGGGCTGCCGTTATGCATGTCCAGAAAAGCTGACGTTTCCAGAACTACTGGCAGACGGGCTCTTTAACGCCGGCCTTGTCCTTGGACCCCGCGTGAACTTATTTGATGGCGCCACGCCGGCTGACCTTCCTGTGGAATTCGACCTTGGTCTGACCCGCATCGGGGAAGAGGCAGTCACGCTCACGGGACGCCACCCCGATCAGGGCGTGCTCGCGCCGATTGTGTGGCTCGCTAATTTCCTTCGCGCGCGCGGCCTCGGATTGTATGCAGGCCAAGCTGTGATCACCGGGTCCTACGCGGGCGTTCTCGACTTGACAGTCGGTCGTGAGTTGCTTATCCGCTTCGGCGAACTCGGCACATTGCCCATCAGTTTTTTGTCTTGACAGGAGTACTACATGCGTCTCGTCCGTTTCGGCCAACCTGGTCGTGAGCAGCCCGGCATTATCGATTCCAGCGGCGCGATCCGCGATCTGACTGGCATCGTGAACGACATTGATGGAACGGCTATCACGCCAGTCGCGCTTGCAAAGCTGAGCGAACTCGATTTAGATCGTTTGCCCGTCGTTGAAGCAGGCACGCGTCTCGGCGCGTGCGTCGGCAATGTCCGTAATCTCGTGTGCATTGGTCTGAACTACTCCGATCATGCTGCTGAAACCGACACGCCGATACCACGCGAACCTGTGGTCTTCAACAAGCATACGGGCTCAATCAGCGGCCCGAACGACCCGGTCATCTTGCCCGCAGACGCGCAAAAGCTGGATTGGGAGGTCGAACTCGGCGTGGTGATCGGCAAACCCGCCTGGCAGATCGACGAAGCAGACGCGCTAGACCATGTGGCGGGCTACTGCCTTGCGAATGATGTCTCCGAACGCGCGTATCAACTCGAACGCGAAGGCCAGTGGACCAAAGGTAAAAGCGGGTTTTCGTTCGCTCCGCTTGGCCCGTGGCTCGTAACCCGCGACGAAGTTTCCGATCCGCAGGTGCTCGACCTGTGGCTCGACGTCAACGGCACGCGCCGGCAGACCGGCAACACACGCACCATGATCTTCAACGTCGCGCACATTGTGGCGTATCTCAGCCGCTTCATGCCTTTGATGGCAGGCGACGTGATCATTACGGGGACGCCTCCCGGCGTGGGCCTCGGTCAAAAGCCGCCTGTCTTCCTGAAAGCAGGCGACACCATGACGCTCGGTGGCAGCGGCCTCGGCGCGCAGACACAGAAGGTCGTCCAGTACACGGACACGCTCGGCGCAGCTTGGGGCCGCGGCGAATACCCATCGGCAGTTTAAGACGATTCGATTTGTCAAACGGAGGAGATATGAGCCTTGCTGGAACGGGCGTCGTCGCAATCTGGCATGACTTGCTGCCAGAAGCGAAAGATGAATTTTACGAGTGGCACAACCGCGAACACATGCCCGAACGCGCGGGCATCCCCGGGTTCAGGCGCGGTCGACGCTTCATTGCCCTGAACGCAGGGCCCGAGTACTTCAATCTGTACGAGGCCGACACCGTCGAAGTGCTTGGCGCGCAAGACTACCTGACCCGGCTGAATACGCCGACGCCCTGGACCAAGCAGGTTGTCGCCTCTTTCCGGAGCGTCGCGCGCTCAATCTGTCACGTCGCCTATTCGGACGGTGTTGGGCAGGGTGCCTATCTCATGAGCGTGCGCTTCGACGTGCCTTCGGATGCCCGGGCAGAGGTCGTGAAGGGTTTGCGTCAGCGCGTGATGCCGCCGCTCGTGGATTTGCCGGGGATCACGGGCGTGCACCTGTGCCTTGCTGACGAGGAGATCAGCAAGGTGGAAACGGCGGAGAAGAAGGCGCGTTCAGAAGGCACCCAGGTACCGACATGGATCGTGTTAGTCGAAGGGTGCCGGGCAGACTATGTCCGTTCAGCGGTGGACCGTTTCGTTTCGGGACTCGCGGCATTGCCCCAGGCCGGCGCAATAGCACCGGACACGACCCTCTATCAACTTGAGTACACGCGCTGCAAAACGCCCTGGAGCGCCGGCTAAGCGGTGCATGGTCCTTCACGCGAATCCCACGTGGCTAAGCGCGACCGGCCTTTGCCCTGAAAACGTAGGAGTTATGCCATGTCGTTGAATATTGCCGACACGTCCGCCCGATCCACCGCGTCGATGTCGGCTCGTGTGATACGGCTCAATCCCGCTGACGATGTCGTTATCGCACTTGAACAGCTTATGTCCGGCACGGTGATCGAGAAAGAAGCGTTGACTGTTTCGGGACTGATTCCGCCCGGTCACAAAGTGGCGACACGTGACATCGGTCAGGGTGAGGCGGTCCTCCGCTACGGCCAGGTAATCGGCTTTGCAAGCCAGCCCATTCGCGCGGGGCAGCATGTACACACCCATAATCTCGCGATGGGCGACTTCACGCGCGACTACGCGTTCGGTCAGGCCGCGCGTCCGACTGTCCCGTCGAATGAGCCGGCAACATTTCAGGGCATTGTCCGGGAAGACGGCAGTGTCGCCACGCGTAACTACGTCGGAATTCTCACCTCTGTTAATTGCTCGGCCACCGTTGCACGAGCCATTGCTGACCATTTTCGGCCCGACGTTCATCCGGAAGCACTAGCCGCGTTTCCGAACGTTGATGGCGTCGTCGCTCTAACACATAGTTCAGGTTGCGCAATCGACTCGGAGGGCGATGGTCTCGCGATTTTGCAGCGCACGCTCGGCGGCTATGCATGCCATCCGAACTTCGCGAGCGTGCTGATCGTAGGTCTCGGCTGTGAAACGAACCAGATTTCGCGACTACTTGAGACACAGGGGCTCCGCGAACACGATCGATTGCGAACGTTCACGATCCAGGACAGCGGTGGCACGACATTGACGATTGCGAAGGGTATTGAACTGGTTCAGCGCATGTTGTCCGAAGCGAATAACGTGAGGCGAGAGGCGGTCAGCGCGAGTCATCTCACAATCGGTCTCCAATGCGGAGGATCGGACGGTTATTCTGGCATCACAGCCAATCCGGTGCTGGGCGCAGCCGTTGATTTGCTGGTGCAGCACGGCGGCACCGCGATTCTCTCGGAGACGCCCGAGATCTATGGCGCAGAGCACCTACTGACGCGGCGCGCCGCAACGCAAGAGGTGGGGCAAAAGCTGCTTGATCGCATCAGGTGGTGGGAAGCGTACGCGCAGCGGCAAGGGGCCCAGATCAACAACAATCCGTCGGCCGGAAATAAGGCCGGCGGCTTGACGACCGTCCTCGAGAAATCATTGGGCGGCATCGCAAAGGCAGGCTCGACAAACCTCACCGAGGTGTACGAGTACGCTCAGCCCGTTAAGGCACGCGGTCTGGTGTTCATGGACACGCCCGGCTACGACCCTGTGTCGGCTACGGGCCAGGTAGCCGGCGGTGCAAATCTGATCTGCTTCACGACGGGACGTGGTTCAGCTTACGGCTGCGCGCCCGCGCCGTCTGTCAAACTTGCAACTAACACAGCACTTTGGCAACGGCAATCCGACGATATGGACCTGAACTGCGGAGAGGTGTTGGAAGGCAAAACTTCAATTGAGGAACTTGGCGCGGTGCTTTTCAAATTGCTGCTAGATGTCGCCTCGGGCACCCGTTCACGTAGTGAGCGGCATGGGTACGGACAGCAGGAATTCGTACCTTGGCAGATTAGCGCAATCATGTGAGCACGTGTCAATATCATTTGACGGTCTCTACCAACGCCGCGCGCCTCCTTATTGCTGACGACGATCCAGAAATGCTGGCAGCGTACGCAGTGTTCTTCTCTAATCGGGGTTTTGACATCCGGACTGCCACGAATGGTGGCGATGCGCTCACCGAATACTGTGCGTGGTATCCGGCCGCAGTATTGCTCGATATCGAAATGCCGCGTCTCGATGGTTGCGAGGTAGCAAGAGCGATCCGACTTGTTCGGAAGACCCCGGTACCGGTGCTGGTAGCCGTAACCGGCCTCATGTCGCAATCAGAACGGGACGAATCGATGGGCGCCGGACTCGATCACTATTTCGTGAAGCCGGTTCTGATGCCTCTCATCCTCGCTGCTATCAACCTCGGGCTTGCTCCGGGTTGAACACAAAACCTGGATCGCGTGACGGGCACGTCAGTGCTAGAAGCCTCAGCCTGAAGGTAACGTCAGACAGCGAGCGGACATCAGCGAATGTCGGTCACTAGGCGCTTTGTCGGTAACGTTACCGGTTTTCGCTGGATCGATTCTGGCAGATTCGAGATCCAGCGAGGCATTAACTGATGCCGGCGGGCACGAATCTATTGAGGTTTCCCATGGACGTTGCTGATCTCGCTGCCGCCGTGTCGCAGTACAGACGCGTGATCGTGTTCCGATCATCAGCACGAGGTCGAATGCGCGATTACCCGCGAGACGCTCGAAAAATGTTTCTGGCTCCCCGCCGGTGCGGATAGCGTCCATATGCTGAAGACGGTCGCAGACGAGCCGTCGCAGTTGCGGAACGGAGGATGCGGGCGAGCCCTGATCAGACGATTCAGTTGGTCGCAGCGCCATTACAGCGGACGTTCGACATTGCAAAAAGATTTTGTAGTGCAGTTATCGCTCGAGAAGCGAAGTGCATCGCGGTTGAGGTCGAAAAGATTATCGGACCGCGCATTCGGCGACGCCCGGATTGCCGCCGCGCCAGGCGCTGGGTGCCCTCAGGGCGCCGTGGCCGGGGCACACTCGCAATGATTGCGCCAAATCGTTTGGGCTCGTCGGCATGGGAGAGCGCGCGCTGATGCTGGGCGGCAAGATCGTGGTGCATAGCGCGCCCGTTAGCGACACGTCGATCGCGGTACGCGTACCCGCGGATGACGAGGCACACCACCAGGCCGACGGCCTAACTCATACCTCGGACGCCACTCCATACCCACCGCCACCCGGCGTCTGAATCACGAAAACATCGCCGGCATTCATCTGCACCTGGTGACGCGCGCCGAAGGTTTCCTGCGCGGACGAACCCGCTCGTTCGACCCAGTTGACGCCGAGCTTGCCCGGCGATCCGCCCGCCATGCCGAACGGCGCCACCCGCCGTCGGTTCGACAGAATCACGGCGGTCATCGGTTCGAGGAAGCGGACTCGCCGCTCGGTACCGTCGCCGCCTCGCCATTGCCCATCGCCGCCGCTGCCGTGACGCACCCGGAAGTCATCAAGGCGAACCGGGAAGCGCCATTCGAGCACTTCGGGATCGGTGAGCCGCGAGTTGGTCATGTGGGTTTGCACCGCGCTGCAACCCGCCGACGACGCACTGGCTCCGGCGCCACCGCAGATGGTCTCGTAGTACTGGTAGTGATCGTTGCCGAACGTGAAGTTGTTCATCGTGCCCTGGGCGCCCGCCATGACACCGAGCGCGCCGTAGAGCGCATCGGTCACGACCTGCGATGTCTCGACGTTACCGGCGACCACCGCGGCCGGATAGCGCGGGTTGAGCATCGAGCCCGCGGGAATGCGAATGTCCAGAGGTTTCAGACAACCCGCGTTGAGCGGAATGTCATCGTCGACCAGCGTGCGGAACACGTACAGCACGGCCGCCTTGCAGATGGCGGAGGGCGCGTTGTAGTTATTCGGTTGCTGTTCGCTCGTGCCGGCGAAGTCGATAACGGCCGAGCGCGCCTCGCGGTCGATCGACACGGCGACGACGATCTTCGCCCCGTCGTCGAGCTCGTATTCGAAGCGTCCGTCCCTGAGCACCGACAGCGTGCGCCGAACGACCTCCTCGGCGTTGTCCTGCACGTGCTGCATGTACGCCTGCACCACGTCGAGGCCAAACTGCCTGCACATGCGGTCGAGTTCCTGCGCGCCCTTCGTGCACGCGGCGATCTGCGCCCGCAAATCGGCAATGTTCTGTTCGACGTTTCGAACCGGATAACGACCCGAGGCGAGCAACTCGCGCATTTCGTCTTCGAGAAAGCGGCCCTGCGCGACAAGTTGGACGTTATCGAGCAGGACGCCTTCCTGATCGACGTGCGTCGAGTCAGGTGGCATCGAACCCGGTGAAATGCCGCCGATATCCGCGTGATGGCCGCGCGCCGCGACATAGAACGTCGGCGCCGCGTGCTCCTCGACGAAGACCGGCATGACCACCGTCACGTCCGGCAGATGCGTGCCGCCGCCATAGGGCGCGTTGAGGACATACACATCGCCAGACTGCATGGTGCCACCACGTCGCTCGATGATGGTCTGCACGCTCTCGCCCATCGAGCCAAGATGGACCGGCATGTGCGGCGCGTTGGCGATCAGGTTGCCGTCCGCGTCGAAAAGCGCGCACGAGAAGTCGAGGCGCTCCTTGATGTTGACCGAGTACGACGTGTTCGCGAGCGTCACGCCCATCTGCTCGGCAATCGACATGAACAGGTTGTTGAACACTTCGAGCAAGACCGGATCGGCTTCGGTGCCGATCGCGTGACGGTTCACGAGCGCGCCCGTGCGGTTGACCACCAGGTGGTTGTGCCGGCTGACCTCGACTTGCCAGCCCGGTACGATCACGGTCGTTCCGGTCTTTTCGCTGACGATGGCTGGTCCGTCGATACGCGCGCCGGGCGCCAGCGTATCGCGGTCGAACACGGGTGTGTCGTGCCACTCGCCGCCTGAAAACACATGTGTCATAGCGAGCGGTTCAGGATTCGCGGAAGCACTCTCGGCGACGGGCCAATGTTCGTCCTCAACCTCGTGCGCCTGGCCGATCGCCTCCACGGCAACGGCTTCGATCACCAGCGCCTTGTTCGGCATGAGAAAGCCGTAACGGGCGCGGTACAAACGCTCGAACGTCGCGACAATTGCCGGTGCGTCGCGGCCGAATTCGATCTCCAGTGCAGTGTCGGTACCGTCGTATTTGACGTGGAGCGTGCGGCGCAGCGTGATGCGGTCCCTTGCGATGCGCTGCTCGGCGACTTCGCTTTCCGCCGCGGCGCCCAGCGACGCGAACGTTTCCTCGCAGGCGGCGAGCGATGCCGCGTCGAGGCGCGTTTCGACTGCCAGTTGGCGCAGTGCGCGCACGTCAGCGAGACCCATGCCGTAGGCCGACAACACGCCTGCGAGCGGATGGATGAACACACGCGTCATGCCGAGCGCATCCGCGACGAGGCACGCATGCTGACCGCCTGCGCCGCCGAAGCATGCGAGCGTGTACTTCGTCACGTCGTAGCCGCGCTGCACCGAGATCTGCTTGATCGCATTCGCCATGTTCTCGACGGCAATCTTCAGAAAGCCCTCGGCGATTTCGGCTGGCGAGCGCGCGATGCCTGTCGCATCCTCAACCTGCGCCGCAATCTCCACGAACTTGCGATGTACGACGGCGGCATCCAGCGGCAGGTTGCCTTCAGGTCCAAACACGTGGGGAAACCACTGCGCGCTGATCTTGCCGGTCATCACGTTGCAGTCGGTGACGGTCAGCGGGCCGCCGCGCCGATACGACGCTGGACCGGGATTCGCCCCCGCGCTCTCGGGGCCTACGCGCAAGCGCGCGCCGTCGAAACTGCAGATCGACCCGCCGCCAGCCGCAACGGTATGGATTTTCATCATCGGGGCGCGGATGCGAACGCCCGCCACTTCCGTGGCGAACTCGCGTTCGTACTCGCCCGCGTAGTGCGTCACATCGGTCGATGTGCCGCCCATGTCGAAGCCGATGATCGATTCGAAGCCCGCGAGCTTCGACACCTGCGCCGCACCCACGATGCCGCCTGCGGGGCCGGACAGGATCGCGTCCTTGCCCTGGAAGCGATGCGCGTCGGTGAGGCCGCCATTGCTCTGCATGAACTGCAACGGAACAGCGCCCAGATCGCCTTCGACTTGCTGAACGTAGTGGCGCAGAATCGGCGAGAGATACGCGTCGACGACGGTCGTGTCGCCGCGCGAGACCAGCTTCATCAGCGGGCTGACTTCATGACTCACCGAGATCTGCGTATAGCCGATGTCCTGCGCGATTTCCTTGAGCCTGCGTTCATGTTCGGCGTACCGGTAACCGTGCATCAGCACGATTGCGCATGAACGGATTCCATTTTCGTAGGCCTGTCGCAACGCAGCCTGCGCCTGCCTCGTATCGAGTTCGCGTACCACTTCGCCATGCGCGCCGATCCGCTCGTCGATTTCCACCACGCGCTCGTACAGCAGCGTTGGCAACTCGATGTTGCGCACGAACAGCTTCGGACGGCTTTGGTAGGCGATCCGCAGCGCGTCTGCAAAGCCCCTGGTAATCGCGAGCACGGTAGGCGCGCCCTTGCGTTCGAGCAGTGCGTTGGTGGCGACCGTCGTGCCCATCCGTACGCTATCGATCAGATGTGCCGGCACGGGCTCGTGGGCCGCGACGCCCAGCAGGTCGCGAATGCCTTGCACCGCCGAATCGCGATATCGCTCGGGATTCTCCGACAGCACCTTGTGCGTGACGATCTGCCCATCGGGGCGGCGCGCGACGACGTCGGTGAACGTGCCTCCGCGGTCGATCCAGAATTGCCAGCGGCGATCACGCGGTAGCTGAGTGTCGGCTTGATGTGTCATCAGAAGATATCTCCGGTGAATGATGGGGTGCTCACGATTCGAGTTGCGCGCCGCGCGTTTCAGGCAGCGTCAGCGCCGCGAGAATCACGACGCCGTAGGCGGCCGCGGCGAAGGTGCCGATCGCGACGCCGAGCGTCATTTTTTGCGCGACGAAACCGATCAGAAACGGGAAGGTCGCGCCGACGGCGCGGCCGAAGTTGTAGCAGAAGCCCTGGCCCGAGCCGCGAATCCGCGTGGGGAAGAGTTCGGTCATGAACGCGCCCATCCCGGCGAAGATGCCCGAGGCGAAGAAGCCGAGCGGGAAGCCGAGCACGAGCAGCAGCGCGTTGCTCATCGGCACGCGGGTATAGACGAGAGCGATCGCCATCGAGGCAATCGAGAACGCGATGAAATTGAGCTTGCGGCCAAAGCGGTCGCTGAGAAAGGCGCCGCACAGGTAGCCCGCATACGAGCCGGCGATGATGACCGCGAGATAGCCGCCCGTGCCGACCACGCTCAGGTGCTGTTCGGTCTTGAGGTACGTCGGCAGCCAGGTGGTGATCGCGTAATAGCCGCCTTGCGTGCCCGTGGCGAGGATCGCGGTGCGCAGCGTCGTCAGCCAGACGCCGGGGCCGAAGATTTCGAAGAACGAACTCGTGTTGCCGGCTTCGGCGTCACGCTGCTTTTGTTGCAGATGAACTTCCGGTTCCTCGACGAAACGGCGAATGAAGATCACGAACGGCGCGGGCAACACGCCGAGCGCGAACAATGCGCGCCATGCGATATCGCCGGGCAGCAGCGAAAACACCAGCGTATAGAGTCCCGCCGACGCCGCCCAGCCGATCGCCCAGCCCGCCTGCACCATGCCGACCGCCTTGCCGCGATCGCGCGGCCGGATTACCTCGCCGATCAGCACCGCGCCCGCGGTCCATTCACCGCCGAAGCCGAAACCCATCAAACCGCGCGCGATCAGAAGCTGGCTGTAGTTCTGCGCGAACGCGCAGAGCAGCGTGAAAAAGGCGAACCAGACGATGGTGATCTGCAGCGTCTTCACCCGGCCGATGCGGTCGGAAAGAATGCCTGCGACCCAGCCGCCGAGCGCGGAGGTCAGTAGTGTCACCGTGCCGATCAGGCCGGCTTCGCCCCTGCTGAGACTCCACGTGGCGATCAGCGTCGGAATCACGAAGCTAAGGAATTGCGTGTCCATCGCATCGAGCGCATAGCCGACTTTGCAGCTCCAGAATGCCCGCCGCTCGCTCGCGTTGGTGTGCCGGTACCAGCCGAACATGCCGCGGCTCGCGGTGGTGTCCGCCATTGCGTCGTCGACGGGCGTGCCTGCGTATTGCGCTTCCGTATTCATGTGTTTCTCCTGTGATGCGGCCAATCCGGGCGTCAGAACACCGCGAGCGATGCGTTGGGGATGTCGGTGACCAGCATGTGGCCAGGCCGATGCGCGATCGCGAACGGCAGCCGCGCGCTTTCAATGGCGCTTTGAGGCGTCACGCCGCAGGCCCAGAAGACCGGCAGTTCGTGTTCATGGATCGATACCGGATCGCCGAAATCCGGGCTCGACAGATCTTCGATGCCGAGTACCGCCGGATTGCCGATGTGCACCGGCGCGCCATGCACCGCGGGAAACCGGCTCGTGACCTGCACGGCGCGAATCGCATGGGGGCCGCTCATCGGCCGCATGGAGACGACGAGCTGGCCGCCGAACCGTCCCGCCGCCTGGTTCGCAATGTGGGTGCGGTACATCGGCACGTTCACACCTTCGTCGACGTGGCGCAGCGGAATGCGTTCGCGCGCGAGCATCTGTTCGAACGAGAACGAGCAGCCGATCGCGAACACGACCAGATCGTCGCGCCAAACCTCGCGGATATCGGAAGGCTGCTCGCACAGCACGCCGTCGCGATAGACGTTGTAGCCGGGCACGTCGGTGCGGATATCGAGGTCGCGGCCCAGCACCGGCAGATCGAATTGTCCCGGTTCGCCGACGCCGAGCAGCGGGCAGGCTTTCGGATTGCGCAGGCAGAAGCGCATGAAATCCTCGGCGTAGGCGCTCGGCAGAATGGCGAGGTTGGCCTGCGCGAAGTCGCCGCAATAGCCGGCCGTAGGCCCCGAAAATGTCTTGCTGCGAACTTGCTGGCGAAAGGTGTGCGGCATGACGGCGATTCCGTTCGTGAGTGCGATGGCGTGCAGATTAGGGCCAACAAAATTGCTGCGCCAGCGAGTTATTCGTGCCGCTGGCGTTCAGGTTTTCTTAACGGTTTTGTGCGGGTTTTTACGTAGCCGGTCGTTGGGTGCACATCGGGAGAAGCGCGTGGTCGGTGGCTTGAAAACCTTTGCCGACAGGCCTTACAGGGGGGCGTGGCAAAGCTGCGTTCATGCGTGGCGAATACCATGCGTCGTTTCGGCATAACGGACATAAAGGCACTCCGTTTCGTATAAATGGAGTTTTTTGTTAAGGCATACTACGAACAGAAACAATGAAGGAATCCGCCCCAATCTTCAGGCATAACCTATGAACACGCGCTTTCTCGAAACCTTCGTGACGCTTGCCCAGCTCGAAAGCTTTCGGGCGACGGCGCGTGTGCTGCACGCGACACCGGCCACGATCTCGCTGCGTATCCGCTCACTGGAGGACGAACTCAAGACGGAACTCGTCGACCGCTCGACAACGAGCTTCCGGCTGACACCGTCGGGCCAGAATCTGCTCGGGCCCGCGAAGAACGTCGTCAATGCCACGCGCACATTGCGGGAGGCTGCGGGCCAGGAAATCGTGGTTGGCGGCAAGCTGCGCCTGGGCGTCATCGAGACCGTCGTGCACAGCTGGCTCGCGCACTACGTCACCCAGCTGAACGCGAGCTTTCCACGGCTCGAAGTGGACCTGACCGTCGATTCGAGTTCGGTGCTGCAACGGCGGCTGCTGAGCGGCGAGCTCGACCTCGTGATACGGGTTGAGGGCATCGACAGTACGAAGATTGTCTCCAGGGCGATCGCCAGCTATCCGGTTCGCTGGATCGCGAAACGGGGCTTGTTGTCGAAGCGTGCCGAAGGGCTCGCGCTACGCGTGCTGGAGCGTCCGGTTCTGACCTTCGGGCGCGGCACGGCGCCGCAAGTCGCGCTCGAGAGCATCGTTCATGCGCTCGCGCAGCAACTCGGCATGCCGGCCGGGCAAACGCGCATCACCTGTTCGCCCTCGGTGGCCGCGATCGTTCAACTGGTTCGCGACGGCTATGGCGTCGCCGCCATTCCCGGCCTGTTCGTCGCGGAGACCTTGCAAAGCGGCGAATTCGTCGAGTTGCCGCTCAAACCCGTGCCCCCGCCGATCATCGTGTCGATTTGCAAGCCGGTGAACGCGAGCCCGATGATTCACGCGGCCGCAAATGCCGCGCAGCTTGCGTGCTCGGCGTATTGCCAGACGCGGCGCAAGGATCTGGTCGAGGCGCTTTGACTGAGGCAGTGTGGCAGATTGATTTCGTGCGGTGAAAAAACGGTTCGTCTCGCGCCAACCCGGTTCGGTATTGGCGCGGCTCGGACGGGTCATCAGTACGACGGACGGCTTTTTTCAAACGTGAGGGGGATTCGGAATGTTGCTGCCGCGTTCATTTAACCTCGCTGCAGGCGTTGCCTGCGCACTGCTGCTCGCATCTGCGAATGCGTTTTCGCAACCTTGTGCAACGGCTGACGACCGCGCGAGCTTGCTGCAATTCAGCACCCACGACGACGATGTGCGCGCCGAACGTCACAGGGAGGAACAGCTGCGCTCAGAACGTTTGCGTGAAGAGCGCCTGCGCGAGGGGGAGTCATCGCTGCATTGCGGCGGTCCCGTTCAACGGGCCACCTCGACGCACGGGTGATGAAGCGCGGCAATCGCGCGGCACGCATTGATGACGCGGCCATGCTGCCGGCTCGGGCCGCTTGTCTGGTCGAGCAGCACCTCGATCGAATGTGCGTCGAGATTCGGCTGCAACCCGAGCAGCAACGCAATGGTGCCTGTCACGTTCGCCGCCGCGAACGACGAGCCCGACACGAAGTCGTAATGTCCGCCCGGCGTGAGCGTCAGGATGTCACGGCCCGGCGCATACAGCACGTTCGAGCCTGCATCGGCTGGCGCGCTGCCCGCAGCGTGAGCCGAATCGACGGCGATCACGCCCCTCACGCCGACCGGAAACGCCTTGAGGTCGCCGTCCGGCAGAACGGCCCCGACCACGATCACACCTTTTTTCACCGACAGTTCGATCAGTTGACTCAGCAGCGGGTCCGCCGGCCCGCCCAGACTCAGGTTGATGATCTGTGCGTGCGCCTCGAGCGCCGACTGGATCGCTTCGGCGAGTGTGAACGAATTGCACCGCGAAGTCCCGCTGCGATTGTCCGCTTGCCAGCAGGCCTTGACCGCGATCACTTTCGCGTGCGGCGCGACGCCTTCGATGCCGGCGCTGCCGTCCGGGCCGCCGGCGCGATCCGCCGCGATGACGCCCGCGACCGCGGTGCCGTGCTGGTCGCGATTGAATTGCTGCCAGTCCTCGTCGACGAAATTGCGGGTCCCGGCAATGCGGCCGTGCAGATCGGGGTGGGTGGTGTCGACGCCGGTGTCGATCACCGCGACGCGCACCGAATCGCCGCGTGTGACCTTTTGCGCAGCGTCCGCGCCGATCTCGCGAAAACCCTGCTGCAAGTCGGTATAGCCGCTGCCATGCGGCGCCTCGCCGAGCAGATCGAAGGTCTGTAACGGCTGCGCGAGACGCACGCGAGGATCGGCAGCGAGCCGCGCGAGCACTTCATCGCGCCGCGCGCCGTCGGCGATTTCCAGCATCGCGCAATGCACCTTCAGCGACGGGATCGGCCACGCCGACACCTCGTGCAAGCCGTATTGCCGCGCGAGCGCGGCGACCTGAGCCCGCGCGCTGCCGCCCGGCGAATAGCCGCCAGCAGCGCCGTAGCCGGCGGCAGTCGAGCCGGCTCGCAGCATGAGCGTTTCCGGAGGATTGGCGACAGCCAGCACGATCATTCGCTCTGGACGCGCTTTCATCTGCTGCGTCGCGACAGCGGGGTCGGGCGTCGCGGGCACGAGCGCGCACGCGGACACCGCGAAGGCGGCGCACAGGGACAGCCAGCAAAGGCACGCGCGCCGCACCATGGCGGCCCATGTGCCACTGACGCCGCGGTTCACTGCCGAACCCGCGCCGAACGGAAAATGCGGGACATAGCGGTCCTTGGGCGTCATGGCAACTCGATTCATGATGTAAATAGCCGTAGGTGCGCGTTGCCGGGTGAAAAGTTACGCCGCCGCTCAGAAATGCCAGATGACATCGGCGATCCAGCGATTGTTCGCGCCCGGCCCAAGCTTCGTCTTGGCTTCATTGTTCGTCGCGATGTACGACACGTCAAATTGCCACGCGCGAAACTGATAAGTCAGCCCGACGTTGCCGTAGACGTACCCAAGGTCGATCACCGAGTGCAGATCGTAGTAGCCGATGCCGGCCGTCGCGGTCCACCCGTGCACGAGCGGCAGGCGACCCACCAGGTCATATGAGACAGCGCGCGAAATCGGCGTCGGCCCAAAGCCGGTGTCCGGCGAGAGCGCGACCGAGGCGAACACAGAGTCGCGCCAGCCGGCGGTTAGCACCAGTTCGTCGTAGTTGAGGCGCGAGGACTGCGATCCCTGTAGGAACTGGTAGTGCGAAAGCATGGCCTGGGCGCTCCAGTCGCCGGCCAATCGCCAACCGTATCCACCGTTGGCGACGACTTCCGCGCCGTTGGTCGGGCTGCGAGCGGACCGGAGTGACGCCACGGACGCGCCCGCAAAGAAGCCGTTGCCCGGATACCAGTTGGCCCCCGCACTGACCGACGGCTGCCCGTTTCCGATGTCCATGCCGCGGGTGACCTTGTTGGTGGTGATGCCCGCCTCGAACTGCCAGTCGTCGCTTGTGGCAGTGGCGGGTGCGGATAAAACTGCAAGCGTGACGAGCGCAGCGCAGCATCGAAGCAGGCCGGGCAAGCAGGCTGCCACGCGGCAACGCGGGGACGAAGGACGCTGCAACTCCATATTGTTCGTTCACGTTCCGGTAGATCGGGGACTGTGACCGTGGTCAAGCCATCTGAACGACCCGGCGCGGCGCCGCGCCGCTGCGAGGGTCGTGCCAATCCTAACCGATAAACGTGACCGGACAAATTTGCTCGCGATCTGCCGGAGTGAAATTGGAAATATGCCCGTAAGTGACGTCGACCGTGAGCAAAGTTGCGAACGACCGAAGAAATTTGTCGGCAAGCCACGATGCGCGATACGAGCGCCGCAACCATGTCGACGCGGGCAATAGAAGCCGCGTCAGGATGCGCGGATTCTCGTGTCAGCGCATCCTGAGCGTTCTGTAAGGGTGTGCCGACGCGTGCGCCGCGATGCGCCGTGGCTGCGAGGGTTCAGCGATATGCGCATGCCCGCCACGCGACGGGGGGCGTGGGCAAGACGTCGGACCGCCGGCGCGGCAGCGCATCCGGTTTCGCTCCCGGAGGCACTTACCGGAACCGGGACCGAGAACGATCCAACCCGTCCGTATGAACGATTCATTGACATCAGGCCGACCAGGAGAAGACATGCGATTCGCCCTAGTGACCGAGGACCCCATATTGACCCGCGATCTGGCCGGCTGTCTTGCCGGTGATTCGATTGCCGTCGAATCGTTTGACGGCGAGTTGCCGCTCGTGCGTGCAATGCGCGCCTCCACGTACGACCTCGTGCTGATCGACGCGAAGAACGGATCATTGCTGCTCGATTCGTTGCTGTCGTGGCGCCATTGCAACGCGGCTGCGTGCACGCCCGCGATCGTTCTCACGCCGTTTCCGGACTGGACCGCCATGCTCGGGTGGGTCAACGCGGGCGCCACGGACGTGGCGTATCGCTTCGATCTGGAACAGGTGCGTCTGCGCGCGCATGTTGTGCTTCAGCGTGAAAATCATCGGGCGGGTGCGGACACCGTCACGCTGGGCGGCTATGTGTTGAGAAGGGATCTCGGCGTGCTGACCCTCAACGGCGTCGAGATTCCGCTCACGCCGCGCGAATTCACGATGGCGTGGCTGTTCTTTTCGAATCCAGGCAAGTTCGTGACCCGCGCGCAGATCGCTGGCGGCGTGTGGGGCTCATGCGAGGACGTGGCGGCGCGCTCCATCGAGCAACACATCTACAAGCTGCGCAAGAAGCTGCGTTTGTCGCCCGGAAACGGCCTGAATCTGAAAACCGTTTATGCGCTTGGCTACAAGCTGGATAGCGTTGCGTCGATTGGCGAAGCAGGCAACGCGCTGGCGTGCGTTGAGCAATTCGCCTAGACCACTGCCTCGAGTTCCAGGGCCTTCTCGCGATCCAGCGCTTCGCCGTCGCGACGAAAAAACACCCACGAAGACGCGGGGATTCCAGTAAGCGACTCGAGCGCGGCCGCTTTCACTTTCAGTTGCTGCATATCGATCACCGGCGCACGCTTGAAGCAGATGAGAATGTTGTTGTCCTCGCACGGCAACCGCAGAACCGCATCGAATAGCTCGGACAGCCATTGCAGGTTCTGCCGCGTCACCGCCGCCAGGTCCGGGCCGAAGATGTTGATCGTCATCATGCCGTCCGTCGCGAGGCTGTCGAAACAGGCCCGGTAGAATGCGCTGCCTTGCCCCACCGGCCCATCGTGTTCGCTTAGATAAAGGTCCATCTGCAAGATGTCGATCGATGCCCGGTGCTCTTGCGCGCTGACATAGTCCATCGCGTCCGCTTCGATGAGAGCGAGGCGCTCGCCCTCGGGCGGCATGCAGAACATCTCGCGGCACGCGTCGATGACCGCGGGGTTGATGTCGACGACTTCGACACGCGCGAGCGGAAAGCGGGCGTGACAGAAGCGGGTCAACGCTCCGGCGCCCAGTCCCAGTTGCACGATGAGGCGCGGCTTTTCATAGAAGCGTTCGGCGAAGAGCATCCACGACATCATCTTTTGCGCATACTCCATCCAGAGAAACGTTGGATGATCGAGCACCATACATCCGAACGTCGAATCCCACTCGTCGCCGTTGTGCATGTACAGCAGCCCGTCCCGCTTCGAAAAGGTGAGCGGCGGGCAGCGTCCTTCGTGACTGGCGTCAACATCTTGCAGGTTGTCGTGTTTGAGCATGTCGTTCGCGATAGAAATGTCAGGGGCGCACTGCTTGGGTGTTCATCATAAGCAGTGCGATCGGGCGCGTTGACATGGCACCGAAACGAGGGGGCGTTAGGCGAACGTTTTCTACACCGGTTGCGCTGCCACGAGCTGGGGGGGAACATACCTATTCGGTTCGTCGCCCTGCGGCGCCGGCCGGTTCGGGGGAATCATTTTTGAGCGATATGCTCCGGCTGCCGCAATTGATGCCAGCCCGCGAGGATCGCGGCGATGTGGCGCGCGTACAGGTCCCGCTCGGCAGGGGTCTCCGAATGGTAGGCCCCAATCGCGGCCCAGGTGTTGCCGTATTTGTCCATCTTGCCGCGCAAATGCCAGGCCGCGATATACACGTTCTTGCACGGCTGCATCAGCGCATCGCGATCGATGTGGTAGCGCGCCAGGTCGCGCAGGTGAATGGAGTTGATCTGCATGACGCCGTAGTCGAGCGAGCCGTTTGCGTTCAGATGCGTCGCGTTGGGCCGGTTATGCGACTCCTGCCATGCGATCGCCCGCAGCACCATTGGATTGACGCGCTGGTACGCCCCTGCGTCGTCGAAGCAGTCGGCCCATGCGGGCTGCGCGGCGAGCGCGAGCGCAAGGTCGACGGCGATTGCGACCAGCGCGCGGCGCGTAAGCGGCGGACGATGACGGAAGGCGTGGTGCATGACGGTCTCCTCGAATGCGTGCCGGTGCGTACCAGTGAACGGCGCGATTGTGATCGCCCTCCATCTGGATTTCGAAGCGACGGCGCGAAAACATGAGGTCGCGTGCGAACCATATTGCGCGAGGACGCGCGGGCCCGACGTATGTCCCAGTATTTGCGCCGCCAGGAAGGACGTTGGCGAGGAGCGATGATGAAGGCCGCGCGTGACGTTCATTCGCGCAAGGGTTCAGCTTTTCGCAAGGCGCTTGCGACGCGGTGCCTTGCGAATCGTCCAATACGGCATCGAGCGCCTCCGCCGAACCGTCGCCGTCAGCGCGCGGCCACGCGGCGGGGCCGTACTACGCCGCTTAAACAGACGACGCTCCATTGCGAGGGCTTATGACGATCAACCGTCTTTCGCGTTTCTTCCCCGCAACTCGTTCCAGCGCGGACACGGCCACGCCGCCGACGGCAGGCGTCAGTCCGAGGCCGGTTGCGCGCAGCCTGACCGCGCCCGGTGCGCTATTGCTGCCGCAGCGTCCGGCAAATGCCGCGGCAGCAGGCGGGAAGACATCCATGCCGCCACGCGCCGCGAATCCGCAAGCACGTGCGGCAGCAGAGCCAGGCCGGCACAACATCGATTGGCTCACGCGGCGCCATTTGCTTGTGAACAGCGGTGTCTCCAGGACGGACTCGATTGGCAATCCGGAATAGTAAGCGTGTCCGCGCACGAGCAGCGGAATCCATCATTGCGCAGCCGTCATTGTGGATTCGTGGCTCGCGTGTCGTATGGCAACTGTTGCAAACGCGACACGATGCTTCCAGTCGCTCTACAGGCCGTGATTTTTTCGCATGACGCCGCGCAAGCTGGTTCACGACTGTATGGCGTTGAATGGCGCGCAATTCACGAGAGTTGCCGGAAGATGCTTTGCCTCGCGAACTGGATTCTGGCTCGTCGCATGAAAATATCCACGCAATACGCATCCACCGCGCGCTCCCGATGCACTAACGGAGAGAGAGACCTCGCCCGATACGATCAATGCTGATGGCGCAATGCAATGGGTCTTGAATTACGCCGCTACAGCCATTGACTAAAACCACGACGACCAGACGGGCGAGGGGACAAAAAGTTGTGCTTGGGGAAACGCCGCCGTCTCCGCTGGAAGGGTGACGGCAGGAATCGAGAAGCGTGGATGCCTTTTTGGGGATGCGAACCGCGGTGAACAATAACCTGTTATTTGCCATTGCAACCGACGACCGGCTGCTTCGACGGACTGTTTCTGAAACCTTTACCGGAGAAGGAGTCGTCATCGAGCCGTTCCCGAGTGAACTCGATTTGCTGCGCGCAATGCGTGCGAACCGTTATGACCTGGTGCTGATCGACGCCAGGAACGATCCGACGCCAACCAGTGCGTTGCTGTCGTGGCGCGACTGCAACGCCGACGTGTGCACGCCGGTGATCGTACTGACGCACCATTCGAGCTGGTCGGGACTGTTGCGCTGGATCGACGCGGGGGCGACCGACGTCGTGAATCGCTTCGACATCGAGCAGATCCGCTTTCGCGTCCATCTGGCGTTGCAGCGGCGCATTTCCGATACCGTCACGCATCAGATCCAGATCGGCCGTTACGTGCTTCAGCGGGATCTCGGTCTCGCGACGATCGACGGCGTCGAGATTCCGCTGACAGCGCGCGAGTTCTCGATCGCCTGGATGTTCTTTTCGAACCCCGGAAAATTTCTTAGCCGCGCGCAAATCGCTGCCAGCGTTTGGGGTGCGACGGAGCAGATCGCCGCGCGCACGCTGGAGCAGCACATCTATAAGCTGCGCAAGAAACTGCAGCTATCGCGCACCGCCGAGTTGAATCTCAAGACCGTGTATGCGCTCGGCTACAAGCTGGATGTCGCTCAGGCGGCGCAGTCCTGCTTCGACGCCGACGCGCGAGCGGGGTTCGATACGTCGCCGGTGAGCTTGGGGCAGGGCACTACGCGGCGCGGTGGCGACGGTACGTTGTCCGATCGCGCTTGCGATTCATCGGCGCAGTTCGTCGTGACGGTGGCGTAGCAGCCCTCCGCTTGCGTGGCGACCCGCCCGTCGAGGCAGTCGGCGCTGGCGGGCCATCGCGTCACGACGCATGACGCGAACGGCCCGCGCTCACGCGCTCAGGCGGCGTCCTCGTCCTCCTCGCGTGCCTCAGCCCGGCGTTCCTGCTGATCCTGGAAGATCTGCATCATCACCTGTGTGCCGAAGGCCTGGATCGCCGCATCCAGATCGGCCGGGCTGCCTCCCTGGTCGTCTTTCTTGTCCTTGTTCTTCGTGTCCTTGTCGTCCGTCTTGTGGGTCGAGGGACTGCTGGTCGTGCTGTGACTATGGCTGACTTGCGTCATTTCATTCTCCATTGAAAAGAAGGTTCATGCGCGGATCCATACGTAGTCGCCACGGGCGAGGTTTTCGAACATGTCGTCGCGAGCGACGAAGATGTTGTCCCGCCAGTAGCGGCCGTGCTCGACATAGTGCTCGATCAGCTCGAGCATCCATTGCCCTGTGATTTCCTCGCTCAAGGCCACGCGCGCGATCAGGACGATCGCGCCGGTATCCGCCTCCAGGCCGAGTTGCGCCTGGTCCTGCGCATAGACGGCGAGATTCGCCTCCAGCAACAGGCGAAACACGCGCAACGTGCGCCCCGCCGTGACTATGCCGAACTGGAACGTCATGTACAGCGCGTCGGGGTCTTCCTCGAAATGGTCGATCGCCGCGTCGAAGCCGTCGATCTCCAGCACACCGCGCTCCAGCACGGCATCTGGCGCAGGCATGTCGCGCAGTTCGCAAATCTCGCGGATCAGTTCATCACGTCTTTCGATACTCATCGCTATCGCCGAATCGCTTCACGAGCACAGGTCTGTAGGTGGATGGGCCACGCGGCAGAGCAAAAAAAAACCGGTTGGGAACCGCGGACGGTTCCCAACCGGCGCACCATGCGCGGCCGGATGGCGCGCCGGAGCGCTTAGCCTACGATGTCCTTCGCGGCCTTCGGGCCCATCGTCGCAAGCTTCGCGGTCGTGTTGGCCTTGTTGATTTCGTTTTCTTCAGCCATTGCCTTGTAGATGTCGGCGATGGAGCTGCCAGTTGCGCCTGCGTCGGTCGGGATCTTGCTCGACATGTTGAATCTCCTAAAAGAATTGAACAGTGGTACTGCGCTAAAGTGTCCCGCTTCATGCGGAACGCTGGGAAAATGTGCGGCCCTTGCGGATTGCGCACGGTTTGCCTGCATCGCGGCACACCTCATGTGTGTGTCGCGGTGCAAGTGTTACTGCTCGATTGCGCCGCGGCACAACTGCGCCGCGGCGCGAAATCCATCGACAACCACACGTCCTGCCTGAGCTTCCGTGCTTGCCGCCTCCGTTGAATGCGAGGCGACGGTGTTGGCTATCGCGTCGAGTGCGTCTGCCACTTCCCGCACTTCACCGTGACGATGCGTCTGCGCCACTGCCTGCGGCAAGTCGTCGAGTACGTCGATCAGTTTGTCGGTCATCGCTTCGTACATGCTGGTCATCCTCAATGAAGGGTGGTGTTGCTGGGCAGCTCGGCCACGAAGTTCTTCGTGCCGTCGCTCGATTCCACGTATTTCACGCCGTCCGCCGACAAGGCCGAATCGATCTCACCTGCTACTTTCAGGTCGTCGGTGCTTGTCACGTCCACGTCGATACGCGCGACGAGCGGCTGCATATCGCCGCGAAACCGTTCGACCACCTCGCGCACTTCGGCGGGATGGCGCGCGCTGCCGGTTACCTCGAGGCGGCCCGCACCGCCATAACTCACGTGCAGGTTGGCTTCATGCAGCGATTCCGCGAGCGACCCGGCGATCTCGTCACCGGACCGGACGCTCCAGTTCAGGCGATTGCCTGCCAATGCCTGAAGCGCGGCGCGCGTTCTGCTGGCCTCGGCGGTGCTCGCCGCGATGCCCGTGACGAGAAACCCGTCGCCCTGCCGGGCGACCGCCAGATCCGGCTGATGCAGCTGCGCCAGCGCCTGTTGCACATCGGCAAGCGTGGCGCGGGCTTGCGGCCGGTCGGCGGCCAGCGTCGTCTTGCCGGCCGGCAACACCACCGCGGCTGCGCCCATCGACCCGATCAGCAAGGCGGCGACGCCGGCATGCACCCATGGCGAACGGCGCGAACGCATAATGATCGGTGTGGAGGGCGGGCCGGCCGGAAACACGCCGTCGCTCGTTTCGCCGTCGTATTTGCGCCCTTCGGGTTGCGCCGCCAGCATCGACTCCATCAGTTGCAAATCGGACGGCCAGCGCGTGTCGGCAGGGCCCGCGCACAGCACGACTTCACCGAAACGTCGCGGCATGAAGTCGTCCATCGCGATGCCGGCTTCGCCGGGCACAGCGATCGTCAAGTTGTCTTGCGCATCGATTGCCAACTGCATAGTGCACTCGCTCCAGTCGTTGATCAGGATGTCCGCATCAGGTTTGGCGCCGATCGACATCGTTGTTGTACTCAACTCTATTTGAGCGCCGGCATGGAAGCCGGTCAGTATGCGAATTTCTTTGGACATGAACGAAACCTCTTCGATTGTGATTGACGGGATGGCGCCCGCCGTCACCATCCGCGTCCGCGGCGGATCAGGGCAGCAAGCGCGGACATGCCCATCGCGCGGCCCGCGCGGGTGCGGCTGCGCCCGAGGTTAAGCAGCGCGATGGGCAACAGCAGATTCATCGATTCCTCCGCGGCGGAGAGCGGGCGTTGAGCGGCCCCGCTCACTCCGCTTTGTATGTTGCTTTGAGGGTTGTTTTGCATATCGCGTCCGGCGCGCGTGGATGCCGACACGAGCCGGTCGCGTATCTGGGCGAGCGTAGTGCGCGAGGTGCGCTCGCCATCCGGCATCTGCAGGAATTCGCGGACGATCGCAAGGACGGCATACGTTGGGCTGGCACGCGCGGGCGCTTTGCCCCCAACGGACGGTTCCTGCTTGCGCGCCGCGGTTTGCACGCCAATCAGCGCGGCCTCGGCCTGATCGCCAGGCGAGCGTGCTGATCCTTGACTGACCGCGCGTGAGTGCTTCAACAGCGCCGTCTCGTCGCGCGCCGTGCGCTGCGCAAAACGCATCGGCAGCGCGCGCGCAGGCAGATCGTGCGTGTCGTCGGAATCTGTCCGTTTGCCGTTCGGCTCCGCGCCGGCGGAATGCTCGTCCTGACCGAAGCCATGCTGATTGCCGCGCGGCTCGCGCGCATCGACCCGCATCACGTCGGTCTGACTGCGTCGCAGATGCTGGTCGAGCATCATCAGCAGTTCCTCGCTCTCGGCCGCGGGGTCGTTCGCGTCCGGACTCTCGGCGCTGCGGCGTTTCCTCAGCGACGGGCGCTTGGCACGCGTCAACGCATGCCCGTGACGGTGATGCGGCACGGCCAGCGCCGCCTGCTGCTGGGCGACAGATTCGGCATCCGAAGAAAGATCGGCGGGCGGCGTGTAGCCGCCGCCTATGCGTGGAATGCTCATGTGAACATCACCTGCACGAGGTTGCGCGCGAAGTTCTGGATCGCGGCCGCGCCCCATGGCGCGACGATCACGATGACGACCGTGACGACCACCAGTTTCACGCTCTGCGAAATGCTGGAATCCTGCAGTGACGTGACGGCTTGCAGGAACGCGATGAGCAGGCCGGTCACGGCCGCCACCGCCACCGGCGGCAACGACACGAGCAGGCACAGGGTGAGCGCCTGCGTGGTGAAATGAGTGATCGCGTCGTATTCCACGGCGTTACCTGTAGGTGGAGATGAGACCGTGGATCAGCGTCGACCAGCCGTCCATCGAAACGAACAGCAGCAGCTTGAACGGAATGGCCACATTGGTCGGATTGACCTGCGACAGCCCGAGTGCCATCAGCACGTTGGCGATGACTAGGTCGATCACGATGAAGGCGAGGTACAGCAGGAAGCCCATCTTGAAGGCCGCGGTCAGTTCGCTCAGCGTGAAGGCGGGCGCGAGCACGATGAGATCGTCCTGCTTGAGTTCGGCGGCGCGTTCGGGCGGCCAGATTTCGCGGGCCGAGCGCAGGAAGAAGGCCTTCTCGCGCTCCGACGCATGACGTTTCAGAAACACGCGAAACGGTTCGCGCGCGGCGTCGAGAAGCGGCATCACCTGCATGCCCGAGCCTGCATCGCTGGATAGCTGCGCGCGGTGCATGGCTTCCATGCCGACCGGCGCCATGATGAAGCACGACACCATGATGGCGACGCCGTTGAGCACCGAGGTGGGCGGCACCTGCTGCAGACCCAGCGCGTTGCGCAGTAGCCCGAGCACGACCACGATCTTCGTGTAGGACGTGACCACCATCGCGGCGAATGGCAGGACGGCCAACGCGAGTGCCGCGACGAGCAGCGAGGCGATTTCAGGTGTGCCGTTCATCGGAGTTCGCAATGTGCTGGATGAGGAGGCCGAGGTTGTCCCCGACCGCGACGAGTTCGCCGAGCGCGAGCGTCTGCCCGTGCGCGACGAGACGGATTTCCGCATCGGCGAGCTTGAGCGGCAGCGTCAGGATGTAGCCGGGCCGCAGCGCGGCGATTTGCCCGAGCGGCAGATTGACGGTTACCACCTCGATATGCACGGGAAGTTCGACCTCGTTCAGATCGACGGTGCGCTCCGCGGCGGCGGTCTCGCCGGTGGACCCGGCGGCACTCTCAAGGGAAAGATCGGGATCGTGGTTCATCGTCTCAGGGAACGTCTCAAGGATCATGTGGTGGCCGTCGATGCGGGCCTGCGCGCAGGCGGCGCGGCCATTCGCTGCGCCCCATAGCACGGTCGCGTGTTCGAGCGGTGCGCTTTGTGCATAGCCGCTTGCGCGCGGCCATCCGAGCAGGACGTCGCCCGCGCGCAGCGAGCCCAGCAGCGCCGTCGTGCAACGACGGGTACGCAAGCGGATGCGGGTTGGCACGGCGATGGCGGCAAGCGCGTCGGGCAGCGCGACCGATGCCGCGCGCGTGCCGGTCATGCGGCGCTCCAGCGCGGCCGCGAGAGACGCGGGGGCTTCGAGCAGCACCGCCGCGTGGGCGGGGTTGTCCGCCAGTCCGTATTCAAAGTGGAGCGCGCCGGCGGCGTTCTGGCTATCGGTCTGTTCGGCATCGAGCGAAATGTCCAGCACCGAGGGCTGCGCGACACCGTGACCGGCAAGCGTGTCGAGCGGCGCTGCGAGCCACAGATTGCCGAGCGCCGCGCGACGGTCCGGGTCCGGCTCCAGGGCAATCGCCTCGAGCGCGGCGTGACGGCTCACATCGACGCAAACACACAGCTCGCCATGCGCGCTGCCGATGCGCAGGCGCGCCGTGCGGTGAGAGGACAAGGATTGCGCCGCTGCCGGTTTCACGCCGAGGCCACCGCGCGCATCGAACAGCGCGCGCGACACGCCGGCGAGCGCCGGTGTATAGCAGCGCAACCGATCGCCGATGCTGGTGCAGCCATGAGGCATTGACATGATCTCGAACCCTTCAGATAACTGTAACTTCCACTGCGACTCGACCGCCGAGACGTGCTTCGAGGCGGGTCCTGAGCTCGTTGCTGTTGTCACAGATTAGCTGCCGCGCCCGCGCGTCCCGGCTATCGAAACGAAGAGATAGACCCCAGCCCGAAAGACTCAAATGCAGCTCGGTGCGCGGCAGAATGGCCGGGTCAAGTTCGACGGCGACGTCCCACTGGCCTGCACGTTCGACGGCGGGGTTAGTGCAAAATCCGGCCACGCGCTCCGCGAGATGCTCGGCGAGAAGATCGCCCTCCGCCGCCCTCGCACAGCGGCGGATCATCTGCATGCCGAATGATGGTTCCGCCACGGCCTGCTGCGCGTCTTGCGTGGCTTCATGCACAGATTTGCCTTGCGCGCCGCGCACGCCAGCCTTGCGCGCCGGACCTTGTGCGTGCGCCGCGGAAGTGGACGCGCGGCGATTCTCGCGAAGGGCAAGTAATGCGCCGTTCAGCGCAAGCGACGGCGGCAGCGGAGGCACGGCGGGCAGCAGGGGCAAAGGCGCATCCGTGGCGCTGATGCCCTCGGCTGCTTCCTGGTGTTGAGCGTCGCCGCCGGAGTCGTCGTCGCCGCCCTGCGCATCGTCGTCAGGCGCGGGTTCGCCGGGCGATTCCTGCTCCTGCTTTTCATCGCGCCGGGCCTCGCCGGCCTGCTGCCGCGCGGTCTCGTATAAGGTTTCGAAGCGTTGCGCGCCGGCGCCGCTCTCGCTGGTTTTGCCGCTCGTGCCCGAGGTGTGCGGCGCAGTCGGCGGCGTGATGCTGACTTCGCGCGTGGAGCGGATGCGTGTCATCGCGTGGCCTCCGCTCAGAAGGCGACGCGGCCGACAGGCTGAAGATCGACTCCATCGCCCAGTTCCTGGAACGAATAGACTTGTAGCCACTTCATCCGCTGCTCGATCATACGGCGGAAGTAACGGCGAATGTCCATCGACGTGACGATCGCGAGGTTGGGCTGCGGCTCTGTGCCGATCAGTTCCTCGAGCGCATCGAGCAACTGTTCGATCTGTTGCGGTTCGAGCGTGAGGAAGTTGCCGGCGGGCGTTTGCTTGATCGATTGACGGATGGTCTGCTCGACCTCCACGTCCAGCACGATCGCCGGCAACTGCCCGGTGCCACCCGTCGCCCGATGCCCAATGAAGCGGCCGAGATCACCGCGCACGTATTCGGTGAGCAGCAGCAGGTCTTTTTCCTTGGCGCCCCAGTTCACCAGGCTTTCGAGAATCGCCCGCAAGTTGCGGATCGGCACGTGTTCTTCGAGCAGCCGCTTGAGTACATCGGCGATGCGCAGCACCGGCACCACCTTCTGCACCTCGGCGACGAGCCCCGGATACTCGGTGCCGACGCGTTCGAGAATCCACTGCGTTTCCTGCAAGCCGAGAAACAGATGTGCGTGTTCGCGCACCGCGTCGCCCACCGCATCGGCAAGCGCCTGTTCGCGGCCGCTGCGTGCAGGCGCGAGTTCGACCGGCGGCTGCGGCACGTCGTGCAGCAGTAGCTGATAGGAGGCGTCTGGCACAGCGTCCGCCGTCCATACGGCGGTGCGCGGGAACGGCAGGCCCAGTTCATTGACGAGCGCGCGGCGCGCCGCATCGAATGCGCGATTGAGTTCCGCCGTGTCGAGCTTCGCCGCGAGTTGTGGCGCGAGGCGCACCGAGAGCGGCGCGGCGAATGAAGGCGGATGCGCGCCGATGGTCGGCGGGTGTCCCTTGTGGCCGTCGGTGCGTAGCGAGGGGAGCTCCGGGCCGGCGTGCGGCGCTTTGTCCTTCAATTGCTTGCGCAGCACGTGGCCGGCGCCGAACAGTGCGACAGCGAGCACGACGAACAGCGCAGAGGGAAAGCCCGGCACCAATGCGAAACCGCCCAGCAGCGCGGCGGCGCTATACAGCGCTCGCGAACTGGTGGAAAGCTGGCGCACGATCTCGGTGCCGAGCGAACTCGGCTTGCTGTGCTCGTCGGCGACGCGGGTGATTAGAATGCCCGCCGCCACCGAAATCAGCAGCGAGGGAATCTGCGAGACCATCGCGTCGCCGATCGACAGCACGGAGAAGCGGTTGGCCGCTTCGCCCGCTGTCATGCCGTGGTAGCTCACACCGATCACGATGCCCGCGAGAATGTTGACGAGCGTGATGACGAGGCCCGCGATCGCGTCGCCCTTGACGAACTTCATCGCGCCGTCCATGCCACCGTGCAACTGGCTTTCGATCGCCAGCATGCCGCGGCGCTTTTGCGCATCTTCGGCGGTCATGTTGCCGGCGCGCACGTCGGCGTCGATGCTCATCTGCTTGCCCGGCATCGCGTCGAGCGTAAAGCGCGCGCCGACTTCGGCCACTCGCTCCGAACCCTTCGCAATCACGATGAATTGCACCGTCGCGATGATCAGGAACACCACCAGGCCGACCACGAGATTGCCGCCCACCACCAGCTCGCCGAAGCTTTCGATGATGTGCCCGGCCTCCGCATGCAGCAGGATCGACTTGGTCGACGCGATGTTCAGCGACAGCCGGAACAGCGTAGTGAACAGCAGCAGCGACGGAAACGAATACAGCGCCGTCGCGTACGGTATGTACATCGTCACCATCAGCAGCACGACGCTGATCGTAATGTTGAGCCCGAGCAGCGCGTCGATCAGAAACGGCGGTAGCGGCAGGATCATCAGCGAGATCACAGCGACGATCAGCGATGCGATCGCCACCTCGCCGCCGAACTCATTGAGGCGGAGCGTCTTCAACATGGTCTTCTCCATCGGATGTCAGGGGGTTGCCTCGGTGCCGCCGCGCCGTCCGCCGATGCCTTCCACCCAGGCGAGCACCGCGGCGACCGCGTCGAACAGCGGCTCGGGAACCGCGTCGTCGAGCGCCACGCGGTAAAGCGCCCGCGCCAGCGGCGGATTGCGTGCGATTGGTATGCCGTGGCGGGTCGCTGCCTCGCGGATCACGCGTGCTTCCGCGTCCACGCCCTTGGCGATCACGCGCGGCAAGCCGGATTCGGAGGGGTCATAGCGCAGCGCGACTGCGTAGTGGGTCGGGTTCACCACGACCACATTTGCGTTCTTGATCGGCTGCTGCCGATCGGAGGAAGCGGCCTCGCGTGCGATCTTGCGGCGCTCGTTCTTGATGTGCGGATCGCCTTCTGAATTCTTGTGCTCGCGTTTGACTTCGTCCTTGCTCATGCGGTGATCGCGAATGAACAGCCAATGCTGCACGCCATAGTCCGCGGCACCGATCACGAGATAGAGCGCGCCCGAGATGCCGAGCACCCGGCACAGCGTGCTCCAGGCAATGCTGTCGATGCTGCCGATCGGCTCGTACACCACGCCGACCATTAGCGGGACGAGCAGCACGAGCGTTTTCCACAACACCGCCGTGATCACGACCGCCTTGATGACAGTCTTGGTGAGATCGATCAGCGAGCGCACCGAGAAAATGCGCTTCAGGCCGGACGCGGGATTGATCGCGTCGAACTTCGGTTCGAGCGGCTTGAGCGAAATCTGCAGTCCGACTTGCGCCGCGATCGCGGCGATGCCGACGAGAGCCGCGCCGAGCGCAATCGGAAAGATCAGCATCAACGCGTGCAGGCCGGCTTCGACGAGCAGGTCGTGCAGCGGCGCATCGGGCGTCTGCAAGTGGGCCACGTCGAGGCCACTGCGCAATACGAGGCGCAGTTGCTCAGCCATGCGCGGCCCGCCGACGCCGAAGCCGACCGCAGCGGCGAGCAGGATCGCTGCGAACGGGAGGTCCGTGCTCTTCACGGTCTCGCCGTCGCGGCGCGCGTCGAGCAGCTTTTTGTCGGTGGGCTGTTCGGTCTTCTCGTCAGACATCGCGAAGCCTTCTGTGGATTGCGGCTAATTGCAGTGGATTGCGGCGGATTGTCATGGGCATGCGTCGCCTTGGCCCGCGCGCGCTGCGAAGCGATGGGTCCGGCGCCGAACCGGGCGCAAGCGGGTCGATGCGCAGCCCGTCGACGAAGCACGCTTTTCGTTCGGCGCGCTCGCAGTTCGTCGTTACTCGCGTTCACGGGAGCTGCCTCGCGTTACGGTTCGCACACCGCCGGCCACAGCGTTGTCATCCGCCATCTCGGCAGACGCGCAGACATACGGCGTTTTGATCACCAAAGGAGTGCTCCATGTCCCTGACGAAATGCAGTAACCGGCTCGTGTCGGCATTGATCGAGGCGCTGATGTTCGGCGCGAAACATGGCCATATCGAGCAGTCGGAGCGGCTGCTCGCCGCGCTCCACGTGCTGCGTCCGAACTTCGTCGAACTGCATGCCTACGACGCGTGGATGATGATTCGCCGGCGCGACTTCGCCGAGGCCGTGCGCCTCTTGCGCCCGCTCGAGCAGCAGGCGCTGCGCGGCTCGTTCGGTCCTTACGTGGCGGCGCTGCTCGCGGTGTCGCTGTGCGGGCTCGACGATCCAGCGTGGCGCGTCTACGCCAACGAGGTTGCGAGCCGCAATGAAGACCCCGATTCCGTCGAGCTCGTGATGACGCTGATGGGCAAGCAGAGTGCAGCCGCGGCGCCGGCCGCCGAGGTGCAGATCGACCGCGGCGAGTTTCAGAAACTGATGCAGCATCGTCATCTGCGCGCCTAGTGCAAGGAGCATCGCGATGAACGTAACGATCCCACCCATCCCGCCGCTCGACGCCGCGTCCGCAGTGCGGCCCGACGAAGCCATCGGCCGTGCCGGGACCGGCGGCGCGTCGGGCTCCGGCGCGCTGCCCGAGCCTGCCTCGAGCCTCGTCGACCTGTTTCGCAGCAAGCTCGACGCCGCGCGTCTCGCACCGCCGAGCGCCTCGCACACGCATGGCCCGTCGGCGTTGTCCGAAGTCGTGACGCAGCAAGACCAGGCGGTTGCAAACTTGCGTGGCGAAGTGGACCGCTTTGCCGGCGAGGTGCCGACGATGACCATGCAGGAAGTGGCGGCACAGTCGATCAGGATGCAGCTTCAGGTGTCCGAGATGGTCGGCAAGATGTACGTCGGTGAGGCGGTCGCGCAGGGCACCAAGGGCTCCGTACAGACGCTGATGAAGAACCAGTAGTTGGCGTACGAACGACAGGACAGACGAAATGGCTTCCTATTTGAAACTTGCGCGCACGGTCGTGCTGCTGTGCTGCGTGACGGCGTTGATGACCGGCTGCAGCAAGCAGCTGTTCGCGCAACTGTCGGAGAGCGACGCGAACGACATGCTGGCCGTGCTGCTCGACGCGCGAGTGGACGTCTCCAAGCACAGCGACGACGGCGGCAAGACCTGGAGCGTGGCGGTCGAAAGCGACCAGTTCGCCCGCGCGATGGACGTGCTGCGCGCGCATGGCTTGCCTCATCAGCGCTTCCAGAATCTGGGAGACATGTTCAAGAAGGACGGACTGATCTCCACGCCGACGGAGGAGCGTGTGCGCTTTATCTACGGCGTGTCGCAGCAACTCTCCGAGGTGCTGTCGCGAATCGACGGGGTGGCGTATGCGAACGTTCAGATCGTGCTGCCGAATAACGATCCACTCGCCGCGACGGTCAAGCCCTCGTCGGCCGCGGTGTTCATCAAATACCTGCCGGGCACCGATGTGTCGACGCTCACGCCGAATCTGAAGAACCTGGTCGTGCATGCAGTCGAAGGGCTGACCTACGACAACGTTAGCGTGACGATGGTGCCGGGCACGGCGGCGCCCGAGCCGCCGCCGCCGGTTGCACCGAGTGTGCCGCAGGAGTGGTTGTGGGCCGGTGGAATCGCCGGGGCCGCCGCGCTGGTCGCCGCGCTCGCGTATCTCGCACGCCGGTTTGGCGCGAGGCTGAAGGGCGTGGGCACGCGCTTGCGTGGACGCGCGGGTGGGGCGGCGACATGAGCGTGGGTCACGCACAGGCATCGGCGGCGGTAATGGCGAGCGGCGCCGACGTGCCGGACCCGCAGCGCCAGCTCCGGTGGTTGAATTCGTACGAAGCGCGCATTGCCGACGCTGCGGCCAGGTTCAGCGAGCGGCAATGCCGGCGTTGGGGCGTGCCGTTCACCGGCAGCGCGCGCGACGCCTGGTATGCGGCGCGCGACTTATGGCTCGGCACGCCGATGCCGGTCAGCGCCTATGCGTCGCGCGCGAACCGGCTTGCGTTGCTCGACGCCGCGTCGCTGCGTCCGGTGCTGGCTGCGCGCGCGATCTATCCGTCACGCGGAACGCTGCGCCGGATCGTGTCGGGCGCTCGGCGGCGCGCGCTCGCCGATGCGCTTGGGGACCATGCGCTGGCCGCACTCATGCAGTTTGGTGTGAACGCATCGACGGCCAATGCGCCGCTTCCCGCTGATCTGTCCGTAGATGCGCTGGTACGCGCCGGACGCACGCTGTTCGAACGCGCCGACGCCTGGCCGCTCGCGCCGGCGCGCAGACTGATCGGCTTGACGCTGGACGATGACGCCGGGGAGACCGATCCCGCCGCTCGTGCTCGTCCACCCGAAGCGGCGGCGTCCGATGCCGGGCCCGAAGCAGAGGACGAATCCGAAGCGTTTCTGTACGCAGCCTGCACGTTGTTTCCGGAGCTGACATGGTTATTTGGCTAAGAGCCCAGCAGGGCGGCATCGGCATTGAGAGCGATGTCTTGCGAGCAGCGGAACTGGCGCAGTTGATCGAACTGGATCGCGCGTCCGGCCACTTCGAACGGCGTGCCGAAGAACTGCTCGCGAGCGCGCGGCGAGAGGCTGAAAAGATACAGCGCACGGCCGATGCAGAGGCCGAACGCACGCTGCGTGCCGCCCAGACGAAATATGACAACGCCGCGCGCCTGGGTTACGAGGCCGGACGCCGTCGCGCGATTCGGGAAGCGCATGAAGCGATGCTGCACGGCGCGGCGTCCGAGCGCGACCTGCTGGTGGCGTTGCGCGAGCGGATTGCCGACATCGTCATGCGCACCGTCACGCGGGTGCTTGGCGAAGCCGATCGCGACGCGTTGTTTGCGCAGATTGCGGTGGGGCTGTCGCGCAGCCTCGAGGGCACATCCTTTCTCACCGTACGCGTCGCCGAATGCGACATCGATGAAGCGGCGCGCGCGTTTCGGCGCGTGTGCGACGAGCATCGCTGGCCGGTGAATCCCGAGGTGGTGAGCGACGCCGCGGCGGAGCCCGGCAGTTGCGTGTGCGAATGGGACCACGGCCTGATCGAAGCCGGACTGCCGATGCAGTTGCGCGCGATCGCGAGCGCCATTCGCCGTGTGACGCGCACCGACACGGAGCAGCAGACTGCCGCCGCCGTGAACATCACCGCCGACGAACTGCTCGACGATGCTCCGCCGCTTGACGGTCAGCATTTCGATGCCCCGCAGTTCGACAACCAGGCCACCGGAGCGCCGCAATGAACGAAGTCGCCGCTTTCATCGACGCGCTGACCCAGGAGCTCGCCATGTCCGACGGGACGACGCGTCATGGCAAAGTGGTCGAGGCCGTCGGCACGTTGCTGAAGGTTGGCGGGCTCGACGCCACGCTCGGCGAGCAATGCGAGTTGCGCGACGCGCGCGGCGTGCTGCTGCAACGCGCGGAAGTGGTCGGTTTCACGCGTCAGTTCGCGCTGCTCGCGCCGTTCGGCAGCGTCGCCGGCTTGTCGCGCACGACGCGCGTTACCGGGCTCGGGCGTCCGTTGTCGGTGCCGGTCGGCGAGATGCTGCTCGGACGCGTGCTGGATGGCCTTGGCGAACCGATCGACGGCCTTGGGCCGTTGCACTGCGACGCGCCGCGCCCCGTGATGGCCGCCGCGCCCGACCCGCTGAAGCGACGCATGGTCGACACGCCGCTGCATACCGGCGTGCGGGTCATCGATGGGCTCATGACGGTGGGCGAAGGCCAGCGCGTCGGCATCTTCGCGCCGGCGGGTGTCGGCAAGAGCACGTTGCTCGGCATGCTTGCGCGCGGCGCGGCGTGCGACGTCAACGTGATCGTGCTGATCGGCGAGCGCGGCCGCGAGGTGCGTGAGTTCATCGAACTGATTCTGGGGGAGGCAGGCATGGCCCGCAGCGTGGTAGTGTGCGCGACGTCCGACCGCTCGTCGATCGAGCGCGCCAAGGCGGCCTATGTGGGCACCGCGATCGCCGAGTACTTCCGCGATTGCGGCTTGCGCGTGCTACTGATGATGGACTCGCTGACGCGCTTCGCGCGCGCCCAGCGGGAGATCGGTCTGTCGGCGGGCGAGCCGCCGACGCGGCGCGGTTTTCCGCCATCGATTTTCGCCGAACTGCCGCGGCTGCTGGAGCGCGCCGGCATGGGGGAGGAAGGCTCGATTACCGCTTTCTACACCGTGCTCGCCGAGGACGAGGAGGGCAACGATCCGATCAGCGAGGAAGTGCGCGGCATTCTCGACGGACACCTCGTGCTGTCGCGTGCGATCGCGGCGCGCAACCGCTATCCGGCCATCGACGTATTGCACAGCCTGAGCCGCGTGATGACGCTGGTCGCAAGCCCCGGGCATTGCAGCGGCGCGGGGCACGTGCGCAAGCTGCTCGCCCGTTACGATGAGGTCGAACTGCTGCTGCAGATGGGCGAATATCAGCAGGGCGCCGATCCGCTCTCCGACGAAGCGATCTCCCAGCACGAGGCCATCGAATCGTTCCTCGGCCAGAGCACCGAGGAACTGACCGAAGGTGAGGACAGCCACGCGTTCGTCTCCGGCTTCGCACAGTCATGAGGGCGATTGTGATTCGCAAGTGGCGCACCATCGTCGCCGCCAAGGTCCGGCGCTGCGAGCGCATCGAGGCCGATCTGGCACGGGAACACGAGGCGCTCGCCGAGCGCGAGGCCCAGTTCGACGACGCCGTGCACGCACATGTCGAGGCGCAGCAAAAGCGCGCGGAGCACGAAGCGCGCATCGTCGCCTTGCTCGACGGCGACGCGCGCGTCGCGACGTCCGACTATCTGTGTCACGACGCGTGGCGCGCGCCGCTGAAGGAAGCGCTGGAAGCCGCGCGCGCGGCGGAGCAAAAGCGCCGCACGGCGCTGGATCGTCAGCGGCAGAAGGTGGCCGAGGTGCAGGCGGCGCTCGCACGCGCGCAAGCCGCGGTGGACGAATGTCGCCGCAAGCTCGATACCTTGCTGCGGGCCGCCGCCACGGCCGTCGAGCTCGCCGCCGACGAGGAAGCCGCGGAAAACCTGCTGGCGCGCCGTTACGCGAGGTAGCCGATGACACATGATTTTCACGCGTGGGCCGAGGCCCTGCTCGGCTTCTTCGAGGCGTATCACAACTTCATCGTCATGCTGATGCTCACGGGCATTCGCATCATGGTGACGTTCATCCTGCTGCCCGCCACCAGCGACACCGTGTTGCCCGGCACCGCGCGCAACGGCGTGGTGTACGTGCTGACGATGTTCGTCGCGGCGGGCCAGGTTCCGCAGGCGTTCGACTCGCTCAACAGCGCGGCGCTGCTGGTGCTGGCCTGCAAGGAAGCGTTTCTCGGTTTCGCGTTCGGCTATTGTGCGGCGCCGGTGTTCTGGATCGCGCAGTCCCTCGGCACCCTGATCGACGACCTCGCGGGTTTCAACAATGTGCAGATGACCAACCCGCTGCGGGGTGATCAGAGCACGCCGGTTTCGACGCTGCTGCTGCAACTCGTCGTGACGCTCTTCTATATCGGCGGCGGCATGCTGTTCGTGCTGGGCGCGCTCTTCGAGTCCTTCAAATGGTGGCCGCCGTATGTGCTGTATCCGTCGCTCTCCAATACGGCGGAGACGTTTCTGATCCAGCGCACCGACACGATCTGGACGGCGCTCGCCAAGCTCGGCACGCCGGTGATGCTGGTGCTGATACTGGTCGATCTCGGCCTCGGCATTGTCGCGCGCGCGGCTGACAAGCTCGAACCCAGCTCGCTCAGTCAACCGCTGCGCGGCGTGATCGGCGTGCTGATGCTGATCGCGCTCGTCGCGGTGTTCGCTTCACAGGTTGTCGGTGATGTGCAGCTTGGTGGTCTGTCGGCGGCATTGGCGAACGGCATGCTGTCGAAGCCGGCGCACTGAACATTGTTGTGAAGTCTCCTGCGGATTGTTGAGTTTTGTTGAGCACGATGTCTCTACCATGGTTTCCGTGCCCGGCGAATTGTCGGGACCACAGGTTCTCAGGGCGGATCGAATGGTCCGCCACATCGGTCACTCCTGAGGTGGAACCATTATGTTTTCGACAATCTATTTCGCGCTGTCGTCGGGGCTCGCGCAGAAGAACCGTTTGCCGGCGTATGCGGCCGCCATGCTCGACGGCGCATCGGAACGCGGCTATTGCCTCGTCGACGACGTGCTCGAACGCCCGTCGCACAAGCTGGATGACGCGGACGTCTCGCGTCTGGTCGCGGTAGCCGATGCATCGCTTCTACTCGGATACGATCAGGATGCCGAAGAGATGTACCGGCGCGCTCAGAAGACGATCGTTGGCGACGATGATCGCCTGCGCATCATGTCGTGCCGCAACACCGGCTGGCAATTGATGATGCGTGACCGCTACGCGGCCACCGCCAAGTGTTTTGCGCGGATCGTCCAGGACGAGGCGGCGAGTCCCGCCGAAGTACTCGAAGCATTGATCGCCTCGGCCATGGTGCAACATCAGGTGGGACGTCAACGCGATGCGGACGACGCGCTCCTGCAAGCCGCCGAACTGGCCGACATGCATGAGGAACCCGGCTGGCGGCTCGTGATCGCGCTGCTCGCCCGCGAATTCGACGTCCAGTTGCGCATTCGCACGGCGACTACGCTGAGCGACCACGCGTTCTGGAGCTCTGCGCACGTGACGCGCGCGCAGAGTGCGAGCGACCGCGCCGACGTGACGCGCAAGCTCACCGAGACAACGGTCCTGATGTCGCCGATGCCGGCGCTTCTCGCGCAGCGCCACGAGTATCTGGAACAGCTCGCGGCGCTGGCGCGCGGCGAGCGTATTGCCGCCGCGCCGCTCTTCGACGCGGTCAGCCGGCCGCAGCATTTTCGCGGCGCCGGCCAGGCGTTCCTCGCGAAGCTGGACATCGTGCTCGCCGGACTCGCTGGCGGCCTCGACGATGTCGCCGATTCGGTGCTTGCCAAGATCAGCCGCTCCGAAGCGGATATCGGCACGCGTCGCTGCAATTTCGACTACCTGTATTGCGTATCCAAGATCGCGGTATGGCGCGGCAACCCAACCGAGGCGCTCAAGCTTTACGCCAGCTATGCATCCGAAGCGTTGCGCTGCCTGCGCAGCGAGACGCCTGGCCTCGGCGCGATTCAATCGCCGGCGAGCCGCGCGCTGCCCGCGGACGACGTTTCGGCGCGCCTGCCCGCGAAGTATCGCCGCGCATATCGCTACATCATCGAGAATCTCGATCGCGCCGATCTGAATACCCGCGAAATCGCCTCGCAGATCGACGTCACCGAGCGCGCGCTTCAAATAGCCTTCAAGCGTTCGATCGGAATGTCGCCGGGCGGGCTGATCCGCAAGCTGCGGCTCGAAGGCATTCGTAACGACCTGTTGAACGACGAGCGCATGCAAGGCTCGATCTTCGATACGGCAAGCCGCTGGGGCGTGAAGAGCCGTTCCGCGCTCGCGAAGGGTTATCGCCGCGAGTTCAAGGAATCGCCGTCAGAGACGATGCATCGTTAAGCGGAGCCGCCATGAAAGCTATCGTTCCCGTCCGCCGCGGCGCGGCTGTCCGTGTGCGCACGCTGTGCGCGGCCCTCGTCGCAGCCGGCGCGCTGGCGTCGCCGTTGCCGGCTCATGCAGAACGTGTCGCGTGGCAGGGCACGCGCTTCGAATACGTCGCCGATCATAAAGACCTCAAGGACGTGCTGCGCGACTTCGGCGCGAGCCAGCACGTGATGACGTGGATCTCGCCGCATGTCGAAGGCACCGTGTCCGGTCGCTTCAACGCGGCGCCGCAGCGTTTTCTGGATCAGATGGCAGAGTCGTTCGGCGTGCTGTGGTACTACGACGGCTCCGTGCTGCGCATCTACGGCGCCAACGAAGCCCGCAGCGCGACGCTAGGTCTGTCCAACGCCGGCACCGAAGACTTGCGGCGCGCGCTCGGACGCCTGGAGATCGACGATCCGCGTTTCCCGGTGCGCTACGACAGCGTGTCCGGCACGGCGGTGGTATCCGGACCGCCGCGCTTCGTCGAACTGGTGACCGACGTGGCGCATCTGATCGATCACAAATCCGTGTCCGGCGCGAAGGTCGTCGTGCAACGCTTTCCGCTGCATTACGCATGGGCGACCGATCGGACCATCACGATCAACGGCCGCGGCGTGACCGTGCGAGGCGTTGCGTCATTGCTGCGCACACTGTACGGCCAGGGTGTTCCCGGCGGCGACGCCAGCGGCGACGCACCGCCGGCAAGGCGCGATGCATACCGGGTGCCGAGCGTGCGCGAGATGCAGGACGACGGCATGACGACGGGTGCGATCCGAACGCAAGGCGGCTCGCGCCCGCCGCCATTACCGACGCTGCCTGGCCTCGGTGGGAGCCAGTCGTATGCGGGCTCGGGCGATAGCGCGGTGGCGCCGCCCGTCGGGAATATCGCGGATGCCGGCATGGGGCCTGGCTCCGAGCGCGATGGCACGGGTTCGGTGTCGTCCACGGCGGGCCGCGCCAGAGAGAGTGCCGCCGCGAGCGGTGCGCCGACCATCGAGGCGGATTCGCGCAGCAATTCGATTCTGGTGCGCGACCGTGCCGAGAACATGGCCGCGTTCGGCACGCTCATCGAATCGCTCGACACGCAGCCGGGCATTCTCGAAATCGACGCGAGTATCATCGAGATCACGGATAACGCGTTGCAGGAGCTGGGAGTGGATTGGCGGCTGCATTCCGGTCACGTCGATTTCGAAACCGGCAACGGCCAGCAATCGCAGACGGGCAACCCCGGTTCGCTCAATCCGCAGGGATTCGGCAACCCGCTCGACACGACCACCGCTGGCGTGCTGGCGACGCCGGCTGGCGGTGTGCTGACCGCGGTGATTGGCGGCGCAGGACGCTATCTGCTGACCCGCATCAGCGCGATGCAGCAGACCGACCAGGCGCGCATCACGGCAAGTCCGAAGGTCGAGACGCTCGACAATGTCGAGGCGCTCATGGACAACAAGCAGACGTTTTATGTGCAGGTGTCGGGTTACCAGTCGGCGGATCTGTATAGCGTGTCAGCCGGGGTGTCGCTGCGCGTGCTGCCCTCGATCGTGAGCGCAGGAAATGGCGAACAGATCCGCATGGACGTGCATATCGAGGACGGCAGGCTGACCGATCAGCAAGTCGGACAGTTGCCGGTGGTCAGCAACAGCACGATCGACACGCAGGCGCTCATCAAGGAAGGCGACAGTCTGCTGATCGCTGGCTATTCGGTGGATCAGGACGATCACACTGAAACGGCGGTGCCGCTGCTTTCGAAGATACCGGTGATCGGCAACCTGTTCCGCTATCGCAAACATCAGGGGCAGCGGTTCCAGCGGCTGTTTCTGCTGACGCCGCGCGTGTTGTCGGCGGCTGCAGGTGGGAGTCCGGGCGGGGCGCCGGGTGGTGCCGATGCGGTGCCTGGCGGTAACGGAGATGGTGCGGTCTTTGTACCGCCGCCGCCCTCGGGCGCGATGAATCTTCCGCGGCAGCAGGGTGTAGCCCGTATCGCGCAACTCGTTGGTTTGCCGCCGCCGCAAACAGGCGGCGCGGGCGGCGTTGGCGGCAACGTCAGCACGGTTTCGGGCGACAAGCCTTGAGACGGTGCGTTTGGCGTCTGTAATCGTGTACGACAGCGCAGTCGCTTTTTTTTTGCGGAAAAGACCGCACACGCCAAAACGATCGTCGCCACTGACCGCTTTCGTTCCGAACAGATCGTGCAAAAATCACGATCCGGCGCTGACCAACGGCAGCCTCGGCAAGAGCCGCTAACCGAAGCCTTGGGGAGCACCACATAACCAGTAGTAACGCCGCCAGTCGTGCATGGTGCCGCCAAACGTGTCTTTCGGTTCCCCCAAATGAATACAGCCCGCACACGTGCGGGCTGTATTCCGATTACTGCTGCAAGGTTACCGCTAGAGCAAGAAAGCCGGAGTCTGAAGCCTCGCTGTCCTCAGGCAACGCGTCGCTGGTTGTCCGCAAGATAGCTGAGTAGCAGCGTATCGAGTACGCCCGGAGGCGGTCCCGCCTGCTGGGTCTTTTCATCCTTGTCCTTTTCCTTGTCCTTGGAGTTATCCTGGTTCTCCTTGGAGTCGGATCTGGTTTCGGTTTTCCCGTCCTGCTTGTGCCCTTCGGCGCTGCCGTTCTTCGGTGTTTCACCTTCCGCTGAACGGGTTTCATGCGAGCCTTCCACGCCGCGATGCCCGCCGCGCCGGCCGGAGCCGCCAGAGGCGGAGGCCATCGCCATGAGCGCAACCGCGTCGCCGCCCGTCGTGGTTGCGGTCCCGGCACTGCCGCCACCCAGCAGCTTGTCGCCCACTTTCTGCGCGCCCTGGCCGACTTCCATCTCGCTGACCGACTTGATGACCTTGCCTACGCCGCCGTGCATCGCGGCTGCGATCGTGTTGTCGAGCTTTTCGCTGCCGATATGCGCCGCGGCGAGCGTCGAGGCTGCGACGGTCGTCCCCAGGCCCTCGGGCGTGAGGTCGGCGGCGGCTTCGAGCGCATCCTCCCCGACCTGTGTCAGGTCGTTCATCATGCCCTTGAAATTGCCGTGGGCGAGATCCTTCACCGCGTTGACGGAACCGGATACGACGCCCTCGACGGAGGACACGAGGTCCTGGGCAGCGGCGTCGACGCCCTCGTTGACGTCTTTCTTGACCGTCTCGACTCCCTTTTCGACGCTATTCAATACCTTGTCGAAACCCTTGCCGAGATGCAATCCCTGCAAACCTTCGAGCGTGGCTTCAGCGCTTGCGGTGGCCGCGTCCGTCGCAGCCTTGCCGACGTCATCGGCCGTCTTCAGCAGGTCTTGCATGGCAAGCTTCATATTGCCCTGCATGAGTGCCTCGGTCATTGCCAGTGTGTCCTGCAGCACCTTCTTGAGATCCTTTTCCAGCACATGGGCCACATGCTCGACGCCGTGCGCGACCGATTTCGCGGCCTTCTCGATGTCGTGGCCAATATGCTGGAACGCATGCTTGATTTTCGAAAATATACTCATGGTGTGCTCCTCAATGCGCGCGGCCCACGCAAGGCGGGGCCGATCGGATGGTCTGCCAGCAGGGCCGCGCGACGATGTGGGTGGAATTGCCTCAATTCGTCGACGTTTTCTCGTTCATCGCCTTGTTGAGCATCGGCAGCAATTGCGAAAGCAGCTTGAGCAGTTCGTTGGTGAGCGTGCTCGGATCAGCCGCGCCGGTCGTGCCGTTGTTCGACCCGTCCGTGCCGTCTGTGCCGTTCGTGCTGGTGTCGCTCGGGTCGCTCGTGCTGTTCGGATCGGTGCCGCCGTTGTTCGAACCGTCGGTTTGCGACGATCCCTGGAGCTGTTGCAGCAGTTGGATCACTTCGGAAAGCAGATCCTGAATCTGCGAGGTCTGATCGCCACCCTTGTTCGCACCGCCGCCGCCTTGCGCGCCCTGGATCTGTTGCAGCAGCTTGAGAATATCGTCGATCATGCTCGCAGTCTGCTTGTCGAGCCCCTGGCCGCTTTGCGACGACTGCTGCAGCATTTGCAGGATCTGCTGCAACAGCGACATGATCTGGCTTTGCACGTCGGTCGAGTCGTTGCCCGGATCGACGTTGTTGTCGGTCGACGCACCTTGCGTCGAGTTATCGCCGCCACCGCCACCGCCGCCGGCAGACGGGTTGCCGCCTTGCGAGCTGCCGTTCACCTTCTGTTCGATGATCGCGAGGATCATTTCGAGCAGCTTCTCGATATCGTTGTTGCCGAGCTTGCCGCCGCCTTGCAGGTCCGATTCCAGTTGCTGCAGATCGGGCTGGATGGCGCTGCTGCCGGAGTCATTGGTAATCTTGCTCATGAATAGCCTCTTACAGTAAACGATGAGAGAAGCGCAGCGGCTTTTGAACACGCTGCGCATTTGAAATCCGATTGGCCGCGCGACGGTCGCAGCATGGCGATCGTCCCGTAACAAAGCGTAAGAGACTGGCTTGATTGTGTTGTTTCGTAAAACGAAACATCAGGCGTGACGGCGAATCGGCGGGAAAGGGGGGCGGGGAGAGAGCAGACGAAGCAGGAAGACGATGCGGCGCCGCGCGAAACGCGCGGCGCCGCCCTTACCGGCGAACCGGAAAAACCGGCAAACAACTAACGATCAGGAACGATCGGGCTCCGGCGGCGTGACCGGCCGCTCCGCGCGCAGCACGCTCAGCTGACGCGGATGGGACACCTCGGTGACGCGCTGCAGCGTTGCAAGGAAGCTCGGTCCAAGCGTGCGCGACGCGCCGTTTGTTTCCAGCGAGTACAGGAAGCGGTTATCCCAACTGTCGTCTGCCTCGAGCAGGGTGGCGATCTGCGCATTGCGCTCGTTGATCTGCGCGAGGTCGCCCTTGCCTGGCTTCGCGCCAGGTGGTACCACCGCGTCGCGCAGCTCGCGCAGAATGTTGATCTTGCTCGCCGCTTCAGGCTTCAGCCAGACACGTTCCGCAAAGAGCTGGTTGCCGCGTAGCGCGTCCTGATCCACTCGCGCGAGGTAGTCGTCGATCGGCTCGGGTTGCGCGGCGCCCGCGGGCTGCTTGTTGTAAGTGTCGTCCCACGTTGCGCGGCGGCTGTCGACGTAACGCTTGAACTTCTTCACGCTCGTGAAGGTGGTGTCGCGATAGCTGAGCGATGCGTCGATGTGGCCATCTTCCTCGGCGATGCGCCATGTGGAACCCGTCTCCGATTGAAGCACCGTGGTGCCGAAGCCGACAATCGAGACATTGGGCAGCACGACCGATTTCACGTGGCCCGTCTCGTCGGCGAAATTGCCTTGCGGCGCGAGGCCGGCGACGAGCGTAGCCGATGCACCCGCCATGCGCGCGCTACTGCTGCCCGCGAACTCGGCTTTCAACGGACCGGTTTCCTGACGGCGCGTGCGCGTGAACCAGGTCTTCGTGCCGCCCGCCTGCACCGACGGGCCGATCTTGTATCCATCGTGTTCGTAGCGGACACCGGTCGATGCGTTGACCGTCGTCGAAAGCGATTGCGCCTTGGAGTCGAGCCAGTTCACCGACACGTCCGGATCCTTGTAGAACGAGTGAGCAATGGCGTCCCACATCGACCCCGCGTCGTGCGGCAGACCGCGGTTCGGCCCGCTCGCGGTTGCCTCGTCGATCACGCCGAGCATCTTCGCTCGCCACGGGTCGGGCTCGCCCGCGGGCTGCTGCCCGGCCGGCAGCGTGCCGGTCGGCTGAAGCCGCGCGCGCACCATCACGCCCTTCGGCTGCGACGCGTCGAAAACGGCCGGCAAGACTTGCGCCGAGCCGATCGCCTGGAAGCTCTTGTGGAACAGATTGACGCCGCCTGCCGCGCTCGCGCCCGCATGCGACGCCCAGCGTCGATCGCTGCCAATGAACAGTTGCCCGTGATTCGCCGACGAACCGCCGTTGATCATCGCGTGGCGGCCGTGGATTAACTTGATGTCGGGTCCGGCGAGCACGAACGGCAGCTTGCTCGCGCCCGGCAAGTTGAGCAGTTCGGCCACGCCGGTGTTGATGCCGAACTGTCCGCCGTCTGACAGGCGCACGTCGTAGGTCATGCGCGGTTCGGTGATGACACGCCTGAAGTTTTCAAGCACGGTCTGCGGCGTGGAGCGGTCGGGCGTTGCCTCGCCGTTGCGCTCGAGCGTCGTCAGGTTTTTCAGCGCGGCTTTGAATTGCGCAGCTTGCGACGCGGCGGGCGCGGTCTGCGTTTCTACTGCCGTGATTTCATCGGTTTCGTCCAGCTGTTCGGATGCCTGTTGCGTCGTCGGCTGAGGCGTTGCGTCGCGCGGCTCACTGGCTTCGAGGCGGTCGATCCAGCTTTCCAGCGTCGCGGTCGTGAGCCGCGAGCCGGTGCGCGATTTCAGCGCGGCATATTCCGGACTGAGCTTGACTTCCGTTTCGCTGACGCCGGTCAGTGCCGCGGCGCGTGCGGCGATCGCATGCCGCATGTGCTTCGGCACGCTGGTCTTGTCACGCCAGCCCTTGTGTGCCACGCGCTGATACCACGCTTCGAGCGTCGCGGCTTGCACGGCGTCGGCAATGCGCGAATCGGGCGGCCCGTCGCCGTGCGTTTGCGCGCGCTCCGCGAGCGCGCCGCCCAGTTGCCAGATCACATCCGCCTTGAGCAAATCGTCCTCGGGGTGGCGCAGGCTCGCGCCGCCGGTGCCAAGCGCAAGCGCGGACATCGGCGACTTGTTGAAGCCGAACATACGCCGCAGGTTCGCGAGCGTGCCCGGTTGGCTGGCACGCCGTGCGTAGCGCGACAGCTTGAAGAGTCGGTTCTGCGCATGCGCGAGCAGCGTACCGGGCCCTTCATGCGTGAAGCCGCAGCGCCACGTGAAATACGCGGACTTCAGGTGCCGCTCGGGTTCAGCCGTCGGATCATCGGCAAGCTGCACCGCGGCCAGCAGTGCCTTCGCCGGCACGCTGATATCGCCGTTCATGAGCTGCGACGGCGGCACGTTCGTGATGCCGGTCGGACGTTGATGTTCGGGGAGCGCGGCCAACGCGAGGCCGACGACTTCATCCATGCTCTGCGGCGGCGGGTGGCCTTCGGGCAGCGCGGCAATCAACGTGTTGGCCGCGCGCAACGCGAGCTTCGTGGCGTCTTCGCGCATGGCGTGCTTGACCGGGTCCGCGTCGGCGCCGACGTCACCGCTCAACGTACGCAGCGTGCCGTAACCCAGCGACGATACCGCGAGCCGGTGCGCCAGTTCGAACGCGCCGCCTTTCACTTCGAGCAGCGGACCCGTGCCGCGCAAGTCCTGAAGCGCTTTGCTTGCGCGGTCGACATCGGCACCGAACGCCTGGTTCATGCGGCGCAGCACGATTTCCTGACAGGCCGCTGCCTTCAACTGGGTGTCCATGTCGCTGCCTTCGGGGGCGCCGAGACAGGTTTCCAGTTCGCTCGCGAGATCCGTCGTGGGTTTCTGCGGACCGAGCCCCGACCGATTGAAGAGCTGCGCCGCGACCGCCGCCGCACCGCCTTCGCTGACGACCCGCTCGGCGGGCGCGGTCTTATCGGTTCCCGCGAGCGTCAGTGCGACGTTGTGCTTGTGCCTCGCGACAGCCGCGGGCGGCGTCGCATTTTTATCGGGCTTGTGACGCTGATCTTCTGTCACGCCGATCTTCGCGCGTGCGGTCGTGGGACGCGCGGTCGTGACGGAGCCCAACAGCGAGTTCGAGACCGTCACCGGCCGCGGCGCGAGCGTGCGCTTCAGGTTCGACCAGAAACCGTCGCGGCGGCGGCTTGCCGTGGGCCGCGTCGTTTGCGGCCCCGTTGCAGCAGAAGACGACGTGCCGGCGGTGACGTCGCCAGTCGTCACGGGCTCGTGCGTGTAGCCCGAACTGGATACTTTAGGAGGAGTCATGGGCGTTGAGATGAAGTGGACCATGGGAAGCAGGCCGCTGCGGCTTGCGCGGAGCCCAAGTGGCGCGCGAAAGCGGGCGTGCCGGGGTATCGACAGGGTAGCCGCGAGAGGCGGCGCCCCGGCTGCCGTTGCAGCGAAACACGGTGCGCGCCGGCGAACTCACTGGACTATCGCGGGGAAGATCGAAGGTTTCGTTCCGGTCGATAAGGTTTCGCCGGTTGGCCGCTCATGTCATGCGCAGTCCCGATAATCAACGGCATCGGAGGAGGAAAAATGCGGCTTACCAACATGTTGCGGAATGCGACGTCGATGCTGCGGGGAGCGCCACGCTCGTCGACGACAGTTGCCCCGGCCGCGAGTCCCATCGGGTCGACGGGGGCGGGCGTGCAACCGTCGTCGCCGGGCGCGCGGGCGGGCGCCAAGGCGAGCTTCGCGGCTACACGGGAGCGTTTCAAAAGCCTACTTGGATTGAGCCGTCCGCCGTACGCGACACCCAAGGTGCCGACGGATCGCCGGGCGCTCGTGGAAACCGAGTGGCGCATACCGTTCGTGCGCGCGAACAGGTTCGGCCGCTCTTTTCCTGCACACGCCGTGCGGATTGCGCCGCAGAAACCGGCTCGCCCACTCGATCCGTCCGGCGACTGGGGCGACGCGAGCAAGGCGGGCCCGGCGCCCGGTACGAGCGCCTCCGCTCAGCGGCGCGCGGTGAAGGCGCAGCGCATGCTGGCCAAGACGATCGGCAAGTTCACGGCGAAGCGCGCGGACCAGTCGGCAAATGCCGACGCGGCGCACGCAAATCGACCCCCGCGCGATGCGGCCGAACTCGAGCATTGGCTGGATCATCGGGAAGGGCTGGATAGCTGGGTACGGGAGTACTTCGGCGCACCCGGGCTTGCCGATCCAGTCGCCACCCTATCCGCATTGCTGGCCCAGGCGGCGCAGTCAACGGAGTCCGTCCACGCCGCCACGGGCGACGCCATAGAGCAAGCCGGTCCGTCCGCAACGGACAGCACCCACCGATTCGCGCCTTCGCTGATGCTCGGCTACGCCGTGCTCTCCGCGCTCGGCTCGAACGAACCGGCGCGCGCGGCGGCAGCATTGCAGGCGTTACCGGAAGTGGTGAGCATTGAAGGCATCGCGCTGCGGGCAGCGGCGTTCGACCCGAACGCCGCGCGCCCCCCCGTCACGACGACGGAACAGCAGCCACCGCTGAATCACGACCCTGTCCGGGTGAGCCATGCGGACGGAACGTCCGCAGAGGAAATCACGTCGGAAGACGCAGGCGGAACCACACACGACCACGGCAACGTGCGCACGACCGATGCGGAAGATCACACTTCGTCTCACGCGCCGGTCAATCGGGCGCACGAAGACGCGTGGCGCATTGCCCGCTCGCTCGCGAATACTCCCCTAGGGTTCGACGTACTGAAGAGGCTCATCCATAGCGGCGCATCGGGCACCGACAATGCGGCCGCGTTCGCGGTGCTGCAAGCGTGGCATGCGTTGCCAGAGCCGCCAGCCGATCTCGATACGGCGCTTGCCGCCGCGCACGCCACGGTTGACGACAAAGGCAACCTCGCTCCACGCGTGCTGCGTGCGCTGTCGGGTTCGAGCACGCCGCGCGATGCCGCGGCGCTGTTCGCGTGGCGCCAGGAGTTCCGTAGCGATGCGCCTGGCAGCCCGTTGAAGCAGGCGCAAACCCGGCTGAATCGTTTCGTGACGCGGGGGATGTTGCGGCTCGACAAGGCCAACTGGTTTTTTCAGCGCATGTTCGGCATGAAGAAGTCCGCGTTGCGCAGCATGATGCTCGGCACGTCAAGCGCGGCGCTCGCGTCGTACACGAAAGAGGCAACCCGTTACGCCGACGCGCTTAAGGCGGCCAGCGCGACGTTGGCCGCCTCGCTGCGCAACCCGCGTCTCGCGCTCGGCGCGCCGGACGGTCCCGAGGCGCGAGCGCGCGAAGCCGCGGCGGCGGCGCTGGAGGCGATTGCCGCGCGACCCGCGGCGCACATCGGCGATCTCGAATTGGACGAGGCAACCAGGGCCGCGCTGGAAAATCGCGAGCCGGTTCCGAACGCCGCGCAACGCGACGACGCCCCTCCACTGCTCGACCTCGGCGCGTTGCGCGACTGCGCGAAGCGCTTTCAGGTGCATCGCTGGCAAGACGTGAAAGCCGCGCTCGCTCACGCCGAGAAAGTCGGCGAGGCCAAGCCACTCAAGCCCGAGCGATTGGGCCGCGAAGAAGTCAGAACCGTGCTACGTCAGTTGATCACCGATCTGCAGCAATCGACCCAGGTCGCCTTCGCGGACGGTGCGCGCTACGGCTTCAGCACGCGCGGTCTTTCGGTGTCGGCCACCAAGGGTCTGCATCACCACTTGCCGTTCGGAGGCGAACTCACGCTTGGGCATTACCGCGGCCGCCGCGCCCTCGTGACCCTGCAGCGCAATAACGTCGGCTTCGATATCTTCATCGGCACGGAACATAGCAAGCGCTCGCAGCTCAAGGTGGGCGCCCGCATCGGCTACGCCAGACGTCTCGACTGGCTCTGCGGCTTGCGCCTGGGCGGCTCGCTGCGCATCGCGCCGGTCGATCGCGAGTTGCGCGAGCCGCGCGGCGTGATGATCCGCGTCGCCCGCGAGCGTCTGACCGACGAGAACCTCGACTGGGTCGCGATGAAGTACGACGATCCGCGCACCACCGAAACCGTGCTCGACATGGTCGACTTTCTGTTCGAGGAAGCGCGCGAACCGGTGCGCGAAAAGGGCGCCGAAACCTCGCTGTTCGAGCGTCTTGCCGCGCGCATCGGCGAGCGCACCGATATTTCGATCGGCTGGCAGGACGGTAAGACAAAGGCATCGCGCCAGGGCATTCAGGCAACGGGGGGCGCGTCGGTGTCCGGTCCTCAGTCGAAGGCACGCGGCACCTTCGGGCTTGACGGCACGGTGACCGTGGACCTGAACAGCCGTAACGACGCGGCCGTCAACGAGGCAACCGGTTCGCTCCGCTACGACCGCCGCACCGTGACCTCGAGCGTGCGCGTCTCCACGCAGGGCACGGTCGGTGTCGGCCCCGCCTGGCACAAGGGCGACCTGACGGGCGGGCTGCCGGGCGCGTCGCCGCTCGGGATCGGCGGCGCGTTGCCGGAGCGGCTCGTTGCCGCGCGCGTGATGCTGCCGGAGCGCGAAGGGCGGCTGCTCAATCGCGGCTGCTACGCGGATCAGCAGTTCGCATCGTTCAACGCCTTCGCCGCGGCGGTCAACAGCTCGCGCGAAGAGTGGATCGAGATGTACCGGAATAATCACAACTGCGACTATCCGACGGCGGTCGTCAAGCTGAACGCCGACCTCGCGATGCTGCAGAGCCATCAGCGCTCCAATCACACGTTCCTCGTGCGGCGCCGCCTGAAGCCGGAACACGCGCGGCGTGGCGACGTCTATCGCGCGCTCGAACGCATGCATGATGCCGCCGCGCAAACCGCGGGCGGCAAGGGCGAGGACTGGTCGCGACCGCTCGACGCCATGTTGCGCGAGCGCGCGTCGTGGCTGCCGGAGCGGATCGCGGTCAACGAAGTGGCGGGACGTGTGCACAGTACACCCGGCGTGATTACGCCGATCGGCGGCGTCGCTTCCGCAAGCGTGCTCGCGCAGCGTGAACTGCTGCGCTCCAAAGGGTGAAGTGTAGAAGGGCCAGATATCGATGAGTCTGCACCGATTTCGTCGAAGTTGCGCCGGCGTTTCATCGGGTTTCGTTAGGGGATGCCATGTTTCGCTGCAACCGCGGAGGAGGGCGCCGGGTGGCGCCTAGCATGCTTTCGCGCACCACCCTGAAACTCTCTTGGAGAAAGACATGACTCGCATCAATTCGGCTCACACGTCAGCGACCGATCACAACTCGGAGGCCAGCTCGTCCGGCACCGGCGAATCCGCCGCGCGCCGCGGCGGCACATCGCGCAAGCGCGGCGCAACGTCGCTAGGCGGCACGGGGAGCCCGCAGCCGTCGGCGCCCAAGCGCGCCGCAACCGGCGGTGGCGAGAGCGCCAATCCGCCGGTGCGGGCCGGTGCGGACAAGCTGCTGCGCGCTCACACCCGCTTTTTCGACGACAACAGCGTGTCGGTGCGAGGTTTCGACGTGTCTCCCGCAAGGCCTGGCGCAGCGGGGCAGAAGCGCGCGGTTTCGCAGGCTCTGCGCGGCACGCCTGAACTGTCCGCCATGCTGACCGCCACCGTCGACACCATGGCGCAGCACCCGCTGGAGAATGCGCATGCGAGCCGCAACGCCACCGGCGACTGGATGTCTGATTCGCACTTCCACCCGACGAACTACGTGCAGCAGGGTATGGTGCCGCGCGAGATGTTGAAGATGATGGACGAGGTCGGCATCCACCGCAGCGTGATGTCGCCGATTCCGACCGACGTGATGCCGTGCGGCAGCCATGACGAGCACACTCACGCGCCGAACCACAACAACATTCCCGCCGAGTCGTACTACGTGCAGCAGAAGTACACCAACATCCAGCCGCATGAGTTGACGCAGGATGTAGAGAAGGAAATCACGCAGGGCGCGCACTTGATGCTGAACCAGCAGGTGGATGCCGACACCGCGTTGTTCATGCAGATCGCGCAGCTCTCTCATGCCGAGCGCGATCGCCTGGATCCGATGGTGACCGGCCTGCACCTGGGTTCACCGCTGAGTCCGCAAGCGCTGCTCCTGAAGCTCGCGACGCACCCGGGCATGTTTACCGGCGTGGGCGAAGTGACGATCCACAAGGAACTGGTGCAGCAGCAATACGAGGGATCGCGCCAGGCGAATCTCACCAACAACGTGCAGTCATTCAAGCATCTGGTGGCGACGGCCGGCGTGATCGGCATGCCGGTGGTGTTGCATTGCGACGTCGATTCGACGGCGAACCAGCGAGCCAATGGCATCGGCCAGCCGCAGTACCTGGACGACCTCAAGAAGCTGTTTGCGTCGCCGGAGACCAGCAAGACCACGCTGATCTGGGCGCATTGCGGAGGTATCGGACGCTTCGTGCGCAAGCCGATCGACCACGCGAACAATCTGCGCACGATTCTCTCCGACCCGAAGATGAGCCACATCCACATCGACATTTCGTGGTCGCGCGTGGCGCGTCAGATCGTCATGAAGACGCAGCCCGACGGCACCGAAGTGCCGGATCACGAATCCGTGCATGCGTGGGCGGCGCTCATCAACGAGTTTCCGGACCGTTTCCTGTTCGGCTCGGACGCGCTCAATCCGCAGGTCAAGGACACGTGGGCGGAAACCGGCAACATGTATAAGCCGCTGCTCGACAAACTGACGCCGGAAGCGCGCGTCGCGGTGAAGACAGGCAACTACGATCGCGTGATCACAGAGGCGCGTCCGAAGGTGCGTGCTTTCGAACAGCACGTGCTGACCCGTGATTTCGTGGAAAAGGGCTTGCGTTCGTCCGGTGACGGTCGGGTCAATGACGGTCCGCACATCAACCCGGATGCCTTGCGCGCCGCGCGCGACGAGGCGTATGCGAACGCGGGTGTCGATCTCACCGGGCGCCCGCTGGACGCCGCGGTGCACTGAGCGTTGTCTGGCTGCCGGCGCTCGCGCCGGCCAACGTGTGTGAAAAAAGCGCCCTCCGAAAGGGCGCTTTTTCTCGTCTTGCGGTCTGCAACGATGAATGAAGCGGCGAGATTCAGCCTGCCGTTCTTCGCGGCGGCGCTTGCTCCGGACCGCGAGCGGCGAGCGTCTCCAGTGCGCTCCGATAGGCCGCCTGCAGTTCGAGGAGCGCCACCTTGCCGTGGGCAGTCGTCGGGTTCAGCAGTCGTTTCTTGAGGTTGTAGCGTTGCATCACGAGCTCAAGTGTCGCGTGCTCCTGCGGCACACCGAGGACCGTGTGCCACGGGCGCACTGGGCTTGCACTGCCGGGGTGATCTGCGACCTGCGCCGGTTGGCCCTGAGCCGCCGCTCCGCTTACGGCGTAAGCCGCATGATAGCCATGCGCGGCGGGCCCATAGTGATACGCGGGCGGCGTGTGCCACGGGGTCGCCGACGGCCAGACAGGCGGCGGCATCGCGTTCATGCGGCCGCTGTGCGTCGACACGAAGAACGGCCGCGACGCGCTCGGATAGAGGCCGAAGCTTAGCGTGCGAAAGCGTCCGTTGAAATGAAAACCGATGTGCATCTGTTTGCCGACGGGACCGTCGCCGGAGCCGTATGTGAAGCCGAACCGGCTGTTCGCGCCGACTACCCGGCTGTGATAGGACGGCATGCTCCAGCTTGGCTGCGGTTGCCAGTGCTGCGGTTGCGTGTAGGCGGCGTATCCGTGAGGCGAAAACGCGGATGCCATTGCGGGATGCGTGTGCTGGGCCGTCCAGTTCCAGTTCGAATAGTAGGGCGCGTGGCAGGGTGCCGCCCATGGTTGCATGTGGGGTGCGTACGCATGGGACGCGTAAGACGCATAGCTCCGTCCCGGATGCGGAACGAAATACGGGACCGCATACGGATGGGCGGGGGCGCCGTGGCCGCCCTGCGGCTCATGTGAGCCGGCGCTGGTTCGCTCGGGCTCGGGCGCGGCATGTGTGGTCGCCGTGGCCTCCGGTCTTGTCGCGCTCGTCTCGCTTGCGATGCCGGTCGCGTTCGGCGGATTGCTTGCGCTGCCGGCCGCCGACGCCGTTGCCGTGGGCTCCACCGCCGTGTCCCCCTGCGGTGGAACCGCCGGCCGCTCCTGCACATCACGCGCGTGCGTGATGCTGAAGCGCGCGGCGGGCGGTGTTTCCTGGTCCTCCTGAAAGCGGCGCGAAAAGGCGGCGACGCGATCGGTGATGTCGCTGTGTGACAGCGTGCGCCGCAACGTGCGCGGCGCGGGCGCACCCGGGGTTCTCCTCTGCAACGAAGACGCGCTTCCCGGCCCTTCCTGCAAGCCGGCGCTCAAGGCGCGCGAAGGCCGATTGCCTCGCCCGGCGGCGTGGTCCCGTGCCGGCTGGGCGTCCGGTCTATCGACGGTGGAAATGCTGGGCGAGGAAGTGATTCGATCGGGCATCGGATGCTCCTTGTGCCGCGGATGCGCACATTCGTGATGTGATGAGCGGCCGGTCTGCGGCTCGCGCGGATATCGGAGCGTAGACCCGCGCGGCCCGCGCGCCAGGCGCGCGCGGCGACACCATGGCGCCGCAAACGAAGCGCCGCGCTGACTTCGCTGCCGGCGCACCGGTTTCGCCTTCGTCCCGCACGAGCGAGGGCGGTCCTGGCTAACGTCGCGCTATCCATAGACATGCAATTCCAGCCGGATACGGCAAAGTGAGGCACGGTGACTGTAACGATCCAACCACGCGCGCAAGCGCTTGTCGACACGATTCACGAGCGCATTGCGGAGGCGCGGCGCATGCCGGGACTGGCGGCGCGGCACGAAGCCATCTTCGATATCGTGCCCGCGATGAAGGCGCAAATCGACGAGTTGCTGGCCGACGACGCGCTCGTCGCGGACCAGGCCATGCAGTCGCTGCGCGAAGCCTTCGAAGCGTTCAAACACGATCATGCGATTCCGCGTCTGCCGTACTCGCCGCAAATAGACGCCCGCTATCCGTATCGCGACGAGTTGTCGAATCCCGTTTACATCGTCGCGTTGCGCTCGAAGCAGGGGCCGAATGCGACAGCAGACTCGCATCTCGCCGCGGTGCAGCGCTATATCGATCCGGGTCTGCATGACCGCGCGCGCGCCGATGCCTATGCAAGCGCCATGTACTGCCGCACGATCGGCCCCGCTGACCTGCGCGATGCGCGCGAGCACACGCTCATTGGCGAGCGCGGCGCGTTCGCGGCGCGGGCGATCCGCGCGGGCGAATGTCTCGGCGTCTATGGCGGCCGGCTCATGAGCGCGGCGATATTTTTTTCCTGTGTGGAGGAATCGTTCGTGCTGAGCGCGAATTCGGACAATGCCGTCGCTTTTATCGATGGCGAGAACATTCTGGCGATGGCGAACACGTCCCTCGCGTACGACGCCGAAGGTGCGCCGGTTGCCCAGGCCGATGACGACGGCTACAACATGGAGGCGCTGACGTTCGATGCGTCGTCACGCTGCGGCCGGCACTTCTCGATCCGCGCGTTCTTTGCCCGACGCGAGATCGAACCGGGCGCCGAACTGAGGTGGAACTATCGCTATTCGCCGGAAATCGTCGAGCACGTGTTTGGTGGTGCGCGCCGGCAAGCGCAGCAGGCACGCGCGAACGGGTTCTGTTCGGGCTGAGCGGCGCGGGCATGCGCGTTCGTCAATGGACGTGTTGCTGTTGCTCGCAGCGCCCCATTCCGGCGCCTGGGACGATATGAGCACACGCGCCGAAGTCTGCGTGTGGGAAATGATGCGTCAATTGGAACAGTCGCGCTTCGCCGACTGATCAGCGAGTGCGTCCTTGATGGCGACGCACAGGCGGAAGGCGACGATTTGCGCGTTGCCGGCGGCCCGCTCGATGGCGTCGGTCGGCTCGAGTTCGAGCGCGTGTTCGTATTCGCGCAACGCGGCGATGTCGTCGCCCGATGTTCCGAGGCATTGCGCCGTGCCGGTCAGCCGGCGAGCGATCGTCAGCGCGTCCGCATAGCGGCGTTCGGACAGACACAGGTCGAGTTGCGCGCAGTAGTCGCGAATCTGCCCGAAGTGCTTTTCGAGCAGCGCGACAAACTGTTCCGGCGGACAAGTGAGTGCGAGCCGGGGCACATCGCCGTCGACGTCGCGCGGGTCGCCTGCACGGGTCGAGCGCTTCAGAGATTTCATGTATCGAAGGGTATTCAGCAATTCATCATAGTTGACAGGCTGCGGATCGCAGTCGGTGAGACCCGCGTCAATCGACGTAACGATACATCGATTGACGGAGCCGCGCAGCACGCGTGAAGCATGAACGTTCGCATCGAGGGCCAGGTTTTCGGCCTCTTGCGCTCTTTCGACGGCGTTGGCGACCTAGCATCACGGCACCGTACGTGACAGGCGAGGAATTGATGAACCCGCCAGCCCAACACGCGCCGCACCGATCGACGCAATCACCGCAGAATGCCGAGGCTCGTCGCCGCGGCGATATTGCGGCCGCCATCAAGCGCATGCGTGGTGGCGAAGCGACCAGCAAACCGTCACCCGTGCACCTGAGCAGTACCACCGGCTGCAGGCAGGTGCCAGCCGATCAGGTCGCAACGCCGTCGCGTTCCTGATCGGGGCGCCGACTGGGCGAGTTGTTGCACGAAGAACGGCCATAAGGTCATGAGGCCATGAGGCGTCCAATTCGAAACCTCGACAAAGATTTTGTGCATATTGAGAAGGATCGTTCACAGTGGTCAAGACGACAAGAGCGGTATTGTTGGGGTTGGTTCTTTCGGTGAGCGCGCTTTCCGCGCAAGCCGGCGAGACGAAAAAGGTCGATGTCCTGCTGGTGGGCGGCGGCATCATGAGTTCGACGTTGGGCGTATGGCTCCATGAGCTCCAGCCCGACTGGTCGATGATGATGATCGAGCGCCTCGACGGCGTGGCAAAGGAAAGCTCGAATGGCTGGAACAATGCGGGCACGGGACATTCCGCGTTGGCCGAACTCAACTACACGCCCGAGAAGCCGGACGGCACGATCGACATTTCGAAGGCCGTCGAAATCAACGAGGCCTTTCAGGTGTCGCGCCAGTTCTGGGCCTGGCAGGTCAGGAACGATGTGCTCAGGAATCCGCGATCGTTCATTAATTCGACTCCGCACATGAGCTTTGTCTGGGGAGACGACAACGTCCGTTTCCTCAAGAAACGCTACGATGCGCTGCAGGCGAGCCCGTTGTTCCGCGGTATGAAGTACTCGGACGATTTCGACCAGATCAGGCAGTGGGTTCCGCTGATGATGGAGGGGCGCGACCCTGCGCAGAAGGTCGCGGCGACCTGGTCCCCCGTGGGCACCGACGTGAACTTCGGCGAGATTACGCGCCAGTTCGTCGGATACCTGCAGAGCCAGCCCAATTTCACGCTTTCGCTCTCCAGTGAAGTACGAAGCATCAAACGCAATGCCGATGGTACGTGGCGAGTGTCCTACGTGAAGACCCAGACCGGTGATTCCGGGCAGGACGTGGACGCGAAGTTTGTGTTCATCGGTGCAGGTGGTGGTGCGCTGCACCTGCTGCAGGCATCGGGCATCCCGGAAGCCAAAGACTACGGTGCGTTTCCCGTCGGTGGTTCGTTCCTGGTGACGGACAAGCCGGAGATCGTGAGCCGGCACCTGGCCAAGGCTTACGGCAAGGCTTCCGTCGGTTCGCCGCCGATGTCGGTGCCGCACCTGGACACGCGCATCATCGACGGCAAGAAAATCATTCTGTTCGGACCGTTCGCGACATTCTCGACCAAATTCCTGAAGACCGGATCGTACCTCGATCTCCTGAGCAGCACCAATGTGCATAACGTCGTGCCGATGATGCATGTGGGCATCGACGAGTTTCCGTTGGTCGAATACCTGGCCGGTCAGCTGATGTTGTCGGATGACGATCGCTTCAATGCCCTGAAGGAATACTTCCCGCAGGCGAAGAAGGAAGACTGGCGCCTGTGGCAAGCCGGTCAGCGTGTCCAGATCATCAAGCGCGACGGTGCGAAGGGCGGCGTCCTCAAGCTCGGTACGGAAATCGTGAGTTCGCAGGATGGCAGTATCGCCGGTCTGCTGGGCGCGTCGCCGGGTGCCTCGACCGCTGCGCCGATCATGCTCAGCCTGCTCGAGAAGGTGTTCAAGGACAAGGTCGCGACACAGGTCTGGCAGGAAAAGATCCGCGAGATCGTGCCGAGCTACGGGACCAGGCTGAACGACAGCCCGGCCAAGGTCTATCAGGAATTGACCTATACCAGCGACGTGCTGCAGCTGACGCCGCCGCAGATCGACCTCACCGTCGCGCCGCGTTCGACCGCGGGAGCGGGTGCGTCCCGGCCGAACGAGGCTGCGGCTGACATGGCGCTATAAGCGCCATGGGCGCTCTCAAGCGTCCTGCCGCAGTACGGAAGGTGAGGCGTTTGCGATAGCTGAACCGATCGGGATAGGTATGTCCTGATCCGCATTGGAACGAAGGAACACGAAGGGAACGGCGCGCGAGCCGCAGTATCCCCGTCGTGTTTCATCGCGAGTATCACAGCCAGAGAGGAACATCATGAAACGGATAATGAAGGCGAGCGCAATGAACCTACCGAAAGGCAGGCGCGGTCTGCTTCGCGCATTGGGTGTCGGGGCTGTCGCCCTGACTGCGGGTGCGAGCATTTCGGGGGCTCGTAGTGCTGTCGCCGCGACCACGGGAGCAGGCACTTCGGTGGATGCTGGGGTACGGGCGTTCAAGCTATACACTGGGCCCGATAATGCATCGCATGTGCTTGAAGGCACGATAGACCAGATGGATCGCACTGATGTAGTCGCCATCCATTTCAAGGAAACGGCCGCGCACGCCTCGTACGGTTGGCACACTGCCCCGGAGTCGCAATACGTGATTACGCTGTCGGGAACGCTTGAATTCACTACCCGCGAGGGCGAAACATTCGTGGTGCGACCCGGAGACGTCCTGCTCGCCGAGGACAATATCGGCATCGGCCACAAATGGCGCCTGATCGACGATCAGCCGTGGAGGCGTGCATATGTAGTGCTGAAGCCGGGCGCCAGGGATTGCTTCGTGGCGAAGAAGGGCGGTTGAGAACTTTTCCATGAAGAACCTGGCAATTGCTTTAGTGGACCGTCCTGGTACCCTCGCGGAAATGACCGACGCTCTTGACAGAGCAGGTGTGCGCATTGAAGGTGGCGGCGTGTTTGTTGTTGACGGATGTGGCGTGGGACATTTCCTTGTTAAGGATGTATCCAGTGCCCGTCGTGCGCTTCTCGCCGCAAACATACAAGTATTGTCCGAACGAGATGTGGTCATCCCGAGACTCAATCAATCCGTAGGAGGACAGTTCAGCCACTTTATGCGCAGAATGGCCGACGCTGGTATCAATATCGAAGTCCTGTACACCGATCGACACAGCCAGGTCGTCATCGTAGTTGATGATATCGAGGCATCACTTGCAGTCAACAGGGCATGGGATATCGAACAGGACATGCTGTGGAGTCTGTTCAATGACGGACTCCACTAGACGGGCTGGATCTGGGCAACATAGTGAAGACGAGTCGATAAATCAAGCGGGGCCAATGATCATGCATTCGCGGCGCCTTACCGCCTGTGCGCGCCCAGAGGCCGATCATTGACTCGCGACCGTAGCCGTCGCGAGCGGCATCGGCATCGTGTTGCCCTCAAATGCGACCTTGGCCGCACAGATGGCAACCGCGAAGCGCTGCAACGGCCACGGCGAACCGCATACGCGCTGGCATGTCTCGCGGCCGACTCTGCATATCCGATGCGCGTCACGCGCTTTAATACGGCGATATCCACGGATGCAAATGGCTGATACGCGCGCCCTGGCCGCGTATCCATTCGAGCGCGTACTGGCTCGTGCCAGTACGCGATTCCTCGACACCGCGCGCACTGTTGCGCACGCCGTGGCCTATGGTCCGGCCATGATGGCAGAGCGCGTCGATGCGCCCGCGCGGATAGCCTTGCGCAATGCGCTCGAATGCGTCGCGGTCTTGCGCAACGAGCGCCGACTGAGGCTGTTCGATCTCATGACGCGCGACTTCGGCAATCACGCGCAGCACACCGGCACGCGAAACGAAGGTGCCCGTGCGCATCACCTTGCTCATTCGCGTGCGCATCTGTTCCGGGGTCTGCCCGACGTGCACCTTGACCACGCGTTCCAGCGCGCCGCGCGAGATCACTTGCAAAAGCGCGGGCTCGCGCGTGACTTTGTCCCACAGTTGGCGAAGGCGGTTTTCGATTGGTTCGCTCTGATTGCCACGAGCCGTACGCTGCCGCATCTGGATTTTACTTCCATCACGCAAATCCTTCAGCCTCTGGCGATGAGCCGACAGTTGTTGCCCGATGTCTTCGACTTCGTCGGATACGGTCATGTGACGCGCGCTGAGCTTCGCGTAGTGCTCGAACTCTTTCTTGTGCTGCTCCGCGTATTGAAGTATTTCGCCTTGCAGACGTCCAATGCGAATTTCCAGTTGATCGATATCGCCATGGCTTGCGCCTGTTCCGGCCGAAAGAGACTCACCTGTTTTCGCTTTCGGCATGCCCTCGCGCGTGAGCCTGGTGCGCTCGGCGTTCACTTCTGCAATCCTGTCCTTGTAGTAGGCGTCGAGTTTCGGCGCCACATGTTGACCCAGTGCTTCGATGTCGTCGATGTCGATGAGCTTCGCGAACTGTTTCTCCACCGCCTCGATCATGGCCTGAAACGCCGCGCGATTCGCGGTGAGCGCGGTGGTCACGGTCTCGACCTGCCCGGCCGCGCGCGCGATGTTAGGACCTATCAGGCGCACCTCGCCGAAGGTCACGCCGGACGATTGACGTTGCACGGCGGCCTGCAGATTATGCTGCGCGTTCCTGAACACCCGCAGCACCTCGCGCGTGGCGATTTGCGCGGGCGTCACACCGAGCCAGCGGCGAAACCCATTCATGTGGTCCATTGTTTTGCCTTGCCGCCGTGCAACCGTCGACACGCGCAAGCTGCGGGCGAAATCCTCCACCAGCAAGCGCTCGACGACGGGGTACAACGGCTTGAGCCGGGGATGCAACACGAGCGCCATGAACGCCTGCAACGCGTCTTCCGGCTTGACTTGCGGTTCTGCGGCACCGCTTTGCACAATGTGATCGAGCGCAGTGTCGAAAGATTCCTGAAACTGACGCTCGGGATCCTGAGGACGGCGCGACAGCCGGCCTTGCACGGGCTGCAGGCCGTGCAGCCATTCGGTGACCTTGTCCGCGAGTTCGGGACTCACGTGGTCGATCATTTCGAAGGTGCCGACGTCTCCCAAAGCGCGCAGCGTATCGCGGCTCGCCACGGCTTGCACTTCGCGCGCCGCGTTGCTGCGGCTGCTCTTTAGCAGATGGACCTGCTGCCCCAATGCGGCGATACGTTGTTCGTGCGCGACGCGCAGTTCGGCGCGGCTCGTGCCGGCTTGCGGCGGACGTGCCGCGATGCTTGCGACCGGCGCGTCGGCGGTACGGGCTTCATGCAATTGTTCGAGGCGGCTCGACTTTTCTTCGAGCGACGCATTCAGCTTTTCGACAACCGCGCGCGCGCGTTCGCACTGTTTGCCGAGCGTATCGACGCTGCGCTGCGCGATGTCTTTGCGCGCTTCGAGCCGCGCAATGGCCTGCTGCACTTCGGCTTGCGAGATTGGCGGGGCATCGGGCGCGTCGGGCGCATCGGGCGCATCGGATTGTGCGGGGGCCTTCAGCGCGAGTAACTGGGTCTCGATCTCACGGATTTCATCGGCGAATGCGAGTATCGCATCGATATCGCGTTGCCTTGCCCCGAGCGCGATGGCACGGTTCGCGGGTTCGGACCGTTGCTGCGCGACGGGCGTCACTTCGATCGAAGACGATGACGACGCGCCTTCGGCCGCCGACGGATGCGCTGGCAAGCTGGCGATGAGCGGGTTCGCCCCGGCGCGCAAGCGGCGTTCCCGTTGCGCGCCGGTTGTTGCTCCAGTTGCTCCGGTCGTTGCGGCTTCGTGCTCCGGCACGTCGTGAGGTCGTTGCGGGGATCGAATCGGCTGAACCATATGTTTCCTTTGGTCGGGCGGTGGCTCACCGATGCCGCCGCGGGAAACCAGAAAAATCCGCGACGTATGAGCCTATGACGAGTCGATTGTGGCCGCCGACAATACGCAAGCAACGAAGATGCGGCGAATAGGCGGCGACGAAGGCGAAACAGCGCTGTGTGTTGCCGAACAGCCGCTCGCTGCGAAACAAGCCTGCCGTTCGGGCTCATTGAACCGGTTCGCTGAAGGAATACGGATTTCGCCGACTCTCGATCGTGTGCCGCGCGGCGCTTGCGATACTTGGCGCGTATTCAGGAGACGTCGCTTTCGCGATCCGCCTGCAAGTCCATGCGCGCGCAGCGTCACTCGCGTTGCGCGTTTGTGCCGTGGTGCGTTGTCGACCGGTTGCATCGCTGACCGGCACGCCAAACCGATCTCAGGACAGCCATGAAACGTGTCGATAGCCCCTCCGCGCCCTTCACGAGTGCCGCAGCCGATGCTGCGGAGTACGATCAATCGGGATCGACGTCGTCTGGCGCGCCGTCACTTAGACGTTCACCGCTGCGCAGCCGCGCTGCGGGACTGTTTGCGGCGCACCGGTTCCGGGGTGCTCATTGACATCCGATGAACGGAACGTGATGTCGAATTGGGCGAGCCGGATCGACAGAACCTTGCCTCGTAGCGCCAAGGCCGCATTCCACCACGACGTGGCGGCGCTCGGCCAGGAGATGTCCGGCGATGGCGCGCTCCTCAAGACTTGCATCGACCACATGCGCGAAGGTCTGACCGAATGCGCGGATCGCGCGCTGCTGATGTGGCAGCAGGTGCAGACCGCCCGTCAGGCGCATCATGCGAGCCGTGGCGCATACGACGCAGGCCAATTGTTTTTGCTTGGCCGCGGCATGTACCGGCTCGGCCAGGTGGACGCCTACGCGCTCACGTCCGCAAGCGGGCGAGGGTATGGAAACGACGAAGGCGTCGAGGTCGTCTTGCGCGCTCGCGAAACGTTACGCGAAACCCTCGAGCTGCCGATTCCGCACACGGACGGCGCATCGACGCACGACGCCGGTGTCGTGATCGAAGGACTCTCGGACGACGCGTTGAAAGCAGCGTGCTCGCGGATCATCAGAGGCGAATTGCGCGACGGCGGCAAGGCGCTAGCCGAGTTCCTCGCTAGCTGGACGCCGCTCGTCACGCATCTCACGGCGACCACGCCCGAACTGGCCGATTTGCATAAGTCGATCAATCAATACCGCGATGGATTGATCGATAGCATCGAGGCGCACTGTCACGATCCAGCGTCGCAGGCGGCCGCCGGCAAGGCGCCGCTGACGAGCGCGCAATACGGCGCGCGGCTCACGCAGGGCGGTGCGCAGGTCGGCGAGTTGCGCGATGCCGCGAACCTTGCCGCCGTGCGTGGCGCATATTTTCCGGTTGAGCCAGGAGCGCTCGAATCGCAATGGCAGGGCGTCACCGCGATGCGCACGCGGACAGCGGCGAGACCTTTCGTTCAAGGCTCGCCGCTGCGTCCAGCCACGCGCGGTAGGTGTCGATTTCAGGAAGCGGTCGTGCCGGACAGCATATCCGCCACGCGGCACGACTCACGTTGCGCTGAACGCGCGCCGTATCATAGCGGCTTGCGCGCGACCACAGTCGGGAACATGCGCGCGCGGTCGTCGATGAACTCGATATCCACGAAACCGGCTTCGCGAAGTTGGCTATCGGTTTGCGCATGAGTGCGGAACGCGCTCCATTGCGCTTCGATGATGCGCACGAAGAGCAGATGCTGAAGCGCAAGCACTTCACGGTCGATCTGCGCCATGTCCCACGGCGACTCCGGCGACAGCGTGGGCGGTGGCGTCAGGAAACTCGTGACGAGCTTTCCGTCCGGCTTGAGCGCATCGAAAAACGAGCGATAGAGCGCGACGACACGGCCGTCGTCGGGCTCGTAGATGTTCAGGCCGTTGCTCGTCAATACGTCGAAGCCGCGATGGACGCCCAACGACCATGCGTCCTTGCGATGCAGCGATACGCGCACGGAGAGGCCTCGTTCATCGGCGAGCGCGGCCGCGTGATCCAGCGCGGCCTGATCCAGATCTACGCCGACGAGTTCGATGTCTTCCAGCCCTGTGTAGTCGAGCAGTAGCAATTCGCCCATCACGCCGCACGGAACCGATGCGAGCACCATCCCCGGCGCGAGCAGTGCCTGCAGCGTACGACGGAAAATGCCGAAGCGTTCGCGTGTCGCGAGCACCGCCGGCAGCGTGTCGAAAATCCGCGATTCCAGCGCGGTCATCGCGGCGGGCGCAGTCGCGCCGGCTTGATACGTGACCAGCCGATGCGTCCAGTCAGCATTCAAGCCGCGATGCTCGAGCAGAAACCTGCCGAGTTCGAAGCCGGACAACTCGTTCGCGAGCGCGATCTGTTGCGCGACGGTGGCGCCGGGTATGTCTCCCGCGCCGCGCAATCTCTCGACGATCGTCCGCAGCCGGTCTTCATACCCGCTCTTCGCGTTGCCGCCGTGAGAAATCAATCGGTCATCGGCGTTGGCTTCAATTGCGGCTTGATCTGTTTTCGTCATTACCGGTCCTCTAGAGCGATGTTCGATGTGCGGCATGCCGTGGTGTCGTTGGCTGCCATCGGGGCTTCGCACTGTATCGCAGTTCCGCGGACCTCGCCGCGCGAAAAGATGGCAATCGGCGGATCGACGCCGACACTTCGGTAACGGAGAAAGAACTTCGCTGTCCCACGCCGGGCGGCTCGCGTTTTTGCGTAGGGTATGCGCCACCCGATCGGAACTGAAGAAGTCACCATGTCCAAAGTATCGGCGGAAAGCAGCGTTCAGGCGCTTGCTGAGCTCGCATTGTCAACAATCGGCGATGCAGACGTCGCACGAATGCCCGCGCATTCCAAGGCGAGGCTGGCTCCCGGCTTCGCAGCATTGAAGTCGACGGCCGCGCACTGCAGGCAACGCCCGATGGACCGCCCCAAGCTGATGCGTACGCCGCAAACGCGCGAGCGGCTGCATCGCCTGCGTCACGAACTGGGCAGGATCAGCCCGCCGCCGTCGACTATTGAAGAGGCGCGCGCCGAAATTATCCAGGCCATGGCACGCGCGGATCTTGGCGCTTGGCGCGTGCCGGAGCTCACCGGCGACTCGGCGCTTCACCATGCGGACGGCTCGGTGCAAATCGTTCTCATTGCACATGTGATAGTTTTCAACAGCACAGGCGCCTTTCAGATTGTCGACACCCACCCGCCCGGTGCGCCGTATTTCGAAATGCGCGGACGCGATGGCGGGGCTTTCGTGCCACCTTGCGATATGCATGCGAAAGCTGACCGTAATGTAGGCCCACCACAAGACGAAACCAGCGGGCGTGCGGCCCCGGCGCATCTGCGGCGCGCCTGACGGCTGGCGGGGCCCGAACAATTATTTTTGCGTCGCTCGCAACTTTTCGCGGCGGCGGCGACACTCACGGTCATCCACACAATCTGGCGGATGCGAGCACAGCGACATGTCACCGGAACCGATCGTTACAAGCAACGTCTGTCTTGCCGCGCGTAGCGTCGACGCGGAGGATGTCGCGCTGCTGCAGCGCATCTCGGCGGCGGACAGGTCCGCGCTGGCCACGCTCTACCGCGAATATCACCGGCGGCTGGTCCGCTTTCTTGGCCGCTTCACGCGGCGCGACGACGTGATCGAGGAAGTCATCAACGACACCTTTATGATCGTCTGGCAGAAGGCTGGCGAATTTCGCGGCCAATCACGCGTGTCGACGTGGCTCATGGGCATTGCGTACCGCGTTACGTTGAAGGCACTGCGCCAGGGTGGCTTGCCGGCGGAACAGCAGCACGACTATGAGGGGCCGTGCGTCGAGCCGTTCGCCGAACACGAAACGACCGACTGGGTGACCAAGGGGCTGACCAGGCTCGCCCCGGAGCAGCGCATCGTGATGGAGCTGGCCTACGTAATGGGCCATTCGCTCGAAGAGATTGCGGAGATAACCGAAAGCCCTGTCAGTACCGTGAAGGCCAGAATGTTTCATGCGCGGGTCAAGCTGCGCAATCTGCTGCCGGCGCTCGCCGGCATTGATGGGAGCGCTCGATGAGCAATCCAGCCGAGAGCGAACTCGCTCATCTGCATGTATGGGAACTGTTGCCGTGGATCGTCAACGGCCGGGCGTCCGACGCCGAACGCAAGCTGGTCGACGCGCACGTGCGCGATTGCGAACGATGCCAGGCCGAGCTCGCATCGCAACGCACGCTGTGCGCGGCGATGGCGTCGCGCGAGGACGCCGGCCCCGACATCGAACGCGGTCTCGATCATCTGTGGGAGCGTTTTGACGAAGCGGCGCAGCCGGCCGTTCGCACCGGCACGTTGTCGTCGGCACCCTGGCGCGGCCGCATGACGGCGATCGCGTGCGGTCTCGCGGCCGTCGTGCTGCTGGAGACGGGCGCACTGGCGACGCTCGGTTTCAGCCGCGGCGCCGATAGCGTGCCGGCGAACTATCACACACTGTCCGAGGTCAATGCGGGCGCTGCGCGCGCGACGATCCGCCTTGTCGCCGATCCCGCGATGCCGGTTGGCCGGCTGCAGGCGCTGCTCGTGCCGCTTCATCTGCAGATTGTCGGCGGCCCGAGCGAAAACGGCGTCTATTCGCTCGGGCCGCTCGTGCCGGTTGCTCCGGGCGACGTCGCAAGGCAGCTCGGCGTGTTGCGCGCCGCACCCGGCGTGCGCTTCGCGGAGCCGGTGGGGGAGGGCGCCAGCGGTCCCTGACAACTCCTTGTGAGTTTTTTACTGTTCGGGTTCATCGGTTAAGATCGGCAAGCCTGGTGCGCTCCCGCGCGCCCTAGGCTTGCCGGATGGCTTGTGTAACGCCATTGCTTTGACCGTCGTTGGGCCTTGCGCGGAGCTGGTATCCTGGCAACGGCTTCTTTGCGGGCGCGTCGGCGGCCTCCATCAGATGGGGCGACCCGATGACCACGGGCGCGAGGTTCGTCGTCAACGCGGGCTATGGCTGGCGCCTTTCCGGCGACTGGGCCGCGCAGGCCATGCTCTCGCACTACCCGTTCACCCGGGCGCCGTCCGCGTCGCGTTTCAATTACAACGAACTTGCGTTGACCGCAGGCTGGCGCGACTCGGTGTTCGCGTCGCTCGCTACGCCACTTTTCGGTGGTGGACGAACCGGTTCGCCCGCCGGCCACGTTGGGCGTTATCCAGGGCGCATGCTCTTATCAGGCAATTTCACTAGTCAAGTGAGCGGCCTTCCGTCCGATGTCCGGTTCGACGCAGCGACAGGTGATAGCTCTTCCTTGCCCGTCGAATTTTCCAGTGGAGCCACGTCATGCGTACACAGCGCACAGCCAGCACCCTTGCAACCGATCTCGCCGATTCTCACGCGCCCCGGCGTGCAGGTGGCGATGCGAGCCGGTCACGGTCGAAGTCGCGCTTCTCCGGTTCGGCGAGCGCAATCCTGTCGCAGCTGAGGTCGATTGGCGGCGGCTCGCGTCCCGCGACGCGCTCGCCCGGGGCTGCGTCGGCGACTGTCACGGCGAAGGAAGATCCTGTCGGGAACGCCGTTCAGTGGATCAATCAGCAGCGTCGGCGAGTCGATGCGCCGCGCGCCGGTGCGAATGGTGGCGTGATGAAACTGACTCGCGAGCAGGCCGTGGTGATGAACAAGGTCGTGCCGAAGCGGGCCGCGCCCAAGCCGCCGACGGGCGCGAGCGGCGCAACCGCCAAAGCGCAGCCGAGCACGACAGAGTCTTCTCACACCAACCCGGAGATCGAGTCCGACGACGAGCTGTTCGAACTGCCTCTGCCGGCCACAGAGCGCGCGCCGCAGAAGACGCTGCTTCAGTTGTTCAATGAAGAGCACGCCTTTCAGCACGCCCCGGCGTCACCCGCTCAGATGCAGACTCAAAACACGGCAGCGGCTCCCGAGTATGACGACGATCTGATCGAAGTGGATCTGCACAGCGGTCGCGTCAATGCCGGCGCGAAGGCATCGGAGCCATCGGCCCCAGCCGGGCCGAAGAGCGCATTGCGCAAACCGGGCGCTGCCCGCCGCGAGGCCGGGCCGCGCGTGAGTTGGCATCCGGATGTCCGGGACACGAAGTTGGCGTCCGCGGCTTCAGTCGCGACGCCCGCGACACCAACTGGGCCCACGGGTCGCGCGCGTCGCAGTGGTATCACGGGCATGCTCGGCCGCATGGTCCAACTGCCGCGAAAACTGTGGCGCTGAGTGACGAGGTCACCCTGCAACATTGCGGGGGCAGGGGCGTACTTTGAAGCGCGCTCTCAAACGCACTTGACCTTCCCCAACATATCCATCGTCTCTCGCAGCTTGCAGCGCGCCCGATGCATGCGTGCCTTGACCGTCGTCACCGGGCAGCCGGTGATCTCCGCGATCTCTCCGACCGAATGTCCGAGCACATAGGCGAGCGCCATCACGAGCCGCTGCTCTACGGGTAGCAGATCGAGCGCCTTCGATAGCAGGTCCGACAATTCATGGTCGTGCCAGTACTGAGCCATTGTATCGGCATGGTCGATGTCCAGCGGTTCGAATTCCGAACGGCGCTGGTCGCGCAACGCGCGCAGCGCCGAGCGATATGCGATGCCGATGATCCACGTCGAGACGCGGGCCTCGCCCCGGAAGTCGCAGGCCCGCTTCCAGACGATCATGAAGGTGTCGTTGATGATTTCGTCGATCACCTCGCTCTTCCACGTGAGCCGGGTCAGGAAGCGCGCAAGCCGCCGATGGTAGAGCCGGTACAAGCGGGCGAGCGCCGAGGCGTCGCCCGCCGCCACGCGCTCGAGCAAGGGCCGGTCGTGATCGACGGCAGCGAAGCCCTCACGCGCGACGGGATTCCCGGACACGTGGTTGGTGACTTCGTCGATCTCCTGGCGCGCGGTTTCGTGTCCGCGCAGATCGCCGATGTCGTGCATCGCGCCGACAATGCCGGTGATGCGTCCGTCCTCGTCATAGACGACGCCCTTGTAAAAGCGAACTATGCGCACGATGCCCGCCCCGTTGCGCACACCGGCCGCATACGTCTGCACGCCGCCGTCGGCTGCGAGATCGAGGTCGGCCTTATGATAGGTCAGCGCGAGGTCCGAGGGCGCCACGTCATAGACGGTCTTGCCGAGAATGCCGCCGCGGTCGATACCGAGAAAGCGTTCGAAGACCGGGTTGCAGCCGGAGTACAGGCCATTCGCGTCCTTGAAGAACACCGGCGACACCATGCCGTCCGTGTGATTTTGCAGCGTGGAAAAGTCGGTGACGCCGTCGCGCGCATACGCAAGCAGCCTCGTCTGGGCGCGTGCGCGTTCGATGATGGCGTCCGGGTTCAACAGGTCTTCGTCGTTCACCGCGTCGTGGGCGCCGCGCGCGATGAGCGAGACGACTTGCCCGGCAGAAAGCTCGCGTAGCACCGGGATCAGATAGTGTTCATCGCCGTTCTCGATCCGCAGCTTTTCTATTTCAACGCTCGCGTCGGTATCCGCGCAGTCGATAAACACGACCGCCGGCGATGGGTCTTCGATCAGATGCGCGAGCCGTAGCGGTTGTGCGCCATGGCGCCTGATTGCCGCGGGCGTTGGGCGATCCGATGAACTCGACCAGAAAATGCGCGTTTCGTCGACAAGATGTGCCACCATTCGCTTTCCTCACTTCTTTCTGATTGACTTGTGCACCGAACGAAAGAACGGCGGCAAGTCAGGTCATGCGGGCAAGAGAGGCACGGATCGGATAAGCCATGGGGCTGACGAAAGTTGCATGGCCCGTGCCTCAAACCGTTTGCCCAGCTATGAGCATACCTGCCCGACAGCGCGGAAATTATTGAATCGCGCGGCAGTTGGGAGCGGCGGCCGCGTCTTGTCCCATGTATCGGGAACTATGTGACTCGGCGATGAATGATTCGCTTAATTCGCGTCCGGATCGCGGGTAACCTGCGCTTCGTCGCGCAACGCGAACTATTCTTTGCGCAATTATTTTTTTGCGATGCGGTGACTTGCTGGTAGGCGGCGTCATCGAAGCAATCGGCGCGAGCGGATGGCGTGATGAGCGCGATGGCCATGCCGAGGCTGATGGCGAGCGGCGAACGATGAGTGGCGTGCTGCATGACGAACTCCTTCGAATCCTGCCGGACGGCGCGATTATGGTCGTCGCGTCAATGAACGCAGGTGTGACGGCCTGAAAAAATGAAGGCGTGAACGAAGCCTGTCGCGCGACGGCACACGGCGTTGTGCATGGTTCGCGCATGGACCCGACTTTTCGCTGGGCTTCAGCGGGCGTGCTCAAGAGCAAGCGTTCAATACGTGCTCAAGCGATGCGGGGCGCATCGTGCCGCGAGTGCGCGGCCGTTCGCTTAGCCGCCTGCCGCGCAGAGGAGGCGCCATGAAAACCCGTTCCGCGATCGACGCACGCTCGATGTCCGATCTGGGCTCGACGCCCGAGACCTCGACGCGCCGCAACGACACAGGCCGTCGTGCGCGCGCTCGTTCAACCGACTCCGCGTTGCTCACGCTCGGCGCGCGTTCGCCATCGCGGTCGCATTCACCGGCCGCGGTCGGCGACGGACGTGCGTCGCGCGCACCGGTTGAGCAATTACAACGCTGGGGCACGAGCGGAGAAATCCGGGAAGTGGCGCCGGGCGAGACGCTTGGCGAACTGATGCACCGCGAACGCCCCACGCCGGAGACGACCGCACACATGGCGCGCCTGCAACAGCACAACGCGACGCACGAACGTTCGGTGGGCGACAGCGGCAGTATTGTCGGCATGCGCTCGCCATCGCGTGGATCGCCGTCGACGCGATCGCAAGGTGGCGTCGATCCACAGATGTCCTTGCAACCGAAAACACGGGCGCAAACATCGACGAGCAAGGCAGCTCCCGGCGCGACCGCAAAAGTCGCGCAGGCGCCGCGATCCGCGGGAGCATCACCTGCTTCCGAGGCGCGCACAGCAAAGCCGAACTCCATTCGCGCGTTGCCCTCAGGACCGAAGATCAACGGCATGGACAACGTGCTGATGTCCGCCTACAACCTCGACGACGAGCAGCTCTCGTTGATCACCGGAGCACTCGGGCTTGGGCCCGCGCATGCCGACGAATACGTACGCAACATGCAGACGGCCACACTTGGGCGCATACTGCGCGGCGCGGTCTATCAGGGGCCGCCCATACCTTACGCGGCTTCGATCGCGCAGTTGAAATTCGGCCGCGGTTTGCCGCCCGAACGCCTGCAGCATCTTGTCGCGGCAGCCGGCAGAGCCGGCTGCTTCATGACCGAGCGACAGCAGCGAGGCAAGAATGGCGAGGCGCAGCATCTGTTGCAGCTGCATTTCACCGGCGACGATGGCGCCGAGTCCCTCGCATCGCAGCCGGATTCCGTCAACTACAAGGCCGTGAAGGCGCTGGCCGAACTGATGGCCGAGCTCACAGCGCCCGGGTATCGCGAGGACGCACAGCGCTTTTCGATCGACTCGGTCGCCGCGGGGATGAGGCCGGGCGACAGTTCGGGGGTATTCGTCGAGCACTTCGCAAAGCACACGCAGGCGAGTCCGCCGCGTATCCAACTGGTCTCTGAACACTTGAACGAGGCCAACATCCGCAACGCCTGGCTGTTCACGGCGCTCACTCCTGAACAGAAGGAGAAGCTCGTGCATGCTTCGAACGTCTCGCATCTTCAGTTCGAGGAACGGCGAACCACGGCGGCGGACGGCACCCGCTGCGTGAAGCTGCGCGTCTTCTTCGGCGGAACGGAGAACTGGCGCGACGTGAGGCAGGCGCTCGTCAGCGGGACGGGCGGCGTCGGCACGGTGTTTGGCGCGGTGCGCGACGCGGCGGAAATCATTGCGCAAAAGATCGAGCACGCGCAGCGCGAAGGTTATCGCGTCGAATTCGACCACATCGCGGGGGCGTCGATGGGCGGGGCCAGCGCGCAACTTTTCACGGCGGCGCTGCAAAGCCGCGTCAGGTTGCGGAAGCAGCCGCCGCTCGTACTGCTCGATCCGCAATTGCCGAACACCGCGCAGTTGCGGCATGCGGTAAAGGGGGGCACGCTCGAATACGACTATGCGAAGCCGCGGGGCGTCGCGGTCACGCTCGACTATCCTGCGAACCCCCGAAAGGGGCTGATGGGCCGCATGAAGGGCCTCGGCTTCAAGTCACCGGGCCTTGTGCGGCTCAAGCTCGCGTTGAGCGACTACGATGCCACGAGGCTCACGCCCGAAGGCGACACCGAGAGGTTGCCTCCGCAGACGAGCGGCCCTCCGGGCATGGGCTATCACGCCGACCCCGAACTGTATCTCGCGGCGATAAACCGCTTCACCCGCCGCGTCGAACTGAGTTGATACGCGAGCATTACGCGTTGTGCGTGAGCTCGCGCGCCCGCATCCGTAAGCTGACAGTTGGAAGCACTACACGAATCTTTCACATGCGCTCGCAGCGCGACCTATCATGCGCACGACCCCGCATCGCGCCGTTTAAGGAATTTTTTGCTGGCAATGACGAGCAATAGATAAAAGTTGAAAGAAGATGCGCTACCTTGCGAGGCCATGTTTTACGCGCCGCACAACAAAATAAATGCGCGATGTGCATCCGTTGCGTCCTGCCGATGCACTAACGGACAGAGAGATCTCACTCGATACCGTCAACGACGTTTCGCGCAACGAAACGGGCCTTTTGGCGCTCCGTTCCCGCGCTCCGCGGCATACGACGAACAACATATCGCGAGTGAGAGGACAACAAGCTGTCTCGGGGATGGCGGTCGGCATCGCAGGAGGGGTGCCGGCCAGTAATCGGAAAGGTTGTCACTTATTTGGATGCGAACCGCCCGTGAATAATGACCTGCTCTTTGCAATCGCGACTGACGATCGGATGCTTCGACGCAATCTTGAAGAATCACTCGCCGGAGATGGCATCGTTGTCGAGTCGTTCTCGTGTGAGCTTGACCTGTTGCGCGCGATGCGTGCGCACCGCTACGACCTGGTGCTGATCGACTCGAAGACCGAGCCGACAGCGACGAGCGCCATACTGTCATGGCGCAGCTGCAATGCCGACATCTGCACGCCGCTGATCGTGCTGACGAACCAGTCGAGCTGGGCGAGCCTGTTGCGCTGGATCGACACGGGCGCGACCGACGTCGTCAATCGGTACGACATGGAGCAGGTCCGTTTTCGCGCGCACCTTGCATTGCAACGGAGCGATTCCAACAGCACAACGCACGAGATCCAGATCGGCCGCTATCTGCTGCAAAAGAACCCCGGCCGCGCGACCATCGACGGCGTCGAAATTCCGCTGACGGCGCGTGAATTCGCGATTGCGTGGCTGTTCTTCTCGAACCCCGGCAAATTCTTCAGCCGCGCGCAGATTGCAGCGAGCATCTGGGGCGCCACCGAGCAGATTGCTGCGCGTACGCTCGAGCAGCACATCTACAAGCTGCGCAAGAAGCTGGACCTGTCGCGCACTTCGGAGCTGAGCCTGAGGACAGTGTATGCGCTCGGCTACAAGCTCGACGTCGCTCAGGCGGCGCAAGCGGAACTCGAGGAACTCGATGCGAGCGTCGAGCCAGGCTTCGCCGCGCTGCAAGGTGCGCGCGAAGCCGACCATCTGCGTGGCGCCGAGCGGATGATGCTCGCCGCTGCACTGTCGTAAGGCTCTGGTGGAACGCCTGTCCGGGTCATCGGGCCGTCGTGCCCGGCGGGCCACACGTGTCGCCGACCTATCCGACGCATGCGGCCCGGGGAGGGTTTCCGTGCCGCTCACGCGGAGTCCGGATCTTCCTCCTGTTCTTCCGCGCGGCGTTCCTGCTGGCCCTGGAAGATCTGCGGTCCATCACTTCATTTTAGTTGGAGTGATGTGTGTGAATCACACAGTTTATGCAAATCTCATAACTAGTCGAATAGATTATCTGGAAGACCCAAAAGGCACGGGAATGGATGCCGCCCGACAATTCGGTTTAGCCCGCATGCTCGGGAGCATTGCCCAGTTATCGCAGGCGCAAATCTGGCGGGTTCACCATACACGTTGATTTGCATAAAAAGTCGTTGTCGTTCGCGCGACGTCTGGGCTAGGTTCAAATGTCCGGTGCCAGCCACGATAACATCGGTTATCGCGCCAAACGTCGGCGAGGCGTTGTGGAGCAGGGCGCTCTAAGCGGTGTTGGCGCGATTTTGCAATGTGCAGGGCACAGAAGTCCGCTGGTCGGCCTTAGCCGACGTTCGGTGCTAGCTGGCATTGCGGATGAATGGCCGGTTGCGGCCTGTTCCGCGTCAGGCAGCAACCGTTCGACCCTGAGCGGTCTCTTGATTTTCCCGAAAGCAGTCGTTCCCAAACTTGCTCTTCCTACGGTCTTAGCTTAAACCAACCGCCCCCCGCTCGAAAGCCGAGGCGATTCAGTTTGGCTTGGGGAGCGTGTCCAAAGGCTTGGGTATAGCTGCTTCGGCGGCGGCTAAAACCTCTTCTATCGCGCTAACGTGCCAGACACGCCCAAGATCCGACTCAGAATTTATTCTTCCTGAGTAGATCCCGAGAAATTCCCACTTAACAGTCCCCGCAGCCATTGTGGTCGAAACCCGCCCGCTGTCGTTGAGGTATGTGAATACATCTGCTCTATAGGCAATCACAGGTGAGCCCGATTGCCCTTGCCGAGTGCGACAGTCAATGAGAAAGGTTTGGTTATCCGGCGTTACGATCCCCAATTCCTGCGCCATGAATCCAGTGGCCCATATAGGAAAGCGACCAGTGGAAGACAATCCGAAGGGAAATCCTATTACGCTAATTGCCTCTGCGGGCCGTACTAGCAGCTTTGCACGGTCGAGGTCGGTCTTCAGGTAATAAGGGGCTCAAGGATGCTGCTGCACCTGCCGTCTGGAACGCCATCCTGTTAAATAAATAAGGCATCCTTATATATTGGAGACGTCTCGGCTTCACCACCTGTTTGCACCAGAGCCGTCTATGTCTATACCATCGCCCACGGCGAAAAGGTGGACAGCGGACGCTACGCGATGCTGGACGACGGCATGGGATTCATGCCTGGTGCCGTGGCGGCCGGTAATCGAAGAGCGGCTGGGCCAGCAACTCGCCGCCACAGCGCGAGGCGGCAGTGTGTCTTTGGGGATTGGAGGACAACGAGGCCCAGCGATTGGCTGATTGAGCACCCGACTAGGGCAAGGCATCACGCGCGGCGAAGATGCTTGCCATTTCCACCGCGTGTTCGGTTCCCCAAGTGCACAGCGGGATGATCGCTTCGGCCAAGCTGCGGCCAAGCGGGGTCAGCGCGTAGTCCACGCGAGGCGGCACCTCCTTGTAGTCGTTGCGCGCCAGCACGCGATCAGCTTCGAGATCCTTCAACTGCTGGATCAGCACCTTGTCGCTGACGCCCTCGACCAGGCGCCTGAGTTCGCCATAGCGCTTCGGGCCGTCGCGCAGGAAAAACAGGATCAGCGGTTTCCACTTGCCCGAGATGATACGGAGCGTGGCATTGAGCCCGCAGCCGGTGTCGCAGATTTCAGGTGGCGTCGTCATTTTTTGATACTTACCTAAAAGTGCATACTTGTCGTCAGGTTATCAGAACAGCATACTTACTTCAAGTAAGCAGGTCCCTGCTTCTGTACACCTCAACGAAGGATGCATGACATGACCAGACTGAATGGAAAGACCGCCGTGATCACCGGCGGTGCTACCGGCATCGGTTTTGCCGCAGCAAAGCGTTTCATCGAGGAAGGCGCTTTCGTCTTCATCTTCGGCCGCCGGCAGGAAGCGCTCGACGCCGCCGTGGCCGAGCTCGGGCCCAATGCCCGCGCGGTGAAGGGCTCGGTCTCGGATGAGGCCGACCTCGACCGTCTCTACGCGGCGGTGAAGGCGGAGCGCGGAACCCTCGACATCGTTTTCGCCAACGCCGGGACGGGAAGCCCGGTTCCGCTCGGCCAGATCACCGCCAAGCACATTGACGAAACATTCGACACCAACGTGAAAGGGACGATCTTCACGGTTCAGAAGGCGCTGCAGCTGATGAGCCCGGGGGGTTCGATCATCCTGACCGGATCGAGCGCCGGCACCACGGGTGCCCCGGGATTCACTGCCTATAGCGCGAGCAAGGCAGCAGTGCGCAACCTGGCGAAGACTTGGGCGGAGGATCTTAAGGGCACCGGCATCCGGGTGAATGTGCTGTCGCCCGGGGCGACAGCGACCGAACTTGCCAAGGAGGCGTTGGGCGAGGAGGGCCAGAAGGCCTACGGTGCGATGACTCCGCTTCAGCGCATGGCTGATCCGTCAGAGATTGGGGCGGCAGCCGCCTTCCTCGCGTCGTCGGACAGCAGCTTCATGACCGCTAGTGAGGTCGCCGTTGACGGCGGCTTGGCGCAACTCTGACGCGGAAGGAGAGGCACATGAGCTACGCCATCATCGGCTTCGGCAAGATTGGTCAGGCGCTCGCCAAGGCGTTTGCCCGCAACGGCATCGAAGTGTCCATTGCCACCACGCGCGACCCGGCAAGCTTTGCGTCTGATGCGGCTGCGATCGGGTCCACGGTCATTCCCAAGACCCTGGCCGAAGCCGTCAAGGCGGACATCCTCTTTTTGGCCGTCCGTTTCGAGTCGCATCAGGAAGTCGCGAAAGCGCTGCCCAATTGGCAAGGGAAAATCGTCGTCGATGTGACCAATGCCTACGGGGTGTCCCCCGAGGAACTGGGAGGGCAACCTTCGTCGAGGTTCATCGCGCAGGGTTTCAGGGGCGGCCGGCTGGTCAAGGGTTTCAATCATTTGGTCGCGGCGACCCTTGCCCAAGACCCGGCCGTGCATGGCGGCAGGAGAGTCGTGTTCCTGGCGAGCGACGATGACAGTGCCGCAGCGGAGATTGGTGCGCTTGCAGAAAAACTCGGCTTCGCGCCGATCAAACTTGGTGGACTTTCAGAAGGTGGACTGCTTGTGCAGGCGCGCGGCAATAGCTGGGGTCAACTGATCTTCAAGGACTTGGTCAAGTTCGAGTGATCTCCACCAATCCTTCTAGCCCGATCTGACTCAGCGCACTGCCTTTTTGACGCCTTTCTTTTTGACATCGTTGCTGGGCCAGTTTGTCAGGATGGCGCTCGTAATAAGGTGAACAAGATGATCTGCCCGTGGCGCGAATGAGGGCAGATCGACAAGCCAGCCGAGCGCCGCCATCAAGCCGAACATGTCGTCCCCGTTCATATCGGCACGTGCCGTCCCTTCGGCTTGGGCACGCAGCAGCAGCCGTGCGCTCGCTGAGTGCACGGCTGCGCATGAAGCGTAAAGCGCGGAGTCCGGGTTGGTATGAGCTGCCGCCATCAGGGCGACAACGCCCCTATAGCTTTGGGCAAATGCGATCCATTCGCGAAACCAGGACACGAGCGCTTCGTCAGGTGAGTTCGACGTTTCGAGTTCGCCTGCCTTCCGCGTCAGTTCGTCCAGATTCGTACACAACAACGCGTCGAACAAGGCTTCTCGCGTCGGGAAATGACGCAGCAGTGTCGCCAACCCGACGCTAGCCCGGCGGGCGATATCTCGCATCGACGCGTCGACACCGTGCTCGGCGACAACGTCGTGCGCGACTGCAAGTAGATGGCTGTAATTTTTTTGGGCGTCGGCTCGCATGGGGTTCCTTGACAAACGGATCGCTGATCCGTATATTTGGATCACTGGTCCGGATGCTGCGAATCAGGATCTGGATCGGTGGTCCAAATGATACAGCGCCTTTGTACCCATGGGAACAGCGGCGCTGCTGACACCTCAAACGAAAGGCGAAAGATCATGAAGAAATTGGAAGGTAAGGTTGCAGTCATCACGGGCGGAAGCAGCGGGATTGGCTTGGCCACAGCCAGGCGCTTCGTGGAAGAAGGTGCGCACGTCGTGATCACCGGGCGGCGAGAGAAAGAGCTGCAGGAGGCCGCCGCCGCCATCGAGAGAAACGTTACGACGGTCGTGGGCGACGTGTCGAGCCTGGAAGATCTGGACCGGCTCTATGCCGTGGTGAAAGAGAAGCATGGTCACATTGACGTTCTCTTCGCGAACGCGGGCGCAGGGACAATCGCGCCGCTCGCGGTAGCTACCGAGGGCCATTTCGACCAGACCTTCGACGTGAACGTGAAGGGAATGTTCTTTACGGTGCAGAAGGCCCTTCCCCTCTTCAGAGACGGCGGTTCGATCATCCTGAACTCTTCGGTCTCAAACGTGCTCGGGCTTCCGGGATTTACTGCTTACGCCGCGAGTAAGGCGGCTGTACGCAACTTCGCGCGCGGCTGGACTATGGAATTGAAAGACCGCAAGATCCGCGTGAATGCCATGAGTCCCGGAGCGATCGACACCCCGGCCTTGGCGACGACGACAGGCCTTACCGCTGAACAGGCCGAGCAGGCAGTCGCACAGTTCACCGCGCAGATCCCGATGGGCCGCAGAGGCATGCCCGAGGAAATCGCGGCGGCAGTCACGTTCCTCGCTTCCGATGAAAGTTCCTACATCACGGGTGTGGATCTCGCCGTCGATGGAGGCATGGCGCAGGTCTGACCCCGGCGCGCTCCGGTGGCTGGCCCACAAGCCGCGCCAGTCTTGGGACCACGTTTCTGCAATATCGGCCGGGCGCTTGTTGAGGCGTTTGATCGACGTGACCGACGACAGGCCGATAGGGGCGACGGATATTGACGGCGAGCCTGATTGAGACACTTCGCGCGCGACCCGATCCGAGAGAAATGGAGAAAATCCGATGAGTACCGATAAGAACGTCCAGACCGTGAAGGACTTCTTCGCCGCGATCGGCCGCGGCGACAGAAAGGGTCTGCTGGCGCTGGCCGCCGAAGACATCGAGTGGATCATTCCGGGCGAGGACTGGCCGTTGGCCGGAACGCGCCACGGACACTCGGGGCTGGCGGATTTGCTTGAGACCGCATCCAAGTCGATAGAAACGTCCACGGAACCCCGGGAGTTCATCGCGCAAGGAGACAGGGTCGTGGTCGTCGGCTTCGCCAGGGGGACGATCAAAGCCACGAACAAGACGTTCGAGGACAACTGGATCTTCGCCATCACGGTCCGTGACGGCAAACTGACGAGCATCCGGGAGTACATCGACACGCAAGCACTGGCGCGGGCCTCGCAGAGGGACATGTCCGGGCCGGCGTAGCGCTGGCCATCTGCGGCCATCGGGTCGGGATAGACGGTGGATCAGCCGTGGATCGTCCCCTCGCATGCCGCGCGCTCGTCGAATACCCAACCGTAAAGGAAATCTCTATGTACGACCAACCCAAGCTATCCGAGTTGATCCGGTTTGCACGAGTCGGTGCGGACTCCACCGTCATCGACGTTTACCCAGGCGACGGCGACTGGACCCGTCTCTTCTCCGACATCGTGGGACCCAAAGGACGGGTCTACAGCTTCGTACCGGCCGAAGTCGCCCACTTCAAGAACGATCCGGTCGGCCGCATGCGGACGCTTGCAACGGAGCCGGGTCGAGAGAACGTGGAAGCCGTCTCGGCGGATCTCATCGCGATGCCGAAGGTCACGCAACCAGCGGATGTCCTCTGGCTGCATCTGTTCTATCACGATCTCCACACACCGCTGATGCAGGCCAGGGGCGCGACGGCGGCCCACTTCAATCGAGTGGTCTACGAGCAGCTCAAGCCCGGCGGGTACTACGTCATCGTGGACCACGCCGCCGCCGTCGGGCAGGGCACGAGCGACGCCCAGTCGCTGCATCGGATCGAGCCTGCGTCCGTTCGCGAGGAGGTGGAGGCCGCCGGCTTCGTACTGGACGCGGAAAGCACCATGCTCGCGAACAAGGACGATCCGCACTCGATCAAGGTGTTCGATCCTGCGATCAAGGGCGAGACCGATCGCTTCGCCTATCGGTTCGTGAAGCCCTGACAGATCCCGGTACCAACTTCATGTCGACCTCCCCAATGGGTGCAAACTTGGGCGCTGACCTATGGCGCTGAACTGGAACGCGCTCAAGCCGAATTTGGCCGCGCGCGGGACTGAATGTCCGATCTCAAGGATATTGCGAAGAGTCTGACATCGCCCGATCCGCCAGAAGCTGCACGGCACGCTCTTCAAACGGAGAAAGCTCGCTGCCGCGCATGCGCGAGAGGACAAACACAAGAGGGCGGAGGTGCCATGCTCGGCGACGAAGCTCGACCAGACGACCAACAGCCAGGTCTTCAGCGACCAGGTTCGCAGGCATGTGGCCCCAGCTGAGCCCCGAAATCAGAAGGTCACGTTTCGCGCCGAGGTCGTTGACGAGCCACTGGCGCTCTCCTGCTACGCCCATCTGGATCTTCTCTGCACCCGGCTGGTTGTCTGTCACCACCAACTGCACATGCTGACCAAATTGTTCGCGGGAGATTGGCCGCTCGATATTCGCTAACGGATGGGTCGGCGCACACACGGTGACCATCTCTGCTTCGCAAAGCCAGTGCCTCTCGATCGCGCCTTTCTTGATCTCGGGCACGTCTGAAACGGTAATCGCGAGCGAGCAGCTGCCTGCCAGTACCAGCGCCTCACCACCCTGCATGGTGACCATGCGCAGGCTAATGGCGGCCGTTGGCGATTCGCGTTCGAGTGCACGCAGGCAGTCGATCAGGCGCCCCCTTGGGAAATACGTATCGACGGCGATCGAGAGGCTCGGCACGCCTTCCGCCGACATCGACTTCGCCCGGTTCTTCATCTCTTCCATACGTGCAATCACGGCTCGCGCGTCAGGAAGAAGGCCCCGTCCTGCAACGGTGAGCTCGGCCTTCCGGGCATCTCGCTGAAAGAGTTCCAGGCCTAGCGCGGTTTCCAAGGCGGAGATCGCGTGGCTAACGGCGGATTGGGCTCGCCGAAGCCGGCGGGCCGCGCCAGTGAAGCTCATCTCCTCACACACCGCGACGAAGGTGTGAAGTTGGTTGATTGAGACGGTGTCGAGCACCTCATCTACTCCTTAGATGGATAGAAGCGATATTTTGTCAGTTTTCAAGATGATTCACTTTCCCTATCTTGCGTATCACGCAAGCCCACTTGGGCGACGCTTCAAAGCTGATAGGAAACAGATCGAAATGCCGACACTTCTCGCGATACAGGTAAGCCCTCGCCACGAATACTCGACCTCCCGCAAGCTCTCGGCGGTGTTCGTCGAGAAATGGCTGGCCGCACACCCCGGCGGCAAAGCCATTGAACGCGATCTGATGAAGACCAATCTGCCGTTTGTCGATCTGCCATGGATTGGCGGCGCGTTTACGCCCCCGGAGCAACATTCGCCGGAGAGCGCTGCGGCCATCAAGATTTCCAACGATTTGGTCGCCGAGTTGCGAGCAGCTGATCGCATCATCATCGCCACACCGATGTACAACTTCACCATCCCGGCGGTGCTGAAGGCCTACATCGACCATATCGTCCGGGTTGGCGTCACGGTTGTCGACAATGTCGGGCAGCTAACCGGCAAGAAGGCCACCGTCATTCTTGCGAGCGGGGGTGATTTCAGTCCTGGCTCTCCGATCGAAGGCTACGATCACGCCAGCAGCTACCTCCGTCAGGTGCTGGGGTTCATCGGAATTACAGATCTGGACATCGTACTCGCCGGATCGGCGCGCGCTGGAACGTCAGGCGAGACGGCGGTGGAGGCGTTCGGCGAAGTGATTGCATCGGCCGCGGCTGCTCGAGTCGTCGGTTGATCTCGGAGAAATGGTCATGAAAGTTGGGTTCATCGGCGCCGGTCGCATGGCTACGACCATAGGTCGTCATTTTCTCGGTGCGGGCCATGAGGTCGTCCTGTCCAGTTCGCGGGGGCCGGAGGCGTTAGCGGGGCTCGTCGCCGATCTGGGTCCGGCCGCCAGCGCAGGATCCAGGCAGGACGCTGCGGAATGCGATGTGGCGATCCTCGCCACGAATTGGGCGGATGCGCCGGAGGCGCTCAAGGGTATCGACTGGAGCGGCCGCATCCTCGTCGACGGGACGAACGCCCCAAGCCGAATTCGGGACGCTCGCCTAGACGTTGTTGACTGGGACTGTTCAAAGCCGTCTTGAAACTGCTGGCTTGGTCGCGCTCCTGCGATGGCGGAAGTTATTTGGGTAACAGGCCAGCGAAATAATGTAGGTTTGATCGCTTGAACGACCCAAAACGGAAGTTATTTGGTTGGTTTTCCGGAAATCAATCGGGTTCCTCTACACGGAGTAACGCGGGTGACAGGAAGCAGCCCATGACCGCGGACAGGATAATGAAAATCGAGGCTGCATCGACGAGCAGTCCGAAGCGCACGAAAATAAAGAAGCAGCACAGAAGATTCAGCAGATGCAGGCCTATACCCAGAGCGGCGACGCCCTTGGGGACGGCTCTGATGAGCGCCGCGAAGCGGGATTGGGGGCGAGGCACATACCAGATGATCAGCAGCCCGAACGTCATGATGAAGGCGCATTCTGCCCATTTCAGCCAGGTGGGGCGGCGCAGAAACCGTCCCTCGACAATCGTCTCGATGACCTGCGCCTGAATCTCGATACCCGGCACCAGTTCCCCTAGCGCCGTCGTGCGCATGTCAGTCACGCCGGCGCCGGTCAGTCCGACCAGCACCAGTTTGTCCCGGATCCGTTCCGGGTCGACTATTCTCTGCATGACGTCCCGTGCCGACACGTAGCGGCTCAGCGTCGACCGGATAGACGCGAAATGCAGCCAGATGTCCCCTCCGGGCTGCGTGGGCACCAGCACATCGGCGACCCCCACCGCTTGCACGCCCGATGTATCCGCAAAGACGTCAATCGCCGATGAATCCGTGGCGAGGCGGAGCATTTCCATCGGCAGACCGGGGACCAGTTTCTCCCGCAACCCCGTGACGAGCGGAACGTGCCGGACTACGCCTTGTTCGAGCGCTACGCTCAGCATTGCCTGCCCGTGGGCCGCGGCCTGCAGTTCCGGCAGGCTGCCGAGAACATAGTCGAAACGCTGCACGTAGCCCAGTGGGTCGGTGCCGTGAACGCGGATCGGCGCGCTTCGCAGATCGGTGCGGGTGCCGAAAGCAGCATGATCGAGCGCCGCGGCACCCAGTATGGTCGGCGCTGCGCGCAACGATCTCGCGAGAATGGCTTCGTGACTGGGCAGGGCCCGCAAGCCGGCGGCCAGCGCCGCAGCCGTTTCCGGCAGATTGCCAGCCACCTTGTCGGGAGAAGTCTGATCCGGCTCCGGCATGTAAATGTCGAGACCGATAGCCAGCGGTTTCAGTGCCGCGATGGCATCGATCAGGCTCGCGAGTCGATTTCGCGGCCAGGGCCATTGACCGGTGGTTGCGAGCGTCTCTTCATCAATCTCGACAATGGTCACCGGCTGAGCCGTCGGAATCCGTGGGTAGTGACGTTGATACTGATCGAACAGAATTTGCCGGGCTGTTTTAAAGGAGTCGGGAAGCGTCTCATCGAGCGTGTCTACGAAAGCGGGACGTGCTATATCGCTCGGCCATTCGCTGCACAGGTTGAGCAGGCTCAGGCCGAACAACACCACCAGTGCCACCGGACGCCCCTGGGCCACCTTCAGCAGATTCCTGATCCGGGCGTGCCATGGGTCGAAATAGCGTTTCATCGACGGAAAGGCCATTCAGCGCCGATGACTGGCGCGGATCATTGGATTGTGATGACTGCGCGCCGGTTCATGCGATTGGGAACACCATCTGCCGTGGGCACCAGTGGCTCGCGTTTGCCCCGGGCCGCGGTCTCTATTTGCTGGGCAGGAATGCCTTGCTTGATCAGGAACGCTGCAACCGTCTTCGCCCGCTGCATGGAGAGTTGGTCATTGAATTCCTGAGAACCCGCCAGGTCAGTATGACCGACCACCACGAGCTGCGGCGCGGGCCAGGTCGCGAGGACGGCCTTTAGCTGTTTAACCGTGGCTGACGACTCAGGGGCCAATTCGGTGGCGGAATCAAAGAGAAAAAAGATCGTGAACGCCTGGGGACGAGGCGGCCGGGCCTCAAGTAGTGCGCCATATCGTGTCTCCACGGTGGCCTGGCTACCCATCGTTTTTTCGATGGCGCCGCCCTTGGTGACGTCGACCCCGGCGTAGGCCTTGTCTATTTTCTGCTCTCCGGTGGCGCTGTGGACAATGACTGCTCCGACTTTGCCATCAGGATCCGGCAATAGAATAATTTTGTCCGGCGTGCTGCACCCGGCGAAGAAAGGCAGCAGGACGCATGCCGCGGCAAAGGCCAGCCCGTGATGTCGAATTGCAGCCTTCAACGTGCCACCTCCCCTTTATTTATCGCCGACTTCGATGATGAATTCGGTGCCGCGCACGCCTAGCGTGGTAGTCGGCGTGCTGAAACGGACCGCATCCGGATTCGCCTTCGCCAACTTCCCGGAAATAACAGCCAGGGAACCGCGTTTGATGGAGGCGTCGAGCACCCCGTCATGGGTCGTGGTGTTGAACGCGAATTTGTTGAGCTCGAGGATGGTGTTGGCGCCGGCAGAGAGTTGGGTGGCGTCACGCAGCGTGATTCCGACGGAAGATTCCGGGCCGGTCACTATGCGATCGCTGCCGTAAACCTCGCTGCCGATGGCCGCACCCGAACTTCCTCCAGTCCGTTCGATCTGCACCGTGCCTTTAAGGGTCTTCACGACGCCGGCAGCATCGGCGGCAAGTACATTGGCGACAGCGATGCACCCGCAGGCAAGAGTCAGCGCATATTTGATGGCTCGAAGACGCATCGGTGGCACCTGATTGCGTAAAGTTGCTTTCCGCGGAGTAGCGCGGGGCCCCGATGTCGACCTGGTGTTGTGAGCGATCATTCCCCCATTGCTCGTCGAGCTGGGGTGTGTGAAGGACATGCAGAAATACGGCTCGCGAATGTCCGGTGGAGATCTGTCTGCTGCACCGAACAGAGTATGGACCCGATTCAGATGACTCTGTGCGCTTCCGCGCATATCGCCCCAGACACTTCTTTGGCAGCCGGCTAACGGCTATCGACCGTAGATGGCCGGTTGCACCCATTCGCCTCACTGCGGCACTCAAGGCGGCACTCAATGCTGTCTGGCGTCGTGCTGCAGATATTTGTGGGCGAACGCGATCGCCATGCTGCCTTCACCGACCGCTGAAGCGACCCGCTTGACCGGGCTCAATCTCACATCCCCACAGGCAAACACGCCGGGAACACTCGATTCGAGGAGGTAGGGATCCCGGCTATGGGACCAGCGTCCCGCCTTGACGACGTCGTCGCCGGTCAGAACATATCCGCGGACGTCGCGTGCGATTTCCTCCGGCAACCACTCGGTCTCTGCGTCGGCGCCGATGAACACGAACAATCCGCCACAGTCGTGCCGACTCACTTCTGCGCTCAACCCATCGCGTACGTCGATCGCTGTCAGATGGGTATCGCCGTGTGCGCCGACAACTTCCGATCGCAGTTGCACCGCTACGTTCGACTTCCCGCGAAGCTGCTCGACCAGATAGCGAGACATGCTCTTCTCAAGTGAATCGCCTCGTAAGACGAGCGTAATCATGCGTGCATGATTGGCAAAATACAAAGCGGCCTGGCCGGCCGAGTTTCCACCGCCAATCAGATAGACATCGAGTCCGTGAGTCGCGCTCGCTTCGCTGCGCGAGGCGCCGTAGTAAATGCCTTTACCGATAAACCGGTCGAAGCCGTCGATCGCGAGGCGGCGCCACGTGACGCCAGTCGCAAGAATGATCGTTCGCGCCCGGATGACGTCGCCTTCGTCGAGGTGAACGTTACGCCCATCGACATCGATTCGAGTAACAGACCGTGTCACCAGAATCTCTGCACCCAGCCGCCTTGCCTGCTGCAGTGCACGGCTCGCGAGTTCGTCGCCCGACACACCGTTGGGAAAGCCGAGGTAGTTTTCAATACGTGAGGAAGTTCCGGCCTGCCCGCCTGGCGCTTCGCGCTCCACCACCACGGTGCGCAAGCCTTCCGACGCACCATACACGGCCGCAGCGAGACCGGCCGGCCCGCCACCGATGATCATCGTGTCGTATTCGGCAAGGCGAGGCTGTGTCTGCAGACCCAGCAACTCCGCAAGCTCCCGTGTCGTAGGTCGGCTCAGCACCGTCCCGTCGATCAGCCGCAACGCCGGGCAATCCTCCTCTGACGGACAGGTTCCAGGCCAGCGCGCCGGCAGTTCGGACGCATCGGGCGTCATCCAGTCGCAACTGATCTGGTTGCGGGCCAGGAACTGACGCAACGCGGTACAAGCGGTGTCCCAGCGATTGCCAACCATGGTCACGCGGGGCTTGGGTGGCTCGGCGGAGAGTCCCTGCAGTCCGCCGATGCGCTCGCGCGCGAGGGCGCCCATCTTCAACGCAATTTCCGGCGATGCGGCAGCAAGTACGTAGTAACGCTGGGCGTCCACGCGCATGACACGCGATGGCTCCGCGGCCCGATAGGCGCCCGGAAACGGCGAACTCAGCGCGAGCGGCACTTCGCCAAAGATGGTGCCGGGCAGACGCCATCCCAGCGTGCGCTCGATACCGTCGAACGTCTTGATGACTTCCATCTTGCCGGTCAGAACGGCGTACAGCGCGCGCTCTCCACCTTCATGGACCGCGAATTCGCCCGCGCACAGATGGAGGTCCGCGCACGTGTGCGCGAGATGTTCCAGTTCGTTGTCGGGGAGTGTTGAGAACAGTGGAATCGCCCGGATGTCGTCGATTGTCAGCATGGCTTTGTCCAAACAGGCAAGTGAGGTGAAGCTCGGTCCAGGAGCTTACGGGTCGTCTGTCTGACAAAAAGAACATGCGCGCGCACACCGCTCAGCCACCTAAGGTTCGACGCGAGGCGGGCACAACGCCGTGAGTCTTCCCTCGTCGAACGCGCTGATACTGCTCGAGTAGTTATGCGAACGAATGCCACAACCGCACCACAGACAGCAGGCAGACGTAACCAGTATATGACCTCCGGAGGCGAATTGTTTATCCGCGGGAGCCAGTTGCCGGACTACGGGCGGCGCTGGCGCCAGGTGATCTTCCGAGGTGGCCGGGGTTTAGAGTTGCCTTCTCCATAGCCGACGTTCAACTTCGCAGGGATCGATGTGCGGCGGAAATGCGTGTCCACAGCGCAATATTGCAGCAAGCGTTGACTCTGTGCCCAGTCAGCACGTCCAATCCGTATTGATCAAAAAAAAGCCGGCTTTCCTGCGACGCGATTTCGCTTCGGGCCCTCGCCGGACTACCACCGCAAGTAGAGCGGAGCAAATACAGCACCTAGACCAGCGGTTATGACAATGCCCAGTACGTACCAGGTACCCCAGAACGGTACGGACATCTCTGAGCAGTAAAGCGAGTACACGAGCGAGCCTTGCGCACCGGCGAGCAACCCGGCGCCGGCACCCGCCAGTGCAAGGCGGGTAGGGGCGAGGCCCTTCATGCCATGCATCACGGCGGCAAGTGAAGGCAGGGAAAGCAGCACGATATTCGCAGTGGCGACTCGCCATGTTGTGCCCAGCATCAGCGCCAGGCGATAGCCTGGTGGAGTCGCGATCAGCATGAACGAGGCAACCAGCAACATGGCAATGAAGGGTAGTGCGACTGCGAACCATGCGAGCTTGACGGGCACGCCGGGACGTCCGAGACGCCCGGCGAGTTGCAATGCGGTGATGAGTGTTGCTACCGGAAACGCGAGCCGTATCCAGAACATCGTCGTCAACAGCAATTCCGGCATGTCGCTGCGGATGCCGTAAATGACCACCAGCATCGCCATGCTGCCGGCAAGCCCCACGCTTAGCGACCGATTAAGTCTCTTCGAAACGGAATTCGGCTCAATCGTCGTAAGACCATTAGTCAGCCTAATTATCAGATCCGAAGTTCTCATGTTGTTCAGTGGGGAGCGGCCCAAGGATTCGACGAAAACTTCGGGTCAGGGCCTGAACGACCTGTCACCCAGCAGATAGTCAATGGATATCCGGCCTGGTCCCCAAGCGGCAATTCCCAATGCCATGGCTACCCAGGTGAGATGGATAGGCCAGCCGTCCGGCACCGTCAGCTCGATGATGCACGTCATCAGAATCAGGCCGGCTGCGGCGAACCGGGTTCCGAAGCCCAGCACGAGCAACACCGGGAATGTCACCTCACCGCAGCCCGACAGAAATGCAAACACGGCCGGAGCGGGAAACGGGTAGGGGCCGCCTGGCAGATGCAACTGGAACTCCTGAGTGAACAGATCGATTGCCGTGTCGTTCAGTTGCAGGAAGCCGTGCCATTTAAGAATGCCCGATTTCCAGAACGGTACGGCCAGCGCAATCCGAAGCACGAGTTGAACGAGCCACGGTTGCGCGAGATGTTGGATCAGCCGCTTCGCCGCACCAATCGCGGATATCACCACGCCTGGAAAGGGCAGTTTTGCCTGTTGTGTGTCCGGTGTCATCTTGATCAATCTCCATGTTGAATGGCGGAAAAAACGCCAGCCGAGATCATCCCTGCCATGTTGGCCTGGAGATCGAAGGAAGAGGTTTCTTCAAATGCAGTCGCGACTGCTTCGCCTAGTGACGCGCCCGCGAGAAGGGCGATAAGGAACGTTGCACCTCCCGCCGGCAGGCGCGAGACGATGACGTCCTGCTCCGGTCGCGTCACGAGTGCATCCTCAGGTTCGTTCGACCGTAGCGGGGAAACAGGACCATCCGTGCGATTCATCGCGAAGATGGCAACGGCCGGATAGGCTGAACGCACGATCCGCGCCGCAGGGTGCGGCCTGAAGCGCAGCCCGGCCAACGACGCGGGCTCGATATCTCCTAGCGCCTCGGCAGCAAGCACAGGCAGGTCCGCCGCGTGATAGGCATCCAGCCACGCGCGCTCGATGCGCGCCGTGTCCGCAAGCCATGGCATCTCGCGGGCGTATTCGTAGGACTCGATGAAGGCAGGAAAATCCCGCCCGTACTCGAACAGTAACGGCGAAACAGGCGGCGTCGCGCGAACATGGAAACGGGCCATCGCCCTGAAGAAGTCGACGCCAGTGATGCGCTGGATAGCCGGGTAGATCGCTGCCAGTGCATCAATGAGGCTGACCGTGACGTTGTTCCGATAAATGTTGTAGCGCTTGACGACACGCTTCCCTGGTGCAGCCACCAGCTCTTCAGGCGCTGCGATCGCTGGGTCGATCAGTCCCGGCGCAAACGCCGTGGCGTACTGGCATGAATGATTTTCAGGCTTCATGGCTGATGAGTTCCCGCGCGAGTGACATCCCGTGCTCCGCCATGATTTGCCGTGCTGTCGTTGCTTGATCCCGCAACACGGGCCATGCGGGAAGATTGCTATCCCATTCGATCAGTGCCGGCCTGGGGCCAATCCTCGATACGACATGCCTGTAAAGATTCCAGACTGGGTCGGAGATGGCGCGGTCGTGGCTATCGATAAGCAGCAGTTCGTTTTCGTCGTCGCGTTGCTCGCTGTGCCCGGCCAGGTGTATTTCGCCCACGGCTTCAAGCGGCAATGCGTCGAGGTACGCTGCGGCGGAGAAACCATGATTGATTGCCGAAACGAAAACGTTGTTGACGTCCAGTAGCAGGCCGCATCCGGTGCGTTGAACGACAGCACGGATGAATTCGGTTTCGCTCATTGTCGACGACTCGAAAGCGACATAAGTCGACGGGTTCTCAAGAAGAATGGGGCGTTTGATCGCGTGCTGAACCTGGTCGATGTGTGCGCACACATGCTCGAGCGTTTCTTTCGTGTAAGGCAAAGGCAGGAGGTCGTTAAAAAACGTTCCGCCATGTGAGGACCACGCGAGATGCTCGGACACTAGCGTGGGTTCGTAGCGTGCAATCAGATCGCGAAAGCGCGTGAGATGAGCCGCGTCCAGCGCATGAGGGCCGCCGATCGACATACACACGCCGTGAATAGAGATCGGGTAGTTCTCGCGGATAGCCGCTAGCGCCCGATGCGGGGGACCGCCAGCGCCCATATAGTTTTCAGCGTGGACTTCGAAGAAGCCGTCCTTCAGTCCGTCCGCGAGAATCGCGGCAAGATGTTCATGCTTGAAACTGGTGCCGACAAACTGCCGTTCCGCAGCGGTCACACTGGAGGGGCAGCCGCGCTCGCCGATTCCGGCTGGCGTTGTTCGGGTGAAATCGGTCATGGCCGCCCCCTTTCCTGTCGTCGTTTGCCGGATCAGGACTTCAGAGCAGTGAGGGAGCCATGGCCGCCACCCGGCACGGCGATGCTCGTGCAGGTGCCACCTTGAACGAACTTCCATGAGTTGCCCTGGAAATCCATTGCGGACGTACCTTGACACGTGGTGCCAGGACCGGCGGCGCAATCGTTCTGCCCTTTCAGGGCGACGCCATAGCACTTTTCCTTGTGAGCGGCGACAGCGGCGCTTGCCTCCGCGCTCGTCAGCGGTGCAGCGTGGGCGACGGATGCGAGCAGGCTCGCGACTACGCCGGCGAGGAGGGCGGAACTGACAGTGGCTTTAGCGGACATGGAATTTCTCCAGAAGTTGAGATAGAGGAGTACCCGTGCTGGATACATCCTCTAATTCGTGGACTGGAGACGTCCGGTTACAGGCAAGTCATCTTTTTTTTGCTTTCGACCTGCGAAGCAACGAAATCAAGCCGCCCGATCAACGAGCTGCCCAGGAATTCACCACCGAAGCAGTTTGGGACCCAGCACCGCCCCGAGCGCGGCCGGAAGCAGCATGCCGACCACATACCAGATGCTCCAGAACGCAGGGTTCATCTCGGGGCAATGAAAGCAGTACGCGACCGTGGCGATCGAGCTTGCGAGCAGACCCGAGATGGCGCCGGCGAGCCGTAGACGGGTCGGCGCCAGTCCTTTGACAGCCCAGAAGATGGCAAAGAAGCCCGGAACGGCCAGCAGAAGAATATTGAACGGGCATGCGCGCCAGGACTGCCCGAGTATCGCGGGCAACCGGTCTTGCGGTGCGGCGCTGACGAGCACCGCTATGGCTGCAATCCAGACGATTACAACCGGTATTGCCATGATGGGCCATCCGGTTCCGACCTTGGCGCCGGGGCGTGCCAGCCGGACGGTTGCAATCAGGGCGCCGATTGCGAGGCATAGCGGAAACGCCAGCTTTTCCCAGAAGATTGCGGTTTTGATGATGGCGCTCAGATCGGGGCGAACGCCGAATACGGTAGCCATCAACGCCGTCGCGCCAATAGCGGCAATCGGCAATGAGATGCCGAACCGACGGGCCACCGTGCCGCTTTTTGCGGGCGTTATGCCGGTCGAGAGCAATCCGACGAGGTCATCTGTTCTCATGCCATTCTCCGGACGTACGTGGCCAGAGCCTTGAGACCCCTATGGATGCTGACCTTGACGGCCGACTCCGAGAGCCCCGTCAAGCGGGAAGCTTCGGCAACTGAAAGTCCCTGCAGCTTGACGTGCACGATCGAGAGCCGCTGCTTGTCCGGCAGGTGATCGAGCAGTTTCCCGATGTCGCGATGGGCATCGGTCGGTTCGTCGGCGGACTCGGCGAAAATGTCGTCGTGCTCGTCAAGGGGGTCATGCAGCGACTCCCGTCGCGCACGCGTTCTGAAGAAATCCATCAGTTTATAGCGCGCGATCGCGTGGACCCACGCGGTCAGCGGCTCATCCGGCCGGTATGTATGACGTGCATTATGCACGGCCAGCAGGATTTCCTGAACGAGATCCTCGACGTCGTCGTGAAGCTGGGGAATCCGCTTGCGAAGATAGCCACGCAGATGACGCGTCAGTTCGGACAAAAACGAGCGGTACTCGGATGCGTTGCCTGCCAGGCCCGAGACGAACAACGTTTTCAGACGCTCCTCTGCGGAGTACACGGTCATGATGTTCCTGTGCGTTGCGTTCTCAGACCGCCTGATGCGCGCGTGCTGGCTGTCGTGCGGCACCAAAGCAGGTTTGCTATGGCTCCAGGTTGTTTTAGATCGGATGATTTAGAATATCGCAACGTGTGTGACGTTGCAATCCCGACCGGGAAGACGTTGCGCGATGGCTGGAGTAAGCATGGTCCGACCACGGGAATTCGATGAAAATGCGGTCCTCGATGCAGCCGCCCACCAGTTCTGGGTCTACGGCTACGAGGCGACTTCTGTGCGCGATCTCGCGCAGTGCATGGGCATTACGGGGGCGAGCCTCTACAACGCGTTCGGGGACAAACGTTCGTTGTTTCAGCGGGCGCTGGCCCACTACATAGAAAATAGCTTCGGCGACCGGGTGTCGAGATTCGAGCGGAGCCTGCCGCCTCTTGATGCCATCAAGGCATTCTTTCGGGAAATCGTCGAGCGATCGGTCAGCGACAGGGATCGTAAGGGATGTCTGCTGGTGAATTCGGCACTTGAGGTTGCACCACACGATGCCGGTTTCCAGACGATGATCGCCAATGTGCTGGTGGCGGTAGAAGCGTTTTTCCGGCGCTGTGTGCACGCGGGTCAACAGGCTGGCGAGATTTCGACTGCCCAGTCTGCTGATGATCTTGCGCGCCTGCTGCTAGGACTCCATCTCGGCATACGGGTGCTTGCCCGGACAAGGCCGGAACGTGCGCTGCTGGAGGGCGTTGTACGGCCCGCACTGGCGCTTCTCGAGCCCAAACCCGACTGACGCCTGGGTGTGCCCCTCAGCGGCCCCTGGCCAAGCCCTGGCCCGGCATCGAATTCGGTTTGAAGCGCGAACCGAGCCGATACCGTTTGCCAGGATGCACAAAGTGGGCGAGTGTCACCGGCGTGCCGCCGGTCCAGGTGCGACGCGTCAGCATCAAGCAAGGTTCGTCGGTTCGCATCTCGAGCAGCGCTGCCTGTTCAGGCGTCGGCAAACAGGCGTCGACGATATGCTCGATTTCCAGTTCGTAGTGGGACACGTTGTTGTAGAGATACTGCGATGGCGGCTCGGCCGTGAAATCCTGCGTGAGAAAATCTGGCGCAGCAGCGGGGTTCACATACCGATCTTCAAACTGAATGGGCCGCCCGTTTTCCAGATGTACGCATGTCAGATGAAACACCGGCGTATTCCTCGGCAACCCGAACGCGGCAGCGACCTCGACCGAAGCGGCTTCGCGCACGAGCGTAATGACCTTGCAGGCATACTCGTGCCCTCGCGAGCGAATCTCATCGCGAATATGGGCGATCATCAGAAGGTTCGACTGCGGTTTGCCTTCGGCGACGAACGTGCCGACGCCGGCCACGCGTTCGAGTTCGCCCTCGGCGGTCAGTTCGCGTAGAGCGCGATTGACCGTCATGCGTGCGACCCCGAACGCCGTCGCCAGATCGATCTCCGACGGGATGCGCTCGCCAACGCCCCATTCGCCCGCACGAACCTTGTCGCGCACAACGGCCTTGATCTGCTGAAACGGCGCACCGGGTTTTTGAGCCATATGTACTACCCTTCGATTCCGAATTGAGCGACACCGATTCTATTACGCTTTCAGTCTCGCTCAAGCGCCGCAAACAATGCGCGCAGAAACATATCATTTTCCTCTTCGGTACCGACGGTCACACGGATAAGGTTGTCCAGTTCGTATGCGCCGAGCGGCCGGACCACGATGCCGGCCTGCAGCAGCCGTTGGGCCACCGTCTTTGCGTCATTCAGGCCAATCGTAATGAAATTCGCGTGCGTTGGGATGAATGGAATGCCCTGACGCTCCAGCGCCTGGGTGATTTGCGTAACGCCTGCTCGGTTCAGGCTCTGTGTGCGTTGCAGGAACGCGCGATCGGCGAGCGCCGCCAATGCCGCGCGCTGCGCGAGTGCATTGACGCTGAACGTCGGGCGGATTCGAGCAATGGCATCGACAAGATCGGGATGCATGATGCCGTAGCCGACTCGCAGCGACGCCAACCCGTATGCCTTCGAAAACGTTCGCGCGACGACCAGTTGCGGATAACGCGCAAGCAGTGATATCGAATCGGGCCGCAGCGTGGGATCGACGTAGTCGATATACGCTTCATCGAGTACCACGAGCGTATCCGGACCGACCGAATCCAGAATGACTTCGATCTCCGCCGGGGACAGCAGCGTACCCGTTGGATTGTTGGGGTTGCAGATGTAGACGAGGCGCGTCGCAGGGGTCAACGCCGCGCGCATCGCGGCAGGATCGTGACGGTAATCGGACGCGGGCACTTCAATTGCGGCAGCGCCGCGCGCCTTGATACTGATCGGATAGGCCTGAAATGCGTACTGCGAATAGAGGCCGGCGGTGCCGGCACGCAGACTCAACGCCGCGCACAGATCGATCAATTCGTGGGACCCGTTCGTCACCGCGATGTGGTTGGCCGGCACGCCATGATAGTGGGCAAGCGCGTTGCGCAGATCGAATGCATCGCTATCCGGATAGCGCGCGAGAGCGGTATTCGCGCCGCTGAACTGCTCGGCTAACGCTTGCGCGACATGCGGGCTGCAGCCTAGCGGATTTTCATTCGACGCCAGCTTGATGATGCGCGCAAGACCATATTCGCGCGCAACCGATTGCTCGGAGCGGCCCGGTACATAGAGCGGCAACGCACGGATATGCGCGGGCACCGGTGCGTTTTTCACGGCGCCGTCCAACTCGCTTTTCGCTTCGCTCATGCGCCCACCTGTCCCTGTTCTGCGCGCCACACGATCGGAAACAGCGGGTGCGCCATCGGCGCGCCTTCGGCGAGCGTCTCGCGCAGACCTGGAAACTCCGGCGAGGTGCGCCACGGGCGTGGCTGGTGACGGACATCGTCGCCGATAAAGCGCAGCGAAAACGCGCGGCGCCGACGGTTGCCACCAACGCCGCCCGATGCATGCAAGGTCAGCATATGAAAGCACACCATATCGCCGGGTTCGAGTTCCCAGCCAATGATCGGATACGCGTCGCGATTGCTTTCGATATCGGGCAAATCGGTCAGGCTGCCTTCGGGAAACCACTTCGCCTCGTTGGCAATGAACGTGCGCGGCATTAGCCACGGCCCGCGATGCGAACCCGCGACAAATTCGAGTGTTGACGCTCGCGCGACCGGATCGACGGGAATCCACATGCTCACGTTCTGATCGCCGGTGATGTTGTAGTACGGCTGGTCCTGGTGCCACGGCGTGCGCTGGCGCGTGTTCGGCTCCTTCACCAGCAGATGGTCGTGATAGAAGCGGGCCGCTTCGCCGCCCATCAACGCTCCGGCAACGCTCGGCGCGGGCGACTCCATGATGAAACGCCGATAACCGTCGTTATCCTGCCAGTTGCAGAAGTCCTCGAAAAACCAGCCTGGATCGTCCGGCCGGCTCGCCACTTTTGCACGCGGACTCGGTTGGGCGATGTTGCGGTCGATGGCCTCGCGTAGCATCGCCAGTTCATCCGCGGAGAAAATATTGCGAATGCACACCGCGCCGTCGACGCGAAACGCCCGCACCAGATCGTCGGTCACCGCGCGCGCGACGCGCTGTTGAATGGTTTCAGACATCTCCGTTTCCTTTGTATGTGATTGACATTGCACGCTGCTCACCGCTCAACTGCCCGAATGAAATCGGCGATGCGGCTGTTTCCTGTCGCGCCGAGAATCGAGTCAGGGGTGCCTGACTCCAGAATGACGCCGTCGGCGACAAAATGAATCGTGTCGGCGAGCTTGCGCGCGAACGCCATCTCATGGGTAACGATGGCAAGCGTCAAACCCGCATCCGCAAGGGTGCGAATCGTGTCGAGCACGCCCGCGACAAGCTCCGGATCGAGCGCCGAGGTCGGCTCGTCGAACAGGACGACTTTCGGTTTCATCGCCAGTGCACGCGCGATCGCAACACGCTGGCGCTGGCCGCCTGACAACTGGTCTGGGTAGTAGCCAAGGCGATTGCCGAGGCCAACCTGATGCAGGATCGCCGAGGCCTCGCTGATGACTTCGTCGCGTTGGCGACGCTGCACGTGGATCGGCCCTTCGATCACGTTTTCGAGCACGGTGCGATGAGCGAACAGGTTGAATTGCTGAAACACCATCGGCATCTTGCGCCGTGCGATGCGCAACTGCGCTTCCGGCTTCGTGCGAAACGTGGCGCCATCCTGGTGACAAAGCCGTTCGCCGTCGAAATGGATTTCACCACCGGTCGGCATGTCCAGAAAATTGATGCAACGGAGCAGCGTGGACTTGCCCCCGCCACTCGGACCGATGAAGAAACTGACCTCGCCGGGCCGGATACGCAGGTCGATGCCTTTGAGCACCCGCACCGCGCCGAACGATTTTTCGAGTGCGCGCACTTCGAGAATAGACGTTGAAGGATTCGCCTTCCCGTTCAGATCAGGTTTCAAGATTGGGCTCCGTGCTCGTTGCGCCGGCCTTGCCTGCGGGAATCTGTGTCGACACGCGCTTGCCGCCGCGGTGTACCGGGGTGAACTTCTGCTCGATCCATCGCACGCCGCGTGCGGCAGCAAAGCTCATTGCGAAGTAGATGATCGCGACCATCAGATAGACCTGCATGCTCATGAAGGTATCGGCGATCACAATCGTGCCGTGCCTCAGCAATTCGTTGACCGCGATGAACGACACCAAGGACGAATCTTTCAGCAACGAAATGAAATAGCCGCCGATCGTGGGGAGCGCAACCTTCAGCGCTTGAGGAAGAATCACCCGCCGGTAGATCATCGTGTGCGACATGCCGATGGTCAGCCCCGCTTCACGCTGACCGTTGTCTACCGCCTGGATCGCTGCGCGGAACACTTCCGAAAGATACGCGCCGAGGTTCAGCGCGAGGCCAAGCACGCCCGCCCAGAATCCCGGCAAGGTCAAGCCGACCTGCGGCAACGTGAAGTAGATCACCAGCAACTGAACCACCAGCGGTACATCGCGCCAGATCTCGACATAAGCGCGCAGCAGCCAGTCAAGCCAGCGCCGTGACGACAGCCGGCCTAGCGCGACCGCGAGGCCGAGCGCAATCGCACACGTCATGCTGATGACCGACAGTTCGATCGTCACCCACGCGCCCTTCAGCAGGAACGGAAAGTAGCGCGGAATCAGCGTAAAGAAGAACTCGCTCATGATCGGCGCGATTACTTCGTCAGCACCGCTTGCTCCGGCGACCATGCACCGTACTTCGTCAGGATCTTCTGGCGCGTGCCGTCCTGATCCATCGATTGCAGCGCGCCATTGATCGCGGTGAGCAGATCGCTGCACTCTGCGCGCACCGCTGCGGCACTCGTGCCGAATTTATAGTTCGCCTTGTTCTCGGCGTCGACCCATTCGGGCTTCGGGTGGTAGTAGATCGGCTGACCGACAACGCGCAGATTTTTCATCTTCTCGCGTTGGCCGAGCAGGGTGCCCTGATCGAGCAGTACCGCGTCGACCTGGCCGTTTTGCAGGGCCATGAACGGCTCGCCGAACGAATTGAAGTCCATGACTTCGCCGATCTGACCTTCGGTCGCGAGCCGGTGCGCGTTCACCGAATCGTTGGTGCCGAGCGTTGTGGCAACCTTCCGGTTCTTCAGATCTGCGAATGACTGGATCGGCGAATCGGTTTTGACAATGATTTCGTCATAGAGCAGGAAGTAGGGCCGCGAGAAACGCACGTTTGCGCTCTGGATGCGCTCCTGCGTGGCCGACATCGATGAAAAGATGATGTCCCAGCGCTTCGATTTCAGCCCGGGAATCAGCGTGCTCCATTCGGTGACGACGAAGTCCGTCTTCGGCACGCCGATGCGTTTGCCCACCTCCTTCAGCATATCGGCCTCGAAGCCGCCATAGCTGCCGTCTTCGTTTTGCCAGACGAAAGGGCGGGTGCCCATCAGGCCGTTGCCCGCTGTCAGGACACCGCTCGACTTCACGTCGTCCAGACACCCCGCGGCGACTGGAAATGCGGAGCTGGACAGGACGGCGGCGGCACATAACGCGATCAGACGATTCATGGCGAACACTCCGTGCAGAAAGGGAACGGCTTGGGGAAACGTTGTGCGCGTCCGCGATACCTCGATGAAGTCCATTCGCGATGCGGTCTAGACCGGACTATACTGCATCATAAAAAATAGCCAAGCTTTTTTTCGGCGTCGATAACGGAGGGAAAGTCGGCACTCGCACATCAGGTTGGTGGCCTGAGTGCAAATCGGAGGGGGAGGGTGTGAACGTTCTTTCGGCGCGGGAATCGCGTTGCGCGATCAGCCGGGTTTAACGCGATGCGTGGCCGAATCCGGTGGTGGGTGATTCAGAGATCGAGATTCGGCCGTTCTTTGAGCCTGCGGATTTTGGTGAGGGCTTTACACCTGAGCTGCGCTTACATGCGCTTCGATCTCGCTCACCACTTCGAACAGATCGCCGACGAGCCCGATGTCCGCGACCGAAAAGATCGGTGCGTCCGGATCTTTATTGATCGCCACAATGGTCTTCGAGTCCTTCATCCCGGCCAGATGCTGAATCGCGCCGGAGATGCCGAATGCAAGGTAGACGTCGGGTGCGACCATCTTGCCGGTTTGCCCGACCTGTGCGGTATTCGGCGCGTAGCCGGCATCCACCGCGGCCCGCGATGCGCCGAGCGCCGCGCCGATCTTTTCCGCCAGTTCGCCGAGCCGATCCATGTTGTCTTTCGATGCCAGACCGCGCCCGCCCGCAACGACGATCCGCGCGTCGGGCAATTCGCGGCCAGTCCGTGCTGATGCATGGCGCTCGACGAGCTTCGTTCGGCTAAAGCCGGCAGCCGGTTCGAGCGTCACGCGTTGCGCGTTGCCGCCGCTGTCGGCCGCGGGTGCGAACGACGACGCCCGAAACGTCGCGAACGTCACGGCGCTGGCCGTGTTCACATTGGCGATGACGCTTCCGGCATACAGGCTGCGCACGAACGCGCCTTCGCCTTCCACCGCGATCACATCCGGAATGAACGCACCGCCGACAAGCGCCGCGGCGCGTGGCAGGGTGCTACGGCCCAGCGTCCGATGACTTGCGGCGATCAACGAGTACGATCCATGCATCGCGTGCAACTGCGCGGCGAGCGTTTCAGGCACAACGTCCTCGTTCATCGCGTCAGTCATCACGATAACGCGCTCGACACCTGCAATCTTTTCGACCGTGGATGCAAGCGAGGCATCCGGCAAGAGCACATCGACCGGCAGGCCGCGTTGCATGACCGCGGTGATGACGCGAAGCGTCGCGTCGGCCACGCGGCCGTTTTCGCTTTCAGCTACGACAAGGCTTCTCATGCGGTGACTCCTGCTTGATCGAATACGCGCCGTTCTGCGAGCGCCGCGATGAGCGCGGCGCTGTCGGCGACCTTGATGCCGGGCTGACGGACCGGCGGATCGCTGAGCTTGACGATATGGCTCTGGGGCGTCAGATCGATTGCCAGCGTGGTGGCGTCCACGATCGCGAGCGGCTTCTGCTTCGCCTTGACGATGCTCGGCAAGGTCACGCGGCGCGGGTCGGCAAGGCGCAGATCCGCGCTGACGACAGCCGGACCCTCGAGCAGCCACGTCGCCGTGCCGGTGTCGTCGTCGCACATGACGGACCAGCCTGTGCCATCCGCCGAGAGTGCGCCTGCGTTCAACGCTTGCGGCCAGTCGAGCAGCGCGGCTAGCATGGCGGCGACACCGCCGATATCGCCGTCGATCGCCTGCTTGCCGCACAGCACGAGGCCATATTGCCGGCTCGCCATGTGAGCGTTCAGCAGACGCGCCACCGCCAGCGAATCCAGCGCGGCGGTTGCCGCCGATGTGTCGATCAGCACGGCATCGTCCGCGCCCATTGCCAGTGCCGTGCGCAAGACGTCCTGGCTGGCTTGCGTGCCGCACGTGATCACCGTCACCTTCGACGCAACGCCGGCTTCCCTGAGTTGCACTGCCTTTTCGACCGCACACTCGTCGAACGGGTTGAGCGACATCTTGAGGCCGGTGGTGTCGATCGACCCGTTCGACGAGACCCTCACGCGTACGTTGGCATCGACGACGCGTTTGACTGGAACCAGTATGTTGATTGTCATGACTTGAGCATCCATCCATCGATCGGACATCAGGAAACCGCGCCCGAACCGTACTTGCCCACCAGCAGCGCGCCACTGGCGAACCGGTCGAGTGCATAGGGCGCGAGGGAGACATCCGTGGACAGACCGAGCGCATGCTGCGCGAGGATCTTGCCGATGCCCGGCGACAGCTTGAAGCCATGCCCGGAGAAGCCAAAGCCGACAACGAGTCCTTCGATATCGGCGACCTGGCCCAACACCGGATTCCAATCGGGCGTCACGTCGTAGACACCGGTCCATGACGAAGCGAGACCCGCGGCTTCATAAGCCGGAAAACGTTCGGCCACCTGCGCGCCGACTTCGGCGACGTAGTCGAGCGAGATATCGCCCTGTTCGGTTTCCGGCGAGTTCAACGTCTCGCCCACCACACCTTCCGACACCAGCATCTGACTGCCGCCGTAACTGCGGTAATAGAGCATGCCGTCCGAACCCAGGTCCTTGAACGCCGGCATCTTGAACGAATACGCGGCGCCGTCGCATTCGAGCGCGAGCACCGTATGACGCTCCGGCTTAACTGGCAGCGGCACACCGATCCAGCCCGCGAGTTCCGGCGTCCAGATGTTCTGCGTGCTGATCAGCGTGCCGCAACTGAAGTTACCCGCACTGGTTGCGACCCCGGTGATCCGGCGTCCTTCGCGCACGAGGCCCGTGACCGTCACGCCTTCCATGATCTTGACACCGCGCCGGCGCGCCGAGCGGGCGAAGCCGGTCGCCACCAGATAGGCATCCGCAAAACCCGCCTCCGGTTCATAGCCGATCAGCGCGGCGTCGTCGAAGTTCGCAATCGGCAGGCGCTCGTGCGCCTCAGCCTTGTCGAGCAGTTGCACTTCGATGCCCATATCCTGCTGCGCGGCGAGCGAGGCGCGCAGCGGCTCGAGCTTGTCGCCGTCGGGCGCGCAGATCAGATAGCCGCATTTGACGAGACCACAGGACGCTTCGTCGTCACCGAGGTAGTCAGCGAAATTATTGAATGCCCACCACGAAGAGCGCGCGAGTTCCACGTTCTGGCGCACCGAATAGTGCGTGCGCAACAGGCCGGACGACTGTGACGTGGTGCCCGCGCCGATCGTGCCCTGTTCGATAACCAGCACGCTTTGCGCGCCCAGTGCGGCGAGATGATGGGCGACCGACGCGCCGATGACGCCAGCGCCAATCACGATGAAATCGTAGTGGCTCATGTGGACCTCTGTGTAGGCAATGAGGCGAATTCTAGGAAAACGTTGGCCGCGCCAATTTTGTATTAGGCAAACTTATGGCGAGCCAATGCAATTTCTCATCCTGTGCACCAAGCCTGCGAACCTCGGCACCATGCTGTCGTACCGCACAGGATGACCGGCATGTCACCCACGCGAGCGGAGCATTTCATGAGACGAACCCCGACCCCGATCGATCTGCGCGCGCTGCAGGCTTTTGTGGCTGTCTGCGACAGCGGCTCGATGACTGGCGCGGCGAAGCAGCTCGGCGTGAGCCAGAGCGCCATCAGCCAGTCGATTGCCGCGCTGGAGCGGGATCAGGGCCTGACGCTGTTCGACCGCGAGAGCCGTCCGCCGCGCCCGAATGTAGCGGGGCGCGCGTTGCTGGAACTGGCAGGGCCGTTGATCGAACACGCGCAGATGGTGAGCGCGCGGATCGGCGACGCGTCGCATACGGGCAAGATGCCGGTGCGCCTGGGTTGCGTCGATTCGTTCGCGGCCACTGTCGGGCCTGAATTGATTCGTGCGGTGTCGAATTCAGAGCGGCAGATTTCGATGTGGTCCGGTCTCACGCCGGGCCTGAGCAAGCAGTTGCACGACCGCGAACTGGATATCGCGATCTGCACGCAGACCACGTTAAGCGACCCACGGATCGTCGAAGTGCCGCTGTTTTCCGAGGCATTCGTGGTGGTGGTGGCGCGCAGCCATTTGAACGGACGCCGCAATATCGACTGGCGCACGCTTGCGCTCGAGCTGCCGCTGATCCGCTATACGGCGCGCTCGGTGATCGGCCAGCAGATCGAGCGTTTCGCACGGCATCTGGGCATCAACAGTCCGCGGCGTTACGAGTTCGACGCGACCGATCCGCTGCTGAGTCTGGTGGCCGCGCGGGCGGGATTCGCGATTTCGACGCCTTTGTGTTTGTGGCAGGCGCGGCACTATCTGGACGATATCGCGGTGATGCCGTTGCCGTCGAGCCGGCTCGGGCGGCGCGATTTTTTCCTGCTGCATCGCCAGGGCGAGTGGGAACAGTTCGCGGGCGACATCGTCATGCTGACGCGCGGCGTGCTGGACAACGCGATTCAACCGTCGCTCGCACGGGCGCTGCCCGATCTGCCGGACGATGCATTGCGCTGATTAGGTGCGATAGCACGGGTTTGTATAAGTGTTGCTTTTAACGCTGTTTAACCGCACACCTCGTTTTTGTGCAAAGTCGCACCAGTCACAGCGACGCTGTGCACCGCAGTCAGGCTGATGAACCTTTCAACGTCGAAATCAGGAACGGCGCATGGCGCCCAAAGCGTTTATTGGTGGGAATCTTTGATTCACTCAGATAAACATGGCACAAACGTTGCATTGTTAAAGGCATTGACTGAGACGGCCGCAGCGAGCGATCAGTCGGCTGCACTCGATTGCGGATAGACAAAAATCGACAGGAATTGAATAGGCGTCTTGATCAGGCGTTCCGGACCGTGCGGTATCTCGCCCTGGAAAGTGAGCGTGTCGCCAGGATGAAGAATGTAGGTTTGCTGACCGTGGCGGTATTCGATCACGCCCTTGAGCATGTGAATGAATTCGGTGCCCGGATGCTGAAACACGGGAAAGCGTTCGGCTTCGTCTTCCATCGTGATCAGGAAGGGTTCGAAAAGCTTACGCGGACCTTGGTCATAGGCAAGCAGGTGATAGGTGTGGCCGCTTTTGGTGCCCTTGCGAACCACTTCCATGCCGCCGCCTTTTTTGACGAGTTGTGCACCGCCTTGCGGCACGTCGAAATTGCGAAACAGCATGGAGAGCGAAACGCCGAGTGCCTGGGCGATGCGGTTGAGGACCTCGAGACCTGCGGAAGTCTGCGCGTTTTCGATCTTCGAGAGCATGCCGCGGCTGATGCCGGCCTGAGCGGAAACCTGAGCAATGGTCAGGCCGTGGCGCTGACGTAATTCGCGAATGGTGTTGCCGAGATAGCGTTCAAGCGGCGTTTTATTGTCTTCACCGAGTTGCATGTAAGCCTCACGTAAAACGAAAGCGTAGCAGATTGCAGCGCCGAGTCACGCGCAAAGAGTTTCACAAAAAGAATCTTTGTTTCTCACCAATAAAGTATCCGGCCGATCAAAAACAAGCTTGAAGTGCGCCACAACAGGCGTTCGGGAGCGTGTTGCGTAACCCGGTCACACGCGCTGCGTGTGGCTTTTCCAAACCACGAAAGATGCAGTTGCAAGGAGTGGCGATGAACCTGAACGATGCGAGCAAGCTGCCGGTCAACGAGCTCGGATGCGTGCCCCGCTTCGGCTCGGCGGAAGAGGCGCAAGCGTATCTGACGCAGCAGGGCGTGAAGTACGTGCTGGCGCAGTTTGTCGATATTCACGGCGTGGCCAAGGCGAAATCGGTGCCGGTCAGTCATCTGAAGAGCGTGTTGACGGCGGGTGCCGGGTTCGCGGGGTTTGCGATCTGGGGAGTCGGTATCGAGCCCAACGGCCCCGACTATATGGCCGTCGGCGATCTGGCGACGCTCACGCCGGTGCCGTGGCAGCCGGGCCTGGCACGGATTGTCTGCGACGGTCATGTGGATGGCGAAGCGTGGCAATACGATTCGCGCGTGACCTTGAAGAAACAGGTCGCACGGATGACCGAGCGCAACTGGACGCTCTTCACGGGTCTGGAGCCGGAATTCTCGCTGCTGCGCCGTTCGGCGTCCGGCACGCTTGAGCCATGCGATCCGAGCGATACGCTCGCCAAGCCGTGCTACGACTACAAGGGACTCTCGCGCACGCGCGTCTTCCTGGAAAAGCTCACCGAATCGATGCGCGCGGTCGGCATCGACGTCTATCAGATCGATCACGAAGACGCGAACGGTCAGTTCGAAATCAACTACACGTACACCGATTGCCTGACCTCGTGCGATCACTACGTGTTCTTCAAGATGGCCGCCTCCGAGATCGCCAATGAACTCGACATGATCTGCTCGTTCATGCCGAAGCCGTTCGCGAACCGTCCCGGCAATGGCATGCACATGCATATGTCGATCGGCGACGGCGAACGCAACCTGTTCTCGGACAAAAGCGACAAGCTCGGCATGGGTCTGTCGACGCTCGGCTATCAATTCACCGCCGGTTTGCTCGCGCACGCGCCCGCGCTGGCCGCGCTGTGCAATCCGACGGTGAACTCATACAAGCGCCTCGTGGTTGGCCGCTCGCTGACAGGTGCAACGTGGGCGCCGGCCTACATCAGCTACGGCGACAACAACCGCTCGACGATGGTGCGCATGCCCGGCGAGCGCATCGAACTGCGTTTGCCGGATGGTGCGTGCAATCCGTATCTCGCGACATCGGCCGTGATTGCCGCGGGGCTGGACGGCATCGACCGTGGTCTGTCACCGGGCGAACCGGCTAACGAGAATCTCTACGAGTGGTCGCCCGCGAAACTCTCCGAACACGGCATCGGCGTGCTGCCGCAAAACCTCGAGCAGGCGCTCGATGCGCTGGAAAGCGACCGCGTGATCTGCGACGCGCTCGGCCCGGTTGCCGATGAATTCCTCAAGCTCAAACGGATGGAGTGGCTCGAATACATGCGCCACGTTTCGGACTGGGAACTGAAGACCTACCTCGAATTTTTCTAAGGAGAAGCACCATGTGCGGAATTGTGGGCTTGCTGGTCAAGACGCCGGCATTGCGCGAACGGCTCGGCGAACTGATGGTGCCGATGCTGATCGGCATGACCGAGCGCGGACCGGATTCGGCGGGCCTCGCGGTGTTCGGCAAACAGGTCGATGCGAGCCAACGCAAGCTGAGCATCTACGCGGGCTTCACCGACGAAGGCGCGGACTTCGCATGGCAACCGCTGCTGGACGCATTGAACGCAGCAATGGACGTGACCGCCCATGTCGAGGCGAAAGGCAATCATGCGGTACTGACGGTGCAAGGCAATGTCGAGCGCGTGAAGACATGGCTGCGCGAGCGCTATCCGAAGCTGTATCTGCTGTCGAGCGGCCGCTCGATCGATCTGTACAAGGATATTGGCTCGCCCAGGCAAGTCGCCGAGCGTTATGACTTTGCGAACCTGACAGGCTCGCACCTGGTCGGCCACACACGCATGGCGACGGAATCGGCGGTGACGCCCGATCGCGCGCATCCGTTCACGGCCGGCGACGACTTCTGCCTCGTCCACAACGGCTCGCTCTCGAACGCGCATGGCGTGCGCCGCAAGCTCGAACCGCAAGGCATTCACTTCGATACCGACAACGACACCGAAGCCGCCTGCCGCTTTCTCGAATGGCGGCTGCGCGAAGGCGACACGTTGCCGGTCGCCTTGCAGAAGGGTTTCGAAGAACTCGACGGCTTCTACACGTTCCTGATGGGCACCTCGACCGAACTCGCGCTGATTCGCGATCCGTTCGCGTGCAAGCCGGCGGTGGTCGCGGAAAACGACGACTACGTCGCGATCGCTTCCGAGTTTCGCTCGCTCGCGCATCTGCCCGATATCAAGAACGCCAGGGTCTTCGAACCCGCACCTGAGGAGATGTATGTATGGAAAGCCTGACTTTCGATCTGGAGCGCACGACGGTCCGTGAGCTGAACCAGTTCCTGCATAAGCCGGCGAGCGAACTGGAGGGCCAGGCGGTGACGGTCGTCGCGCCGAACGGCGCGCATAACCTCGCTGTCGGTGTGGATGCGCCGGTGCGCGTGACGATCGCCGGTCACGCGGGCTATTACGCGGGCGGCATGAATAAGCACGCCATCATCGAGATTGAAGGCAGCGCGAGCACCGGCGTCGCGGAAAACATGATGAGCGGCAAGGTGCATGTGAAGGGTTTCGCGTCGAACGGCGCGGGCGCTTCGGCGCACGGCGGCCTGCTGGTGATCGACGGCGATGCGGGCCTGCGCTGCGGTATTTCGCTCAAGGGCGGCGACATCGTGGTGGGCGGCTCGGTGGGCAGCTTCTCCGCGTTCATGGCGCAGGCGGGCCGCATGGTGATCTGTGGCAATGCGGGTGATGCGCTCGGCGACTCGCTTTACGAAGCGGTGCTGTACGTGCGCGGCGAAGTGAAATCACTCGGCGCGGACGCGCAGTACGAGCCGATGACGCAGACGGATATCGACGCGGTGCGCGCGCTGCTCACCGCCGCCGGCATGGACCACGACCCGGCGTCGTTCAAACGGATCGCCTCCGCTCGCACGCTCTATCACTGGAACGCCGACGCGAACCAGGAATATTGAACACACGCTCTCGAAGAAGGCCCCCATGGAAGCCAAATCCGTTCAATTCGTCCGCTTGCAGCAGGAAGAGTCGCAAGGCTACGACCGCAAGACGATCGACTATATCCACTCGGCCGCGCAGCGCGGCCTCTACGAAATTCGCGGTCTGGGCGCGAAACGCCGTGTGCCGCATTTCGACGATCTGCTGTTTCTCGGCGCCTCGCTGTCGCGCTATCCGCTCGAAGGGTATCGCGAGAAATGCGCGACGCAGACCGTGCTCGGCACGCGCTTCGCCAAAAAGCCGGTGGTGCTCGACATTCCGATCACGATCGCCGGCATGAGCTTCGGTGCGCTGTCCGCGAACGTGAAAGAAGCGCTCGGCCAGGCCGCGACCGCGATGGGCACCTCGACCACCACCGGCGACGGCGGCATGACGCAGGAAGAGCGCCGCTCGTCGAAGACGCTGGTCTATCAGTGCCTGCCGTCGCGCTACGGCTTCAATCCGGACGACGTGCGCCGCGCCGATGCGATCGAAATCGTGATCGGCCAGGGCGCGAAACCGGGTGGCGGCGGCATGCTGCTCGGGCAGAAGGTCAATCCGCGCGTCGCCTCGATGCGCACCTTGCCGGCCGGCGTCGATCAGCGTTCGGCGAGCCGTCATCCGGACTGGACCGGCCCGGACGATCTGGCGATCAAGATTCAGGAACTGCGCGAAATCACCGATTGGGAAAAACCGATCTACGTGAAGGTCGGCGCAACCCGCACGTTCAACGACGTCAAGCTCGCGGTGCATGCGGGCGCGGACGTGGTGGTGATCGACGGGATGCAGGGCGGCACGGCGGCGACGCAGACCTGCTTCATCGAGAACGTCGGCATTCCGACGCTGGCCGCGGTTCGCCAGGCGGTGGACGCGCTCGAAGACCTGAATATGAAAGGCCAGGTGCAACTGATCGTCTCGGGCGGCATCCGTACCGGTGCTGATGTGGCGAAGGCACTGGCGCTCGGCGCGGATGCGGTGGCGATCGGGCAGGGCATGCTGATGGCGCTCGGCTGCAACAGCGATACGTACTTTCAGAACGGCGCGCTTCATTCGGCGGCGGCGGACTACGCGGCGCTGAACACGTCGCCGGGTTTCTGCCATCACTGCCACACGGGCAAGTGCCCGGTCGGCGTGACCACCCAGGACGCGGTGCTCGAACAGCGTGTACAGCCCGATGAAGGTTCGCGCCGCGTGCGCAACTACCTGAAGACGCTGAACATGGAACTGACGACGATCGCGCGAGCGTGCGGCAAGCAGAACGTCCATCACCTCGAACCGGAGGATCTGGTCGCGTTGACGGTCGAGGCGGCGGCAATGGCGCGCATTCCGCTCGCGGGTACGTCGTGGATTCCTGGATGGACCCCATGAATTGAGTTGTTTTGAGATTTTTGACTGTGGAAAAGTTGAGTGCATTCAACCTTGATTCACCCCTCTATCAGGAGCCCGACATGAGCACTCCGCAAAGCACCACGCAAGCAGCTGCTTCGGCACCATCCGGCGGTCTGCGTGCCGGTACGCTAGGTTTTCCCGAGGTCATCGGCCAATCCATCGCGAACCTTTCACCAACTTTCACGCCATCGATCAACGTGACTGCGATTGCCGCGCTGGCCGGTGCGGGGACGTGGTTGATTTATGGTCTTTCAACGCTTGGATTGCTGCTGGTGAGCATGAGCATCATCGCGCTCTCGAGCCGGATCGCCTCGGCGGGTTCGTTCTTTATCTATATCTCGCGCGCGCTTGGGCCGATGGCGGGTGGCATTGCCGGCTGGGGATTGATCGCGGCTTACGTGGGCACGGCAATGGGGGTTGGCGCCGCAGGTGTGGTGTTCGTGCAGAACGCTTTTACGGCTTGGGGCATCAATATCCCGTCGTGGGCGGTCTACACGGTCTTTGTCGGGCTCGCCTGGTTCTTCTCGGCACGTGACGTGAAGCTTTCATCGCGCCTGTCGCTGGCAATCGAAGCCGCTTCGGTGGTGATCGTGGGCGGTGTGCTGATCTACGTGCTCGCACTGCATCCGGACCATATCATCGACCATACGCAACTTGGGTTGCAGGGCGTGAGCGGTAAGGGCATGGCACAGGGCATGGTGCTCGGCATCTTCTCGTACGTGGGTTTCGAGAGCGCGGCCTCGCTCGGCCAGGAAACCAGGAACCCGCTGCGCGTCATTCCGCGTGCGGTGGTCTGGTGCGTGATCCTGTCGGGCCTGTTCTTCATGTTTGTGGCCTATTCGATGACGATCGCCTATCACGACGACGCAGCCAAGCTCGGCGGCGATTCGGCCGTGCTCAGCACCTTGCTCACGAGCGTCGGCGCCTCGCCGCTCGGTCCGGTGTTTTATCTGATCGCTTCGGTGAGCGCGTTCTCGTGCGTGCTTGCGTGTATCAACTCGTCCAGCCGCCTGCTGTATTCGATGGGCCGCTATCAGTTCGTGCATCGCTCGATGGGCATGGTGCACCGCACGCACCAGACGCCGTACCTGGCCGTTGCGTTTTCCTCCATCGTGACCTTTGTGGTGTGTATCGCGATGCTCGGTACCGGTCCGCTCAACACCTTCGGCTATACCAGTACGTTTGCGACCTTTGGCTTCCTGGTCGTGTATTTCCTCGTCGCCATCGCGGCACCGGTTTATCTGAAGAAGCAGGGCGAGCTCAAGACGAGCAACGTCGTGTGGGGCGTGCTCGGCGCACTGGCAATGGTCGGCGCGGTGATCGGCAGCGTGTATCCGGTGCCCGATTATCCGTATAACATCCTGCCGTATCTGTTCGTTGCGTATATGCTGGTTGGCGCAGTCTGGTTGTTGATGCTCAAGAAGCGCTCGCCGCAGGTGCTCTCTAAGATCGAGCACGATCTGGAAACAAGCGACGTGATGACCCACGGCAAAAAGTAAATGAGTGAACCCTTCTCCCAGGATAGCTTGCCCGCACCGAACACCAGCCAGGTGCCAGACGATCCAGAGGGAAGGTCCGCTAGCGGCCGTGGAATGGGCGGCCAGGAAATCGATCTGCAGTTGAAGCCGGAGCGCGGCGAGTGCGCCGCGCTCGAGATCGGTTGTGTTTCTTTCCCTGCCCGCGCCCGCGGGCAGGATCACATCAACGAAGACTACGTCGGCGTGATGCTCGGCGATCTGGCGGAGCGCGCCGCGCGTGGCAGCGTGATCGCTCTTGCCGATGGCGTGAGCGGCAGCAAAGGCGGGCGGGTCGCGGCCGAACTCTCGGTGCGGACCTTTATCGATGCCTATTACGGGCTCGCCGACACCTTGCAACCCGGCGTCGCCGCTGCGCGCGCGCTCGAGGCAATACACGGCTGGCTGCATCAGATCGGCCGGGTCGACCCTGCACTGAAGCAGATGTCCGCGTCCTTTGCGGCGCTGATCGTGCGCCGCGCTACCGCGTATCTGGTCGCGGCCGGCGATGTGCGGCTCTATCTGCTGCGCGATGGCCAACTGGCCCAGCTCGGTGACGACGACGTGGTGCCGGTCGCCTTCGGTTCTTATGTGGCGCACGCGGTCGGCATGCTGCCGACGCTGGTGACGCGCATCGAAACGCTTGAGTTGCGCGAGGGCGACCGCCTGCTGATGTGCTCCGACGGACTCTATCGCCGCGTGCCGATGCGCGAGCTGCAGACGGTGCTGGCGGCGCGCGGCGGTGCGCTCGAAACGGCACGCCGGCTCAATGCGCTGGCGATGACGCGCGGCTCGCAAGACGACGTGACGAGCGCGGTGCTCGATGTGGGCGGCCTGCCTTTGCTCGATGTCGGTTACCTTGAGCGGGTGGTCGGCACCTTGCCGATTCCGGCGGTGCCCGACGCAGGCGAGGTGGTCGACGGCTATCTGCTCAAGAGCGTGTTGAGCGATGGCTTCTATTCGCGGATTTTCGCGGGCTACGATCTGGCCGATCCGAACACGCCGCTGGCGCTCAAGTTTCCCAAGCCGCGTGTCGAACAGGACGAGAACGTGCGCCAGTCGATCGTGCGCGAGCGCTGGCTGGCCGGCAAGATCAGCGACGATGGCGTGCTCGCGCCGATGCCGATCGATGCCGACCGGCAAACCCGGCTCTACGTGGTGATGCCGCTCGGCTCAGGCGTCACGCTCGAAAAACTGCTGGCGGCGCCTCAGCCCATGGCGCTGCCGCGTGCGCTCAAGATCGCGCAACAGCTAGGCCATTCGATCGACGTGCTGAATCGCCGCAATATCTTCCATCGCGACATCAAACCCGAGAACGTACTGGTGATGTGGGGCGATAGCACGCGCCTGCTCGATCTCGGCTTCGGTTATATGCCTGGCATGCAGTTGCCGGGCCCCGACGCGGCGCCGGGCTCACCCGCTTATATGGCGCCCGAGTTGATGAAGGGCGCACAGGGCGATGCTCGCTCCGAGGTGTTCGCGTTTGGCGTGACCCTGTACCGGCTGTTCAGCGGCGGCAAACTGCCCTACGGTTTCAATGGCCGTGTGCCGCTCTATCAGTACCGGCAGGACGCGCCGCTATGGCTCGACCTGGTGCTGGAGAAAGCGCTGCAGTCCGATCCGGCGCGCAGGTATCAGGACGTGCTCGAAGTCTGCGCTGACCTCGAACGTTTTTCGAGTGGCCGGGACGCAATGGCGCCGATTCGGCGCAAGCCCTTGCTCGAGAGCGATCCGGTGCTGTTCTGGCAGGTGGTCGTCGTTCTGTTGCTGGCGCTGCTGTTGTGGTCGTTGATGCGGCATTGAACGGGATTGGTGGCGCGGCCGTTCAAGCGCGGACACGGCTCTTGTCCGGATCGTAGAAGATCGGCGCCACGACCTGAGCGTCGATGCGTTTCTGATGCCCGTCGATCTTGCCGACCTGCACGCGTGTTCCCGGTTCGGCGTAAGTGATATCGATACGGCACAGCGCAATGTTCTTGCCGAGGATCGGAGAACGCACGCCGCTTGTGACCACACCGATCTGCGCGCGCGCGTTGTGTTGCCCGTGCACGCAATCTCCATGATGTGCGGGTTCGTTGCCGTCGAGTTCGAGCCCGACCAGCTTGTGCCGCGGATGCGCGCTGCGGGCCAGCAATGCGTCGCGGCCGATGAAGTCGTCTTCTTTGGTTTTCAGCGGCACCGAAAAACCGATGCCGGCTTCGAACGGATCGGTTTCGTCGGTGAACTCGTAGCCGGCGAAGATCAGGCCGGCCTCGACGCGCAGCATATCGAGCGCGTTCAGTCCGAGCGGAACCATGCCTAGCGGTTGCCCAGCCGACCACAAGCGGTCCCACACGCGTTCGGCATCTTGCGGATGACACCAGACTTCATAGCCGAGTTCGCCGGTGTAGCCGGTGCGCGAGACCATGATCGGACAGCCTTCGTAATTGTCGAGCCGACCGACCAGAAAGCGGAACCAGCCGAGTTTATCGAGCGCCGGCTGGGTGGGCGGTGTCCACACCATCTGCTTCAACAACTCGCGACTCAGCGGTCCCTGAATCGACAGATTGTGAATCTGATCCGAGGCCGATTTGACCCACACCTTCATGCCGAGCGTCGCCGCCTGCTCGCGCAGCCAGACACCGGCGTAGTCTTCGCCGCAAATCCAGCGGAAATTGTCCGGGCCGAGGCGCAACAGCGTGCCGTCGTCGAGCATGCCGCCGTGCGGATAGCACATCGCCGAATACACGACCTGCCCGACCGCGAGCCGCCGGACGTCGCGCGTCAAACAGTATTGCAACAGGGCTTCCGCGTCGGGACCGATGATCTCGAACTTGCGAAGCGCGGACAGATCCATCATCGCGACGCGCTCCCGGCAGCCGAAGTATTCTTCGGCGGTGCCGAAGCCCTCGTAGTGCGTCGGCAACCACCAGCCGCGATAGTCGGTGAAATGACCGGTGAGCGCGGACGTCTTTGCATGAAAGCCTGACTCGCGGGTCAGGACCGGTTCGGCATCGGGCGTGGTTCGGGTAGCCATGGCAATGGAGAAGCGTTCCTTGTTCGGATAGACGCGGATCTGGATATCGGTCGGATTCCAGCCGTTCGCGGGATCGATATCGTCGGGACAGGACGAACTCACGCACACGAGGTCGGTCAGCGCACGCATCAGCACGTAGTCGCCTGGACGCGACCACGGTTCATCGAGCGTCATTTGCTGATGGGCGTTGACGCCGGTATTGAAGAAGAAATTGATCGCGGGCCAGCCGGGGCGCGGCGCCACGTTAAAAGCGGCGAGGGCGCGGCTCATGTTGTCGCTGCAGTTGCTATGGCCGAAATAGCCCTGGCTTTCGTAATAGCGCGCCGCGCACGCCAGTGCAAATGAGTCGTGACGGCCCACCGTGTCGCGTACCACTTCGAGCATGGGCTGCATGTTTCGATTGAAGAACTTCGAGAACAGGCCGGGAGCGGGATACGCATTGCCATTCAGCGTTCTCGTCACGGTCTGTTCGAGGTCGAGTTCCTCGTTTCTATCCAGCGCGGCGAGATCGAAGGCGACGAAATCCGAACATTGCCGACCCGCAACGTCCAGTACCTGAATGTATTCTCCCGCGCGCACCGTGTACGCGGTCGCGGTACCGGGCTGGATCGTGAAGTCGTTCAGCGCGTGCGCCAATGGTGGGGGAAGCGGCGGCGCGGCGAGCAGCGCGGGATTCGCGCGATCGATCGTGAGACGCAAGCCCGTGGGCGGGTTCTGCGAATCGATTGTCCTTGCGGCACCCGGCGCGGCGACGATGACGAGCAGCGCTTCGGAGGCAATGAGTTTTCGCGTAAAGCCAGCCGGTGTGTCGCCGCTCCAGATTGCTGCCGCGGACTGCAATGCGCTCGCTTGAACGCCATGCTTGCGCAGACCGGTCAGCACACGCGCGGCCGAGCCGCTATGCAACAGACTCGCCACGAACGAAGCGCCCGCCGACGAGTGTAGGTCGAGCGCGCTCAGCGCCGCTTCGCCATGCGCATCGAAAGCCATGAGTTCGCAGGGCTGCAGGCCTTCGATATCCTCGATCTGCAAAGTATCGCCGGGCGTGAGTGCGACGACCGTGAGGCCGCCGCCCGCCACGCGATATCGTTCGCATCCGGCCGCGCGAGCAAACAGCGCCGGCTCAGCAGGACGCGAGCTTATGGGGGTGCGTATCAGCATGTTCTTCCCTGGCTCGCGCCGCTTAGCCGGCGGTTTTCAACGCCGCAACGGGTTCGCCAAGATACGCATCCATCGAGTCATCGAGTGCCGACAGCCACGGCGTGTGATGAGGCGGGGATTGCGTGCCCGTCATCAGCGAGCGATAGGACTTGTTGCGGTAGCCCATGATGTCGTCGTGCTTGTCGTGTTTCCATTCGAGGAAGGTTCTGTTCACCCCGTCGATGTCGAAACTCGGGTAGTCGGTCGCATCGAGCAGCTCCTGGATGTAGCTGCCCTGAAACTCGAACATCTCCTGGTGGGTGACGAGACTTTCTTCTTTCGCGCGCCATGCGAGGCTGTGTGCGGTCATTTCCGCTTTCGGCGGCAACGTGATGCGTCCGAGGATCACCTCGCGCGCGTACCAGGCTTGAGCGTCGAACATGTTGAACGAATACCAGAGGTCCTGCATGCCAAGGTAGATCAGGCCTGGATTGTCTTCCCAGAAAATGCCTTTATAGAGGTTCAAAGGCCACAGGCGATTACCGGTCTTCAGATGCAGTTCGTCGGGTAGGAACGGGAAGTGATGCTGATAACCGGTGCACAGGATGATCGCGTCGATGCGCTTGTGCGTGTCGTCGGCGAAGTAAGCGATATTGCCGCGCACGCGCTGCAATATCGGTTTCTCTTCCCAGTTTTCGGGCCAGTGATAGCCCATCGGCGCGGTGCGATAGCAACTCGTAATGCTCTTCGCACCGTACTTGTAGCACTGGGAACCGATGTCTTCCGCCGAATAGCTGCTGCCGACCAGCAACACATCCTTGTCCTTGAACTCCAGCGCGTCGCGGAAATCGTGTGCATGCAGGATGCGGCCACCAAAACTCTCAAAGCCGGAGAAGCTTGGCGCGTTCGGTGTCGAGAAGTGGCCGCACGCGTTGACGACGTAATCGAACTCTTCCGACGTCGTGGTGCCGGCGGAATAGTCTTGAGCAGTGACGGTGAATTTCCTGGATGCGGCGTCGAAGCACACCTGACGGACCGCCGTATTGAAGCGAATATAAGGCCGTACACCGGCTTTCTCGACGCGTCCGCGAATATAGTCCCACAGCACCTCGCGCGGCGGATACGAGGCGATCGGTTTGCCGAAATGCTCCTCGAAGGTATAGTCCGCGAACTCCAGACATTCCTTTGGCCCGTTGGACCACAGGTAGCGATACATGCTGCCGTGCACCGGCTCGCCGTTCTCGTCGGTGCCTGTGCGCCACGTGTAATTCCACATGCCGCCCCAGTCCTTCTGTTTCTCGAAGCAGACGATATCGGGAATGTCTGCGCCTTTTTCTCTCGCGGACTGGAAAGCGCGCAATTGCGCCATCCCGGAAGGGCCCGCACCGATGATTGCAACGCGTTTTTTCATGGTTTGCCGCCGATGAGTTGAGCCAGGGTTAGCGGAAGATCACGGTGCGATCGCGATTGAGGAAGACGCGATGCTCAGTATGGAATTTCACCGCGCGCGACAGCGCCACCGTTTCCGTATCGCGCCCGATCGCGACGAGCCCGTCAGGTTGCAGGACGTGATCAACACGCTGCACTTCCTGTTCGATGATCGGCCCTTCGTCGAGATCTGAGGTGACGTAGTGCGCGGTGGCGCCGATCAGCTTCACGCCGCGTTCGAATGCCTGGTGATACGGTTTTGCGCCTTTGAATCCCGGCAGAAACGAGTGATGAATATTGATGGCCCGGCCGGCAAGCTGCTTGCAGAGGTTGTTGGAGAGAATCTGCATGTAGCGCGCGAGCACCACGAGTTCCGTCTCCGTCTCGGCGACGATCTTCAGCAGTTCGGCTTCCTGCTGGTCCTTGGTTTCCGGTGTCACCGGCAGATAGATAAAACGGATGCCTTCGCGCTCCGCCATCGGCCGCAGGTCCAGATGGTTGGAGACGACGGCGGTGATCTGCATATGCAACTGGCCTTTGTGATACCGGTACAGCAGGTCGGAGAGGCAATGGTCGAACTTGCTGACCATCAGCAGCACCTTCATCGGCTGTGCGGCGCTGTAAAGCTTCCATTGCATCGCGAAGTCGTTTGCGATGCTGCCGAAGTCGGTGCGTAGCTTGTCGATGCTGCCGGTCTTCGCGTCGTTGAAGCGGAACACCGCACGCATGAAGAATGTGCCATTGGATTCGTCGTCGAATTGCGCGAGCTCGCTGATATAGCAGCCCGATTGCGCGAGATAGGACGAGACGGCCGCGACGATGCCGGAGGTGGCCGGGCAACTGATCGTCAGTATGTAATTCTGGGTCACTGCGACACTCCTGAAAATACGTGAGAGACGTAACGGGAGACCGTCGACGGATCAGCCGATTGCGGTGCGCTTCTTCTTTTCCGGATCGTCGAACGGCAGTTCGGCGGCGCTGGCACGAGCCTTGATGCGGCCGCGCACTTCGAGCGGCGCGCCGGGGCGTGCGTAGTCCACGTCGAGGCGGGCAATCGCCATCGAGCGGCCGCTCAACCGCGAGACCATGCCGCATGTCACGACGCCGACCTGCTTGCCGTCGTTCCATAATGCGTCGCCGCCGTTGGCTGCTTCAGTGGAGTCCACCAGCACGCCGAAGATCTTGAAACGCTCCTTGCCTTGCAGGCGAAAGTGTTCGCCGGCGCCACAGAACTCGGTTTTTCCCGGCGATACGGTGAAGTCGAGGCCGAGTTCCCACAGGGTGTCGCCCGCTTTTTCGTTCGCGAACGGGTACATCTCGGAGTTGTCGTAGGGGAAGAACAGCAGATAGCTTTCGACGCGTAGCCAGTCGAGCGCCGTGAACGCGCACGGGATGATGCCGGCCGGCGCGCCTTTGTCGAGGACGGTGTCCCAGATGAAGGGGGCATCCGCGGCCTTGCAGAAGATTTCGTAGCCGCGCTCGCCGGTGTAGCCGGTGCGCGAGATCGTCACCGGCTTGCCGAAAAGCCGCGTTTGCAGGTGATGGAAATACGGCAGATCGCGAATGCCCGGCACGTGTTCCGCGAGGAAGTCCACGGCGGCGGGACCCTGTAAAGACAGATCATGCAGATCGTCGTCGAACAGCACAGCGACCTGGCGGCCCTGCGCGGAGCGAACGAGGCGTTCATAGCCGGTTCCGGAGCCATGCACGACCATGAACGCATTCGGCCCGGTCCGGTAGACGATGCAGTCGTCGATAAACTTGCCGTCTTCATTCAGCATCGCCGAATACACTGACTTGCCGGGGTAGAGCTTGCTGACGTCGCGCGTGGTCGCCCAGTTGAGCAGGCTTTCCGCGTGCGGGCCGACGTAGTGGACCTTCTTCAAACCAGATACATCCATCAAACCCGCCTTGGTGCGAATCGCCTCGTGCTGATCGGCGAGGTCGCCGGAGTACGTCCATGCGGTGCCCATGCCGTTCCAGTCTTCGAGGTTCGAGCCCAATGCGCGATGACGGTCCGCGAGCGCGGAAATACGCCATGAATTAGCCATGTCTGCTACTCCAGAGGTGGGGATGTGTCGGTGTACGAAATCGGCAAGGCATCAGGCGCCGTTGTCGAACTGACTCAACCAGTCGACCAGGGTCTTCCGGTAACGCGTCATACCCTTGTAGTCGGCAATGGGCTCAGGCAGGTCGCGCAGCACCCGATGAAGACGGCGCGCCCACGCCGGCTGGGTGACGAGCTCGGCCATGCTGGCGAGATACGTGCGGATGCTGAACATCATCGCGTTGCTCTGTGGCAGCCGCGCCATGAACTGAAGTTCGACGCGCAGATGCACGCATTGCGCGACGTTCTCCGGCGTGACCTGGCCGCGCTCCGCGCCCCACAGGTGGTAATTCTCGGGAGCGGTATCGAGGCGCGGGTTGATCGTGAGCGTCCAGTTCAGACGTCGTACCGGGCGGTCTACCTGGATATGCAGCAGATACTTCAGCGCGCGATCGAAAATGCCCATGTCGTGCGCCATAGGCACCGGCGAATGCCATTGCTTGAAGCTCATTCCTGCATCGAACGCGAGCGACCAGTCGGCAGGGCCGGTGATGACGCCGGCATCCATGAAGAGGTCGCCGTCGCGCTGATCGAGCAACGCGATATCGCCTTGCGTCTGCCGCATGATGTATTCGAGCGGCTCGCACGGCAGCGTCTCGGCATTGCCGAAACGAAACGCCTGCTCGAGGCCGAGCGCGCGATTGCGCCACAACCACTGGTCGCCGGTGCGGGTAAGCGAAAACAGTTTTGGATAATCCTGGGCGAGATGCTCCATGATCATTTCCAGCGCGTCCCACGACGCTCTCTGCATGTGCGGCATCACCATGCAGCGGCGCGAGTCGTTTTGCAGCACGATCGCGCGTTCAGCAACTTCGGAGCGATAGTGCTCGTCGATATCGAACCAGTGTTCGAAGACCGAGCCTGGATCGCGTGAGGTGGCCGGCTCGATATTCACCGAATACATGTAGGCGTCTTCGGGAAACGGGAAGGGGAAGCGGGCGATGGCGGCTTCGCTGTTGCGAAACGAAAACGCTTCACGATAGCTTTCGGCGGGCTTCAGAATGACGCTCATGGCGGGCGTTCCTCAAAGATCCAGGAAAAGGGAGGTGCTGTAGGCACGCGAGACACACGGCATCAGGTGCGTGGCCCGCTCGGATTCGTGAAGGAACAGATCGCGGTGGTCGACTTCGCCGGCAACGTGACGGGTCGAACACCGACCGCAGACACCGCCGCGGCACAGGTTCGGGATATCGAGTCCGCTTGCTTCGAGCGCCTCAAGCAGGCTCTGATCAGCCGCGACATCCAACCTCGAGCCACTGCGCATGAGTGTCACGACGAACGGCGTGCCGGGCTGCGGCGCAGCGAAAGCTTCCCAGTGCACGCGGCCGTCCGGCCAGCCGAGGGCACGGGCTGTGTCTCGCACCGAGTCCAGAAGGGTTTGTGGACCGCACACGTAAACATGGGTGCCTAGCGGGCGACCGCGCAGCACGCGTTCAACATCGAGGCGTGCGCGCTCACTGTCGTATCCATGGAAGCGGCTGCCGAGGCGCTCGCTCAACTCGGCGCGATACGCATCCGTGAGCCCTTGCCGGTAGGCGTAGTGCAGTTCGAAGTCGGCAACATCGCGCTCCAGTGCGGCGACATGCGCGACGAACGGTGTGATGCCGATGCCCCCCGCGATCAGGATGTGAGCGCGAGCGCTGGAATGCAGTGCAAACAGATTGGCCGGCGGCGTGATTTTCAGTGTCGAACCTTCACCCATTCGCTCATGCATGAATACCGAGCCGCCGCGCGAATCGTCCTGTTTGCGTACGGCAATGCGATAGCTGGATGCGTCCGCCGGATCGCTAATCAACGAATAGGCGTTGCGCAATGGGCGTTCATCCAGCGGCAACTGCACCTGGATATGGCTACCTGAGGAAAACTTCGGCAGCCGGCCGTGCGCGGCGACCAGGGTGAACTCGCGTACCACCGGCGTCAGCAGCCGCGTTGCTTCGACTCGAACCTCGATCGTGTTCATGCGTGGCGCGCCAGGTAAGGACGATCCGGATCGGCGCAGACGCCCAGATAGGCGCCGACGCGCTGCGAGAAATGCTGGCGCACACTCAGGTTGATTCCGCAGCCGGCACATTCGACTTCGGGCAGCGCGTCGTACACATGCGAAGCGCTGCAGTGCACGCAATAGACGGCGCGCCGTGCGGCATCGAGTTCGGCGGTGATTTCTTCCGGCAGCATGCCGGCCTCGCCAGCGAGGCGGCGGATGCGCCAGACGAACGCTTCATCGCCGCATACATAGAGCCGTAAGCCGATTGCCGCGCGATCCAGTGTCGCGAGAAGATGGCGCTCGAGCGCGTCGTGTGTCGTGAAGAACGATGCACGGCGAGCCGTTGCCGACGTGTCGCCTTGAACGAGCAGCGTGCTCACGTCAGGCTCGACCGGCAGCGTCGCGATGAAAGCCTCGATCTTCGTGAGTGCGTCGGCTTGAACGACTACAACGTGTTGACGCGCATCCTCACATATCCGGAGCGCCTGATATCGCGGAAGACTCGGCGGAGAGCCTGGTGTTCTGTCGTGCGTCGATGTCATGTCTTTAGTCGCGGTTCTGTGGATGCGGATAAAGCGCGTGGATCTTGTTTCGCTTCAAACGTGTGCATTTGCATCTGAACTAAAACGGGGCGTGTGCTCCATTCGAGTGCGTTGCGAAACGCTGGTCTGACGGATAAAACACTCGAAAAACCACGTTCCCCACAAGCAAAATAGTTTCTTAAAGGGAAACACCGTTCAATCCTGACAACGAGGTATGCCCAAAGGAGTAGTGCGGCAAACGGCACGTTTCTTGCCTCTAAAATCGCTTTTCTCGTGGGGTGGCCTGGATGGCGGTGACCCGGACCCTGATCCAGCGCGATGCATCCACGCAAGTGGTGGATGGGGGCGATGAGGTCGATTGCGACGGGGGTACCCGTGCGCTTATCCGTGAGCTTCACGATTCGGTCGCACAGCAACTGGGCTTCATGTCGTTTCTCGTCAGCCGTGTGCAACAGCAGGTGCGTAATCCGGAGGTTGCCGAACCGCTGCTCGCGGAGTTGCGGACCACGACGACGCGGCTGCAGCGCGACGTTCGCCAGTTGATCACCGGTGCGCGCCTGACGCTCGAAGGGCGCTCGTGGCGCCAGGCGCTGGCTGATTCCGTCGATGAATTTTCGCGTCGCTGCAACGTGGTCTTCGAACTGGATAACCGCATGCCGGAAATCGAACTCGCGCCGGATGTCGCGCTGCACGCATTGCAGATCGTGCGCGAGGCGTTGTCGAATGTGGTCCGCCACGCGCATGCAAGACATGCGCGGATCGAAGTGATAGACGACCCTGCAGGCGCTTTGTGTGTGACCGTGACTGACGACGGGCTCGGATTGCGGCCCGCATCGGTGGAGGAAAATCACTATGGGCTGGAGATCATGCGCGAGCGGGCGCGTGCGATAGGCGCGCGAGTATCAATCGAGAATGTGCAGCCGAACGGCACGCGGGTGCGCCTGCTTGTCCCGAATGACGATGCCGGAAAGGAGTTCCTTGATGGGTCCGACGACGTTGCTTCTGATTGACGACCACCCGCTGTTCAGGCGTGGCCTCGCCGAGTACTTCAACTCGACCGGGGAGTTTCAGGTAGTCGGCGAAGCTTCCAGCGGCCGGCAGGGCATTGCGCTCGCGGAGCAGTTACGACCCGGTCTGATCCTGATCGATCTTCACATGCCGGGACTCGGTGGCTTGCATGTGCTCGATGAATTAGGCCAGCTCGAGATCGAGAGCCGCAAAGTCGTGCTGACCGCCTCGCTCGATCGCAAGGAGTTGTTGAGCGCGCTTCGTCTCGGTGCCGACGGCTATATGCTGAAGGAAACCGAGCCCGACGACCTGCGCTTATACATACGCAACTGCGTGCAGGGCGTGATCGTGCTGGACGATTGTCTGGTCACGCTGCTGGCGAAAGACGACGATGTTCTCGAAGGTGAGCGAGGCGCTCGCCGGGTCGAACTGACCGAGCGTGAAGCGCAGACGCTGGCGCTCATTTCGGAGGGCATGAGCAACAAGCAGATCGCCCGGCAATTGGGCATCAGCGATGGCACCGTGAAGGTCTATGTAAAGAATCTGCTGCGCAAGCTGAATTTGCGTTCCCGGCTTGAACTGGCAGCGTGGGTTCACCGCGATGCCCTTACGCGTCAATGAAGAAGGCGTAAACGAATGCAAGACAATGCTGTTGTAAGCGAATTCGCCGCAGCCGCGATGAATCTCGATGCCTATCCGGTCGCGTTGCTTCAAGTGGATGACGAGGGCAGCATTCGCAGCGCGAACGCGGCATGGGCCGAGCTGATGGATGCAAGCGCCGTGGGCGTCGAGATGGCCGCGTATGTCCATCCGGAAGATCGCCTGATCTGGCGCGAGATGCTGGCGCGGCTGCGTAACGAAACCGGTGTCTGTAGCCGCGAGCGGATACGTTTTGTTCATCCGCACGGTCAGCTTCGCTGGTTGGAGGTGGCATGCCGCCGGCACGAAGACACCTTCTTTATCTCCGCGTTCGACACCACGGCGCAAAAACGTCAGGAGACTTCAATCGAAGCCAGGTTGCGTAGCGCGATGGGACTCCTGAACGGCGTACCGGGATTGATCTATCGCGGCCGTAACAATCCATCGTGGTCGATGGAATTCGTCAGCGACGGCTGCGAAGAGTTGACGGGCTATCCGGCCGCCTGGTTTGTCGACAGTCACGAACATAGCTACAGCCAGTTGATCGTGCCGGATGATGTCGATTACGTCTGGCGTGCCGTGCAGGAAGCACTGGCGGATCGCAGGCCGTTCGAACTGCGTTATCGCATTCGCGGCGCGAATGGCGATGTGAGAAACGTATGGGAGCGCGGCATCGGTATTTATTCAGCCAGCAGTGAGGTGCTGGGTATCGAAGGTGCGATCTTCGCTGTGCGATGAACTTCGCCCGTATTGCGCGGAGATTCGCGTAATACGGGCGTTCGGTTTTCAGAGCAACGTGCGCAATCAGGTCGTGATCCAGTGACTCACGAAAACGACTACTACGCCGAGCACTAACGCCGCATACGGCAGGAAACCCGCGCGCCGTTTGATGCTGGCGTTCGAGAGATCCATGTCGTCCAGCATCGCTTCCGGGAAGCGGCCTTTGTCCGTCACGTAGTGGCGCCAGATGAACACCGGCACGATCAGCGCCGAGAAGACGATGCCCGAAATCAGCGTGCCCTTGCCCCAGACATCCGCCCCCAGTCCCATCAGCGCGAGATTGACGAATGACAGCGAGGCGCCGGCGCCGAGTACCCATTTGGGCGCTTTGAAAGGGCGCTCCCAGGTTGGCCGGTCGAGCCGATGGATCCACGCGGCATTGAGATTCAGGAAGTTGAAGATGATGTAGCCGACATTCGACATCGCGAGTATGACGACGTAGTCGGACATCAACAGCAGCACGAGATTGAATACGAGGTCGGTCCACATCGCGCGGGTCGGTGCGCCGTTGTGGTTGACGTGCGAAAGATATTTGGGCAGCCAGCCGTCGACGGAAGCCTGGTAGAGTGTGCGCGATGAGCCCGCCATCGAGGTCATGATGGCGAGCACGAGCGCGAACACCAGCATTGGCTTCAGAATGAATTCGCCCCAGTTGCCGGCATGCACGATTTTCGCCATCGCTTCGGAAACACCCATGCCACTGTAGATGCCAGGCGAAAGGATGCCGTCATAGACAGCGGCTTGCGTGACATTACCCGCGGCATCCTTGACCTCGGGCGAGACGAGTTGGCCGAGACCGAGGGCACCCTGGAACGCGAGCGGGACGAGCGTGAAGAACACGAGGCACAGGAGTCCGGAATAGACGATCGCCTTGACCGTGTCGCGGCGCGGGTCCTTGAATTCGCGTGTATAACAGACTGCCGTTTCGAATCCGTAGGTGGACCAGGCCGCGATAAAGAGGCCGCCGGCCATCAGCTCGATACCGCTCAGATCCCACGTGCCGTCTATCACGCGGCCGCCGGCGTCTTTCGCCAGCGGATAGAGCGGGAAAAGATTGTGCATTGGCAGATCGCCCGTCAGCAGCGGGTAGACGCCGACCAATAGGAGCGGCAGCAGCGCGGAGATCGCGAGAATCATCTGGAGCCGCGCGGCTTGAAGAATGCCGCGGTGCTGGATCGCGAAGGTTGTCAGCAGAATCGCCGCACCGATCACGAAGGTGGCATTGACCCGCAGACTCAGGCCGCTCGACAACCAGCCCAGATCGACCAGCGTGATTTGCCAGGTGTTGATCGCGGCGGTCGCCGGGAACAACATGTTCAGCACGTAGCCTGCGCCGAGGCCCGAACCGATCGCCAATACCGGTGACCACGCGAACCAGTTACACCACACGGAGAGCGGCGCGAGCAGCTTGCTGTAGCGCACCCAGGCAACCGCGCCATACACCGATGCGCCGCCGGACTTATGTGGAAACAGCCCGGCGATCTCAGCATAGGAAAAGGACTGGATGAAGCCGAAACAGATCGAAATCGCCCAGATGATCCACGACGGCTTGCCGACGGTCGCCGCAATCGAGCCGATCGAGAACAGCACCAGCGCCGGTACGCCGCTGGCTACCCAGAATGCGCCTGCCCAGCCGATCTTTCTATGAAGTCCTGTTGCGTCTTCTGCCGGCGCGGCAAGATGAAGCTCCTGACCTGCATCGTTTACGGAACTCACGTTCGGCTCTCCAGAGGTGTTGTCACTCTGGCGACATTCACCGGCCAATATCGGTGGGGCAAGCGGCGCGAAGAGGTACTCCCTCGGAGGGGGGCGTAAGAAATTCTCGGTAGACTTAGTCGCAGTTCCGTCTTTTAGATCTGGTATTTTTTGCTTTCAACCCAGCCGGCTTCATAACCAAGGATCTGCACAGATGAGCTTCATCCACTTTATTGGCGGCGAGAAGGGCGGCGTCGGCAAATCGCTGGTCGCCCGCGTTTTGGCCCAGTACTTAATCGACGAGAATATTCAGTTCGTCGGCTTCGACACCGATAAATCACATGGCGCCTTGTTGCGCTTCTATGCCGATTTTGCGGCTCCAGCAGTGCTCGATCAGCACGACAGCCTGGATCCCATTATCGAACAGGCACTCGAAGATCCGCAGCGGCGTGTGCTGGTCGATCTTGCCGCGCAAACGCAGCAGTCTCTCGGACAATGGCTGGACGACGCGGACGTCATCGGTCTTGCCGAAGAGCACGGTCTGACGCTGACCTGGTGGCACGTCATGGACGCAGGACGCGATTCGGTCGATCTGCTGCGGCAGTGGCTCGACCAGTTTGGTGGACGAATCAAGCTGGTGATCGTATTGAACGAACTTCGCGGTGACCGCTTCGAGATCCTGGAGGCATCCGGTGAACTCGCGCGTGCCGAAGCGCTCGGCGCGAGCGTGATCACGCTGCGCCGGCTTCCCGACGCGACGATGCAGAAGATCGATCGGCAAAGCGCAAGCTTCTGGGCAGCCGTCAATCATCCCGACCGCGCCGCCGCCGGCCTGGGTATGCTCGAGCGGCAACGCGTCAAGGTGTGGCTACATCGCGCTTATGGTGAATTGGCCAAGCTCGCCTTATAGCTGCGTATCGGTCGGCCTCACGCCGCGGTCAGGATGTCCGGTAACTGAACCACCCGCGGCTCGACCAGCTCGGAGCTGATGAAAGCCCAAAGCTGTTCGGCCGCTTTGCCCCGCTCCTTGACCGGGCGGTACAGGCGTATCTCCAGCTCAGTCGCCCAAGTGTCCGAGCCTGCGCGAACCAGATTTCCTTCGCTTAACTCTTTGGTGATACAGCTCTCCGGAAGCCAGCCGATTCCGTGGCCGGCTACCACCATGCCTTTTAACGCTTCCGACATGTGAGTCTCAAAGCAGCGGAACAGCGAGTACGGTTGCGTCGCGTTCATCAACAGCATTTCGACAACGTTGCCAAGGAATGCACCGGATGAATAGGCGAGCAGGGGCAGCGGCCTGCTGGTCTTGCCAGGGAGTTCGAAGAGAGGCTTGCCGTCGCTGCCTGCTGCCGAGACCGGCACGATGCGCTCGACACCCAATGTAAGGAATGGAAAGTGATTGGGATCGAGAGCGATCGGCAATTGCGGGTGGTGATAGCCGATTAGCAGATCGCAGTCGCCTGCCACGAGGTGTTGCACACCCTCGGGTACGTTGACGGCCTGAACGCGGGCCATGATGTGGCCGAACTCGCTGGTCAGGCGCTTGAGCCAGTCGGGAAAAAGCGTAAAGACAAGTGTGTGGGCAACCGCGAAATGAACCACATGGTCATTTTCCGCGAACTGCTCATACCCGCCCACCAGGTTGCGCGCCGCATGCATGCTGCGCAGGATGTCCGCCGCGAGACTGCGAAACATCCGGCCGGCGGGCGTGAGGGTGATCGGATTGACGCTGCGATCGACGAGCTTCGTGCCCATCCACGTTTCGAGCGCCACGATCCGTCTACTGAAAGCTGACTGGGTGAGATGCCGGCTGCGCGCCGACCGGGAGAAACTCTTCGTATCCGAGAGGCTAAGAAAGTCTTCCAACCACTTTGCTTCCATATTGATCACTTGTGTTGGGTAAATCGACAACCGCGTCTGTGCGACGCGGCAACGCTAGCCTACCGTTACTCATTGCAAGAATACCGATGTTTTTTTTCGATAGGTGTTAGTCGAAATATGCATGAGCGTTGCCCCCATAAATTGGGCTACATACCTTTTGTCTGTCTGCCAGCAGTGACCCGATACAAACCGCCCTTGGTCCGGCGCTAAAAAACGAACGACCGTTCAAAAATTTACGTTGTTGATTTGCAGCTTAATCGATGCGCTATCGCGCAACCATCCTTCCGTATATGTCCCCGGGATTGCGAAGTCAAGTGCCCGCATTAAAAGGATCGAACTGATTATGTCCACACTGCACAACCCAAATTCCCCGGCATCCCCAGGCGACGTAGACAAGAAAAGCTGGCTGGAGTCGCACGAAGCGGGGTATCACAAAACGTTGGGTAATCGTCAGGTTCAGATGATTGCCATTGGCGGGGCGATCGGCACGGGCCTCTTTCTCGGCGCGGGCGCGCGCCTGCAAATAGCGGGTCCTTCGCTTGCCGTTGTCTATCTGGTTTGTGGCGTCTTCTCGTTTCTCATTCTTCGCGCGCTGGGCGAGCTGGTGATGCATCGGCCGAGCAGCGGCAGCTTCGTGTCGTACGCCCGGGAGTTCCTCGGAGAAAAAGCCTCGTATGTCGCCGGCTGGATGTACTTCCTGAACTGGGCGATGACCGGCATCGTCGACATCACTGCCGTCGCGCTGTACATGCATTACTGGGCGGCGTTCTCGTCCGTGCCGCAATGGATCTTCGCACTGGTTGCGCTATGCATCGTCGCGGCAATGAACCTGATCGGCGTGAAATGGTTTGCCGAAATGGAGTTCTGGTTCGCGCTCATCAAGGTTGCCGCGATCTCGCTGTTCCTGGTGATCGGCTCGATCATTCTGGGTACCGGGACGCACGTCGGTGGCCACAGCACGGGCGTGCATCTGATCAGCGAGAACGGTGGGCTGTTTCCGCATGGGTTGCTGCCTGCGCTGGTGCTCGTGCAGGGCGTGGTGTTCGCGTTCGCCGGCGTCGAGCTGGTCGGCACGGCGGCGGGCGAATGCAAGGATGCGCGCAAGGTGCTGCCGCGCGCCATCAATAGCGTGATCTGGCGCATCGCCGTGTTCTATGTGGGCGCTGTTGTATTGCTGGTTTGTCTGTTGCCTTGGAGTGCCTACAAGGCGGGGCAGAGCCCGTTCGTCACGTTCTTCGCCGCACTCGGTGTGCCGGGTGTCGGCTCGGTCATGAATGTCGTCGTGCTCTCGGCGGCGCTGTCGAGCCTGAACTCGGGGCTGTATTCGACCGGGCGGGTGTTGCGTGCGTTGTCGATGGGCGGCTCCGCGCCGCATTTTCTGTCACGCATGAGCTCGCAGTCCGTTCCGTACGCCGGCATTCTGGTCACGGTCGCGATCTACATCGTGGGTGTCGTGCTGAATTATTTCGTGCCGTCGAGTGTATTTGAAATCGTGCTTAACGTGGCGTCGCTTGGTATTCTCAGCACGTGGGGATTCATCGTGGTTTGCCAGATGAAGTTCCGTCAGGCGGTGGCCCGTGGTGAGGCTGAGCCGGTGACGTTCAGAATGCCCGGCGCGCCCGTGACGTCCTGGCTGACGCTGGCGTTTCTGGTGGGGGTGCTGGTACTGATGGCTTTCGATTATCCGAACGGCACGTGGACCGTTGCTTCGATTCCGGTCGTGGCCCTGATCCTGGTCGCCGGCTGGTACGGGGTACGCCGCCGCGCGCATGCGATGATGAAGCCGACGATCCCGTCGGTCACCCTGACTCAGAGCGTGCTCGAGGACAACGCGGGCTAATGCTGGCTGGTGCGGGCTAACCCGGCGCGCAGCTCCTCCCTATTGCATCGACAACAACAGTAACGACAGCAACAACCGCAATAACGACGGAGAACCGAAGTGAAGCCATTCGATGAGATGCTGACGTCCGCTGACGGGGTCCGCGCGCCTTATGAACTGCTCAAGCAATGGCTCGATACGCAGCAACCCGCGAGTCTCGCGCAGAAAGCGGATGAGGCGGAAAGCGTGTTCCGCAAAACGGGCATTACGTTTGCCGTGTACGGCGAAGAAGCGGCCGCCGAGCGTCTGATTCCGTTCGACATCATCCCGCGCATCATTTCCGGTTCGGAATGGACGCGCCTTTCGCAAGGCATCGAACAGCGCGTGATCGCCCTCAACGCCTTTCTCGACGATATCTATCATCGTCAGGAGATCGTGCGCGCCGGGCGTATCCCGAAGGAACTGATTGCCCAGAACGAGGCCTTCCTGCCGGAGATGATCGGCTTCCGGCCGCCGGGCAATGTCTACACGCACATCATCGGCGTGGACATTGTGCGCACGGCCGAAAACCAGTTCTACGTGCTGGAAGACAATGCGCGTACGCCCTCCGGCGTCTCCTACATGCTGGAGAACCGCGAGACGATGATGCAGCTTTTCCCCGAGCTGTTTCAGCAGGTCAAGGTGCGGCCGGTCGAAGCCTATCCCCAACTGCTGCGCGAGTCGCTTGCCGCGGTGTGTCCGCCCGGCGGCAATCAGGACAATCCGACCATCGCGGTGCTGACGCCAGGCATCCACAACTCCGCGTACTACGAGCATGCGTTCCTCGCCGATCAGATGGGGGTTCATCTGGTCGAGGGCAGCGATCTGCAGGTGGTGGACGGCCGCGTGGCAATGCGCACAACCGAAGGGTTCCGCGCCATCGACGTGCTGTATCGCCGGCTCGATGACGCCTATCTCGATCCGCTGACTTTCCGGCCCGATTCCGTGCTTGGCGTCGCCGGCATCATGGACGTCTACCGCGCGGGCAACATCACGATCGCCAACGCTCCGGGCACCGGCATCGCCGACGACAAGGCGATCTATTCCTATATGCCGGAAATCGTCGAGTTCTACACAGGGCGCAAGTCGATCCTGGAGAACGTGCCGACCTGGCGCTGTTCCGAGCCGGGCAGTCTGAAATACGTGCTGGAGCATCTCGAGGAACTGGTGGTGAAGGAAGTCCACGGGTCGGGCGGTTACGGCATGCTGGTCGGGCCCGCCGCGTCGAAGAAGGAACGCGAAGATTTCGCTGCCAAGCTCAAAACCCGTCCGAACAACTACATCGCGCAACCAACATTGGCGCTGTCGACCACACCGATCCTGACCGAAAAAGGTCTCGCGCCGCGCCACGTGGATCTGCGGCCCTTTGTGCTGGTGTCGGACCGCATTCGCATCACGCCGGGCGGTCTGACGCGCGTCGCCTTGAAAGAAGGTTCGCTGGTAGTCAATTCGAGCCAGGGCGGCGGCACCAAGGACACCTGGGTGCTTGCCGACTGAGGGCCGGTGGCGAGCCTCGCAGAACGCCAGCCTGATACAGAGCTGGCACACGGAAAAGAACAGACACTGGAATTGGACAGCACATGCTTCTCGGACGCACAGCAAGCGGACTCTACTGGATGCACCGCTATATCGAACGCGCGGAAAACATCGCACGGATAGTCGACGCCGGGCTGCGTATGGCGCTGACCCGAACGTCCGATGCGCAGGCAACCTGGTCGTCCGTGGTGGTGACCTCCGGCACGGAAGAGGGTTTCCGGGAGAAACACGACGCCTATACCGCCGGCACCGTTTCCGACTATCTGCTGCGCGACGGCCACAATCCGTCGAGCGTCCTGTCGTGCATCGAAGCGGCGCGCTCGAACGCCCGCATGGTGCGCACGGCGCTCACCCGCGAGGCGTGGGAGAGCGTGAACGAGGCGTGGATGGTGGTCAGGCGGGTGCTCGCAACGCCGGTGGCGGCGAGTGAACTGCCGGTCGTGCTCGATCAGATCAAGCGCCAGACCGCGCTGATTCGCGGCACCTTCCACGGCACGATGCTCAGAAACGAGATTTTCGATTTCGCCCGCATCGGCACGTTCATCGAACGCGCTGACAACACCGCGCGCATTCTCGACGTCAAATACCACCTGTTGCTGCCCGCGGTGTCCTATGTGGGCACGACGCTCGACAACTACCAGTGGGAATCGATCCTGCGCTCGGTCGACGCGCATCGATCCTACCGCTGGGTCTACGACGTTCAGTACAAGCCGACCAATATCGCCGACTATCTGATCCTCAACGGCCGCATGCCGCGCTCGCTGAACTTCTGCTACCTGAACATCGTCGAGAACCTCGCGTATCTGGCGCACGACTATGGCTTCACCCATGCCTGCCACAAGACCGCCGACATTACGCTCGCCACGCTTCGGGACAATACGGTCAAGCAGATCTTTGCGCAGGGCCTGCACGAGTTTCTCGAGGGTTTCATCGGGCAGAACAACCGGCTTGGTTTTGAAATCGCCGAAACCTACAACTTCGATTGAGACCGGCCATGCGTATCGCTATTCGCCACACCTCGCACTATCAGTACGATCAGCCGGTCCCTTACGCATTGCAACGTCTGAGGCTGCGTCCGCAGTCTTGCCCCGGGCAGACGGTGATCGACTGGCAGGTCACGGTCGACGGCGTCGAGCCGAACGTCTCTTACGTGGACGGTCTGGGTAACCGTGTCGATTTCGTGCGGCACGAGCGCAACAAGCGCGAGATCGTCATCGTGGCGGCGGGAACGGTCGACACGGAGGACCGGGCCGGGATCTTCGGCGCGGTCGATGGCGTTGCCCCGTCCTGGGTCTTCGAGCGGGAGACGCCGCTGACCCTGGCCGGCGAACGCGTCAAAGCGCTTGCCGCCGACCTGCGCTCCGAAGACGCGCAGCTTCAGTCGCTGCATGCGTTGATGGGTACGATCCACGACCGGATCGCTTATCAGCCCGGCACGACCGAAGTGAGCACGGATGCAGAGACGGCTTTGCTCAACCGCCAGGGAGTCTGTCAGGACCACGCGCACGTCTTTATAGCCGTAGCGCGAGCGCTTCATGTGCCGGCCCGCTACGTCTCGGGCTATCTGCTGATGGACGGTGTCGCGACGCAGACGGCGAGCCACGCATGGGCGGAGGCGTATCTCGACGGACTCGGTTGGGTCGGCTTCGACGCGGCCAACAACACGTGTCCGGACGAGCGCTATGTGCGCATCGCCACCGGCCTCGACTATCGCGACGCGATGCCCGTATCCGGTATTCGCACCGGCCAGGGTGCTGAGACGCTGACTGTCGAGATCAGCGTTTTGCCGGCCCAGGGTCAAAGCCAGAGTCAAAGTCAAAGCTGACGGACCGATGTAACACCTCATTAGCGGTCGCACTGATGAGGGATGCGTAGATGTTCTTAACCACGCTTGCAGGGAGGCAGTATGTCAAATTTCGGTAGCGCAGTGAGCGACATCAATGGCTCGTCGGAAGACCTCGCACACGCTTCCAGCGTGGACGCGGAGCCGGTGTCCGGCAAGGTGCGCGCGCGTCTTAAGCGCGCGAAACAGAAAGCGGCCGATGCGCAGGTCATCGTCATCGAGAAAGGGCGCAAGTCTGCCCGGGCTGCCAACGACTATGCGCATGACCGTCCATGGACGACGGCCGGCGTGGCCTTGGGCGTCGGTGTGCTAATCGGTTTGTTGATCGGCCGAAAATAGTCCGCCGGGTCACCGGCACATTGCGATACGGCTGGGCCTCGATGCAACTGGAAGGAGCCGGATTCGGCACCTCCGGTTGCAGGGCTCAGTGCGTCCCGAGATTCGCGACGCCAGGCTCCTGAGTGAGGCAAGCGTGCGCGCTGCGCTCCCGGAGAGATTGCTGGTCCGGCACATCCATCCGTCGAATAGAAATAGAAGCGTCCTACATGTCCATCCACGTCGCGCTCCATCACGTCACCCATTACAGCTATGACAAGCTGATCAACCTCGGTCCGCAAATCGTCCGCTTGCGTCCCGCACCACATTGCCGAACGCCGATCCTGTCTTATTCCCTGAAGGTCGAACCCGCCGGGCACTTCGTCAACTGGCAGCAGGATCCGTTCGCCAATTACATGGCGCGCCTGGTATTCCCTGAGAAAACCCGCGGGTTCAAGGTCACGGTCGATCTGGTGGCCGAGATGTCGGTCTATAACCCGTTCGATTTTTTCCTTGAAGAAAGTGCCCAGACGTTTCCGTTCCAGTACGACAGTTCGGTGCGCCAGGAACTGGCGCCGTACCTGGCATGCGATCCGGCCGCAGCGGCTGCACCGGTGTTTCGCTCCTATGTGGAGGGCATCGACCGTTCGATCGAGGGCACGATAGATTTCCTCGTGGCGCTCAACCAGAAGCTTCAGCAGGACATCGGCTATCTCGTGCGGATGGAGCCTGGCGTGCAGACGCCGGTGCAGACGCTCGAGCTGGGTTCCGGCTCATGCCGCGATAGCGGCTGGCTGCTGGTGCAGATTTGCCGGCATCTAGGGCTCGCCGCGCGCTTCGCATCGGGCTACCTGATCCAGCTCAAGCCCGACGTCAAAGCGCTCGACGGCCCGGGCGGCACCGAAGTGGATTTCACCGACCTGCACGCCTGGTGCGAGGTCTACCTGCCTGGCGCGGGCTGGATCGGCTTCGACCCGACGTCCGGATTGCTGGCCGGCGAAGGGCACATTCCGCTCGCTTGCACGCCGCAGCCGATGAGCGCGGCGCCGGTGGAAGGGCTGGTCGACGAATGCGAGGTTGAGTTTTCGCATGCGATGAACGTGACGCGCATTTATGAATCGCCGCGTGTGACCCAGCCCTACTCGGAAGAGCAATGGCAGGACGTGCTGGCGCTCGGGCAAGTGGTGGACGCGGATCTGCTGGCGGGCGACGTGCGTCTGACGCAGGGCGGCGAGCCGACCTTTGTCTCTATCGACGAGCGCGATGGCGCCGAGTGGAACACCGAGGCACTGGGGCCGACCAAGCGTGGCTACGCGACCGAACTCGTGCAGCGTCTGCGCGCGGAATACGGACAAGGCGGCTTTCTGCACTTCGGCCAGGGCAAGTGGTACCCGGGCGAACAGTTGCCGCGCTGGGCGCTGTCGATTTTCTGGCGCGAGGACGGTCAGCCGGCCTGGCGCAACCCGGCGCTGTTCGCCGACGAGCGTGAACCCTCGTCCTATACGGCAGCCGATGCGCAGCGTTTCATCGCGGCGCTGACCGCACGTCTCGGCCTCGATGGCGAATGCATCGAGCCGGGTTACGAGGATGTCTGGTACTACCTGTGGCGCGAACGCCGCCTGCCGGTCAACGTCGACCCGTTCGATTCGCGCCTTGACGATGAACTCGAGCGCGCCCGCTTGCGCAAGGTGTTCGACCAGAAACTCGACAGCGTGGTCGGCTACCTGCTTCCGCTCAAGCCTTCGGAGAAGGGTCCGGGTCTCGGCGGCTCGCGCTGGCAGACCGGGCCATGGTTCTTCCGCGACGAACGCATGTACCTATATCCGGGCGATTCGCCGATGGGCTATCGCTTGCCGCTAGACTCGCTGCCCTGGGTCAGTGAGAGCGACTATCCGTACACGGTCGAACAAGATCCGTTCGCACCGCGCGCGGCGCTGCCGGGCACCGAGGCGCTGCGCGCACGCTATGCCGGCGTGGGTGGCGTGGGTGGCGTGGGTGGCGTGGGTGGCGTGGGCGGCGTGGGCGGCGCGCCGGCATGGGCAGCGGGAAGAGATGAACGCATGGGTACGCGCACGCTGATGCAGCCGCTGCGCGGCGGCGTGGGTCCCGGTGCAGGTCTTGATGCCGATGGACCGGGACGCGGCGACGAAGACAAGCGCTATCCGCAACTTCACGAGTCGGCGGGGTGGATCACACGCACGGCGCTGTGTGTCGAAGCGCGCAAAGGCATCCTGTATGTCTTCATGCCGCCGCTCGCCGCGCTCGAAGACTATCTCGATCTGCTGGGTGCAGTCGAACTGACCGCTGAGGAGCTGGGCGTCAAGCTGGTACTGGAAGGCTATCCACCGCCGCGCGACCCGCGGCTGAAGATGCTGCAGGTCACGCCGGACCCTGGCGTCATCGAAGTCAACATCCATCCGGCCCATGACTTCAACGAACTGGTGCAGCGTACCGAGTTCCTCTATGACGCGGCCTACCAGTCGCGGCTGTGCAGCGAGAAGTTCATGGTCGACGGCCGTCACACCGGCACGGGCGGCGGCAATCACTTCGTACTGGGCGGCGCCACGCCGGCGGATAGCCCGTTCCTGCGCCGCCCCGATCTGCTCGCCAGCCTGATTGCGTATTGGCATAACCATCCGTCGCTGTCCTATCTGTTTTCGGGGCTGTTCGTCGGTCCGACCAGCCAGGCGCCGCGCGTGGACGAGGCGCGCAACGATCAGGTTTACGAACTGGAGCTCGCGTTCAAGGAGATCGAACGCAACAAGCTGCTGTTTGGGGCGGCCATGCCGCCCTGGCTGGTCGACCGGGTGCTGCGCAATATCCTGATCGACGTGACGGGCAACACGCACCGCAGCGAGTTCTGTATCGACAAGCTGTACTCGCCTGATTCCGCGACCGGGCGCCTCGGCCTGCTCGAGTTGCGCGCGTTCGAGATGCCGCCGCACGCGCGCATGAGCATCGTGCAGCAACTGCTGCTGCGCGCCCTGATCGCGCGCTTCTGGCAGCAGCCCTACAAGGTGCGCCTGACGCGTTGGGGGACGGAGCTGCATGACCGCTTCCTGTTGCCCGCCTTTCTGAAAATGGACTTCGACGACGTGATCGCCGAGGTCAACGATGCCGGCTACCCGTTCAACCCGGCGTGGTTCGCGCCGCACTTCGAGTTCCGCTTTCCCTTGTATGGGCAGGTGGCGGCGCGAGGCATCCATCTCAGCCTGCGCGGTGCGCTGGAACCGTGGCATGTGATGGGTGAGGAGGGCGCACCCGGCGGCACGGCGCGCTATGTCGATTCGTCGCTCGAACGGCTGGAAGTGCAGGTGAGCGGGCTTAACGACAATCGTTATGTCGTTACCGTCAACGGGCAGGCGCTGCCCTTGCAGCCGACCGGCACGGTCGGTGAATACGTGGCGGGTGTGCGCTACAAGGCATGGGCGCCGCCGTCCGCTTTGCATCCGACTATCGACGTGCATGCGCCCTTGACCTTCGACATTGTCGACACATGGATGCAGCGCTCGCTGGCCGGTTGCCAGTATCACGTCGCGCACGCGGGAGGCCGCAACTACGACACGCTGCCGGTCAACGCCTATGAGGCCGAGAGCCGGCGCCTGGCGCGCTTCTTCGACATGGGACACACGCCAGGCAGGATGGAAGTGGAGCCGGCCATGCCGAGCCGGGAGTTCCCGTTCACGCTGGACCTTCGACATGCGAGCCAGACGAAGCGCTGAGGGCGTTGTATCCCGCGAGGGCCGATGTCTCCAATAACAACACGAGATCGTGGAAGTGCTTTCTACCCAACCAGATGGCCTGACGTCCGACGGTAACTCAAGAGCGGCGCAGGGTCAGGCCGGCTCAGGTGAGGGCGTCGCCGAGCCGGCTCGCGTCGCCGAAGCCGGTCCCTACGATGAACTGCGTGGCAGCGCCGACGCGACGCAGTTCATGCCGCTGACGGAGCAGTGGCGTGAATTCTTCACGCAGCTGGGCGGCGAGGGCCTCGCCGGCCTCGACAAGCGCATCGAGGCGCTGCGCCGCCGCGTGCATGACAACGGCATCACCTACAACGTCCATGCCGATGTCAGCAAGGGGGCGACGCGCCCGTGGTCGCTCGATCTGTTTCCACTGCTCATCACGCCGCAGGACTGGGCTGCCATCGAGCGCGGCGTGCTACAGCGTACGCGGCTGCTCAATGCCATGCTCGATGACCTTTACGGACCGCAAACCATCCTGCGTGACGCGTTGTTGCCACCCGCGCTGGTGACGGGGCATCCCGGTTATTTGCGGCCTATGCACGGTGTGCGTCCCGCCGGAGGCACGTGGCTGCATATCGTTGCGTTCGATCTTGCGCGCGCGCCGAATGGCGATTGGCGCCTGGTGTCGCAGCGTACCCAGGGGCCGTCGGGCCTCGGCTATTTGCTGGAAAATCGTCTGATCGTTTCCGGTCTGTTTCCGCAGCCGTTTCACAGTCTTCGCGTGCAGCGCCTCGCCGCCAGCTATCGGGCGTTGCTGCAGAGCATGCAGGACATGAGCGCGGCGGGACGAAACTCGCGCATCGTGCTGCTGACGCCGGGACCGCTCAACGAAACCTACTTCGAGCATGCGTACCTTGCCCGCTACCTCGGGCTGACCTTGGTGGAAGGCAGCGATCTGTCCGCGCGCGACAATCGTTTGTACCTGAAGACGCTGCAGGGGCTGGAGCCCGTGCATGGCGTGCTGGGGCGCCTCGATGACGACTATCTCGACCCGCTCGAACTGCGCTCGGATTCCGCGTTGGGTGTGCCGGGGCTGTTGCAGGCGGTGCGTGCCGGCAATCTGCTGCTCGCCAATGCGCCTGGCTCCAGCTTTCTGGAATCGCCCGGCATTCTGGGCTTCCTGCCGCGGCTTGCTGAACGTCTGCTCGGCGAGCCGCTGCTCCTTTCGGCGGTGCCGACGTGGTGGTGCGGCGAGCGGCTCGCCTACGACGAAGCCATGCCGCAGTTGTCGCAGTGCGTGATCAAGCCGACGTATCCAGCCGGTGCTCAATGCGGCGGCCGGTTCGAGCCGGTTATCGGCAGCAGCTTGTCGGAGTCGATGCTCAACGAGTGGCGCGCGCTCATCGCCGCGCAACCGGACAACTACACGGTGCAGAGCTATCTGCCGTTCTCGCAGGCGCCGACCTGGCAGAGCCGTGACCCGGCGGGCAGCGCGGCGCACGAGCGCATCGTGCCGCGCTCGGCCATGCTGCGCGTCTTCGCGATTTCGGACGGGCCAGGCGCCTGGCGTGTGCTGCCGGGTGGGCTGACGCGTATCGCGAGCCGCGAGCAGTTGTCCAATGTGTCGATGCAGCGAGGCGGCAGCAGCGTCGACACGTGGGTCATGACCGAGGGCGCTGTCGATGCGACGACGATGCTGCGCGAACATCTCGGTCCCGACGACCTGATCGCGCGATCGCGTACCGTTTCCAGCCGTGCCGCCGAAAACCTGTTCTGGCTCGGGCGCTACACCGAGCGCGCGGTGAACAGTGTCCGTCTCGCGCGCGCGGCGCTCGAACGCCTCAGTGCGGAGGCCGACAAAGACAGTGCGGCACAGCTGCAACTGCTTGATGTGCTGTGCCGCGAAAACCGCATGATCCCTGCCAAGACCTTGCCTGCCCAGCAGGCGCCGCGCGAATTCGAGCGTGCGCTGCGCGCGGCGCTGGTGAGCAGCGATGAAGGGCTCACCAGCGTCGCATTCAGCCTGCGGGGCATGCGCTCCACCGCGACGGCGATCCGCGAGCGCCTGTCCGTCGAACACTGGCAACTGATCGAGGAGGCGTCCCAGCGCTTCACTCAGACGTGGCAAACCTGCGGCGGCAAGCGCGAATCGTCCTGTCATGACGTGCTGCGCGCGTTGGCGCGTCTGAACATTCACCTGGGCGCCGTCACCGGCGCACAGACCGATCACATGACACGCGACGATGGTTGGCGCCTGCTGTCGATCGGGCGCCAGATCGACCGCCTGGAGTTTCTCGGCACCGTCCTCACCGCGGCGTTCAGAAACGGTGCGGTCCACGAGCAGGATGGTTTCGAACTGGTGCTCGAACTGTTCGACAGCGCGATCACATTTCGCTCGCAATTCCAGCGCCGCTTCGACGTCGCGCCGCTGATCGATCTGCTCGTGCTGGACACCGACAACCCGCGCTCGCTGGCGTGGGTGGCGCAGACACTACGCGGACGCCTATCCAAAGTGGAGCGCTGCGAGCGTCATGAGTTGTCGGACCTGGCTCGAATCATCCCGGACGTCGCGAGCTGGCCGTTGCGCGAATTGTGCGATCCGGGCGAAGACGGTCTTTACGGGCCGCTGCTGGATCGCCTGAACGCCTGTTGCGAGGCGGTCTGGAAGCTGTCTGACCGCATCGGCGAGCGCTATTTCAGCCATGTGCGCGAAGCCGAGACGACACTGTGGGGCTAAAGAGAAATTGATTATGAACCTGCCCGAACAGTCCGCGAGCCACGATCAGCGCGCCGACGGCGCGCGTTTGCTGCGCGTGACGCACGATACGCATTACCAATACTCGGCACGGGTTGAATACGCGCAGCATCAGTCATGGCTGCATCCGCGGGAGACGCCTCGCCAGCAGGTGCTGGATTTTTCACTCGACGTCAAACCCTCGCCGGATCTGATCAGCACCGAGCTCGACACTTTCGGCAATCGGCGTTACTTCTTCGCGCTCAACCAGCCGCACGACGAACTGCTCGTACGCAGCAGCAGCCTGGTTCGCGTGATGCCGCCGCGACTGGCGGCAGCCGCATCCGGCGAGCGGCCGCCGGTGATCGCCGATCCATCGAGCTGCAACGCCAGTGCCTGGGAAACCATCCGCGCAAGCCTTAGCTATCGCGCAGGGCAAGCGTACGACCCCGCCTGCGAATTTACTTTTGCTTCAATCTATGCCGCCCGTCATGCTGAACTGGCTCGCTACGCGGCGCCCAGTTTCACACCCGGCCGGGCGCTCGTGCAGGCGGCGTGGGAGTTGATGCAGCGGATTCACGAAGACTTCGACTACGCGTCGAATAGCACCGAGGTGACGACGACCGCGCTCGACGCACTGGCGATGCGACGTGGAGTCTGTCAGGACTTCGCGCATGTGCTGATCGGCGCCCTGCGTTCGCTCGGTCTGGCGGCACGCTATGTCAGCGGCTACCTGCTCACCCAGCCGCCCCCCGGAAAGCCGCGGCTGATTGGCGCCGATGCCTCGCATGCCTGGGCCGAAGTCTACGATCCGGCGTGGCCCGAGGACGGTGGCTGGCTGCAACTGGATCCGACCAACAACCGCGCGCCCGGTGACGATTACGTGGTGCTCGCCACCGGTCGTGACTATGCGGATGTGGCGCCGCTGCGCGGTGTCATCCGCGGTGGCGGCAGCGAGCATGCGCTCACGGTGGGCGTGACGGTCGAGCCGCTCACTGACAGGGCGGCGACCGAACCGTCTTAAGCCCGCGTCGTCGCCAGGGCCGCGTTCAGCGTCTTGCTCGGACGCATGACATCGGCCAGCATTTCGGCGTCAGGCCGGTAATAGCCGCCGATATCTGCCGGCCGGCCTTGCACGGCTGACAATTCGGCCACGATGGTCTGCTCGTTGTCAGTCAGCTGCTTGGCCAGCGGGGCAAACTGTGCGGCAAGCGCGGCGTTGTCGGTTTGCGCCGCCAACGCCTGGGCCCAGTACATGGCGAGATAAAACTGGCTGCCGCGGTTGTCCAACTGACCGGTCTTGGGCGACGGGTTTTTGTTGTTGTCCAGCAGCTTGCCCGTGGCGGCATCCAGTGTTTTGGCCAGGATTCTTGCCTTGTCGTTATCGGTCTTGATGCCCAACTCTTCCAGTGACACGGCGAGCGCCAGGAATTCACCCAGCGAATCCCAGCGCAGATGGTTTTCTTCCACCAGTTGCTTGACATGCTTGGGCGCCGAGCCGCCGGCACCGGTTTCGTACATACCGCCGCCGGCCATCAGGGGAACGATGGAGAGCATTTTGGCGCTGGTGCCCAGTTCCATGATGGGGAACAGATCGGTGAGGTAGTCGCGCAGGATGTTGCCCGTGACCGAGATGGTGTCCAGCCCGCGGATGACGCGCTCCAGCGTGTAGCGCATGGCGCGCACCTGCGACATGATCTGAATGTCCAGGCCCGAGGTGTCGTGGTCCTTGAGGTAGGCCTCGACCTTCTTGATCACCTCGGCTTCGTGCGGGCGGTACGGGTCCAGCCAGAAGATGGCCGGCATGCCGGAGTTGCGGGCGCGCGTGACGGCCAGCTTGACCCAGTCGCGGATCGGCGCGTCCTTCACCTGGCACATGCGCCAGATGTCGCCTTCTTCAACGTTCTGCGTGAGCAGCACTTCGCCGGTGGCGAGGTCGACGATACGGGCTTCGCCTGCTTCCGGGACTTCAAAGGTCTTGTCGTGCGAGCCGTATTCCTCGGCCTGCTGGGCCATCAACCCGACATTGGGGACAGTGCCCATCGTGACGGGGTCGAAGTTGCCGTTGGTTTTGCAGAAGTTGATGATCTCCTGGTAGATGCGGGCGAACGTGCTCTCCGGGATCACCGCCTTGGTGTCCTTCGGACGACCGTCGGCGCCCCACATCTTGCCGCCGATGCGGATCATGGCCGGCATCGAGGCGTCCACGATCACGTCGTTGGGCGCATGCAGGTTGGAGATACCCTTGGCCGAGTCCACCATCGCCAGTTCGGGACGATGCTCGTGGCAGGCGTGCATATCGCGGATGATTTCTTCGCGCTTCGAGCTGGGCAGGCTTTCCAGCTTGTCGTACAAATTGACGAGGCCGTTGTTGACGTTCACACCCAGTTCGTCGAACAGCTTGCCGTGCTTCTCGAAGGCTTCCTTGTAGAAAATCTTCACCGCGTGGCCGAAGACGATGGGGTGCGAAACCTTCATCATCGTGGCCTTGACGTGCAGCGACAGCATGACGCCGGTTTTGCGGGCGTCTTCCATCTGCTCTTCGTAGAAGTCGCACAGCGCCTTCTTGCTCATGAACATGCTGTCGATGATCTCGCCGTCCAGCAGCGACACTTTAGGCTTGAGCACAATGGCTTTACCGCTTTGTGTCAGCAATTCCATCTTCACGTCGCGGGCGTGGTCCACCGTCAAGGACTTTTCGCCATGGTAGAAGTCGCCGTGCTTCATGTGAGCCACGTGGGTGCGCGAAGCCATGCTCCACTCGCCCATGCTGTGCGGATTCTTGCGGGCATAGTTTTTTACGGCGGCGGGTGCGCGGCGATCCGAGTTGCCCTCGCGCAGTACGGGATTGACGGCGCTGCCGAGGCACCTGGAATAGCGTTGGCGGATGGCTTTCTCAACGTCGGTTTTCGGCTCCTCAGGGAAATCCGGCACCGCGTAGCCTTTGGCCTGCAGCTCCTTGATCGCGCCGACCAACTGATGGACCGAGGCGCTGATGTTGGGCAGCTTGATGATATTGGTGTCGGGCAGGAGGGTGAGGCGGCCGAGTTCGGACAGGCTGTCGGGCACCCGTTGCGCCTCGGTCAGAAATTCGGGGAATTCGCCCAGGATGCGGCCCGCCAGGGAGATGTCGCTGGTGGTGACGTCGATACCGGCCGCCGCGGTGAATGTACGGACGACGGGCAGGAAGGCGCTGGTGGCTAGCAGCGGGGCCTCATCGGTCAGGGTGTAGATGATTGTCGGTTGCTGGGTGCTCATCGCTTGCCTCAAGATCGGGAAACCTGTTTTGGATGTCACCGGCCGCGTCACAAACCGGCATTCGTGTTCGAATTCTGCCTGATTTCGGTTTCGCCATCATGTAATTTCCGACAAACGCGGCTGACCTATGCATGGACTGGCGCGCGTCATGAAAAATTAGCATGACGGTCGCGCTGGATTTTTGTTTCCTCCATATAGGTGCAAGGGTGTCTTCAACCCCAATCCCGCGCGAGGAACATGTCTATGGCCGCTGAAATCTCGTTTAGAACCGAACATGATCTGCTTGGCGATCGTGACGTTCCCGCTCACGTCTACTATGGGGTTCACACGCTACGCGCGCTGGAAAATTTCCCGATTACCGGTTCGCCGATCTCGGTATACCCGGAGTTGATCAAGGCGCTGGCTTGCATCAAACAGGCCGCCGCACAGGCGAATCATGAGCTGGGCCTGCTCGACGCGACGCGTTGCGACGCCATCGTCGGAGCCTGCGCGGAATTGCTGGAAGGCAAGCTGCATGATCAGTTTGTGGTCGACGTCATTCAGGGCGGCGCGGGGACATCGACCAATATGAATGCGAACGAGGTGATCGCCAACCGAGCGCTCGAACTGTTGGGGAAGAAGAAAGGCGAATACCAGTATCTGCACCCGAATGAGCAGGTCAACATTGGCCAGAGCACCAACGATGTGTACCCCTCGGCCCTGAAAGTCGCGACATGGTTCGGCATTCTGGGTCTCATCGACGCGATGGCCGTTTTGCGGCGCGCTTTCGAAGCAAAGTCGGTGGAGTTCAAGGACGTTCTGAAAATGGGACGTACGCAATTGCAGGACGCGGTGCCGATGACGCTCGGCCAGGAGTTCAGCACCTACGCCGTGATGCTCGGAGAGGATGAAGAGCGGCTTCGGGAGGCGGCGCTGCTGATCTGTGAAATCAACATGGGCGCGACGGCGATCGGAACGGGCATTACCGCACATCCCGATTACGCACCGCTGATCCTGAAGCATCTCAAGGAAATTACCGGCATTCCGCTTGTCACGGCACCCAACCTCATAGAAGCGACGCAGGACTGTGGCGCTTTCGTTCAGTTGTCCGGCGTGCTCAAGCGCGTGGCAGTCAAGCTTTCAAAGACCTGCAACGACTTGCGCCTGCTCTCCAGCGGTCCCCGTGCGGGTCTTGGAGAAATCAACCTTCCGCCCATGCAGGCTGGCTCGAGCATCATGCCGGGGAAGGTCAACCCGGTCATTCCCGAAGTCGTCAACCAGATAGCGTTCGAGGTCATCGGCAACGACGTCACCGTGAGTTTCGCGGCCGAGGCCGGTCAGCTTCAGTTGAACGCATTCGAGCCGATCATCGCGCACAGCCTGTTCAAAAGTGTGACCCACCTGCGCAACGGCTGCCTGACGCTCGCCGAACGCTGCGTCAAAGGCATTACCGCCAACGAGGCGCACTTGCGCGCGTCGGTCGAGAACTCGATCGGCATCGTGACCGCGCTCAATCCGTACATCGGTTACGCCAACGCGACATCCGTCGCGATGGAGGCGCATGCCACGGGCGGACGCGTCTACGACATCGTGCTCGAGAGGGGGCTGTTGTCCGAGCAACAACTCGACGAGATCCTCAAGCCAGAGGTCCTCACGCAGCCCATGCCGCTTTATATGCCGCCGAAGCAGTAAAAGCGATCTGGACGTATGAAGCGCCCGGTGCCGAGCCGGGAGACGACGCGTTGCCCAGGTACCAATTGATTGATGCTCAACCCACGATCTAGCGCAGTTGCCGGAGACAGGAATTCATGAAGACGAACAAGCTTACTACGTGGATCATGGTCGCCATGGTTCTGGGGGTTGTTGTGGGTTATATCTGCAACATCAACGCACCCAATGCGAAAGCCGCCAAGGAGATCGCCGGCTATTTCTCGATCGCCACGGATGTGTTCCTGCGTCTGATAAAAATGGTCATCGCGCCGCTCGTGTTCGCGACCCTGGTGGGGGGTATCGCCAGCATGGGGGACTCGTCCGCCGTCGGGCGCATGGGCGTCAAGGCAATGGGGTGGTTCATCTCCGCCTCGGTGGTATCGCTGTTGCTCGGCATGTTGTTCGTGAACGTCCTGCAGCCGGGCTACGCGCTAAACCTGCCGCTGCCGGACATCGCTGCCACGACCAATCTGCAGACCTCCACGCTGAACGTGAAGGACTTCGTCACGCACGTTTTCCCGAGGAGCGTGTTCGAGGCGATGTCCCAGAACGAGGTGCTGCAGATTCTGGTCTTCTCGCTGTTCTTCGGTTTCGCCATCGCGTCGTTCAAGGGCCGCGCCGGCCAGCATCTGCTTGCGCCGATCGAGGACCTGGGCAAGACGATGCTGCGCGTGACCGACTTCGTGATGCGCTTTGCCCCACTCGGCGTATTCGGCGCAGTGGCCGCCGCGATCACCGTTCAGGGCATCGGCGTGCTGGCGACCTACGGCAGGTTCATCGGCGAGTTCTACGTGGCCTTGCTGGTGCTGTGGGTGGCATTGATCGCGGCGGGCTATCTATTTCTTGGCGCACGCGTATTTACGCTGCTCAAGCTGGTCAAGCAGCCAACCATCCTGGCTTTCTCGACCGCCAGCAGCGAGGCCGCCTATCCCGCGGTCATGGAGCAACTGAAGAAGTTCGGTGTGCCCGACAAGATCACCGGTTTCGTGCTGCCGCTCGGCTACTCGTTCAATCTCGACGGCTCGATGATGTACTCGGCCTTCGCGTCGCTGTTCATCGCCCAGGCCTACAACATCCAGCTCAGCCTGACGGAGCAGATCACCATGCTGCTGGTGCTGATGATCACGAGCAAAGGCATCGCCGGCGTGCCGCGGGCGTCTATCGTGGTGGTGGCTGCCGTTCTGCCGATGTTCAAGCTGCCCGAGGCCGGCGTTCTGCTGATCCTCGGCATCGACCAGTTTCTCGACATGGGCCGCACGGCCACGAACGTAATCGGCAACAGCATCGCCACCGCGGTGGTGGCCAAGTCGGAAGGCTTGCTCGGCGCCACGCGCGATGTCGACGAGGACGATATGCTCGAGCCGCCTGAGCAGAACGTTTTGGCGAACTAGGCAGGAGCGGGGTTCGCTGGCGGGTTTGGACGCGCTGGGCCGTTGCCGGTACTCTATGGACGTTGCTGCTGCTCGAGACCGGCCACCCCATGCGCGCCAACGATGCTTTGCCTACGCAAGCCGGCGTGCCCGTGTTCCAGACGACGGGCGATGCCTGCTCATTCGGTAACGACGCGCTCGCGTTGCGCTGGATCGTCAGGGACGAACGGCTGGCCGATTTCTCACTGGTGGATTTCGCGGCGGAGCGCACGCTGCCCATCGTCGCGCCATTCGCGCTATCGCTCGGTGACGGAAGTACTGTTGGTATGGCCGAGCTGAGGATCCTTGCGCCGCTGAACGAAACCGCACTCGCACCCAACCCTCACGCGTCCCGCCTGGCCGAACGAATCGCAGGCCGACGCGTGAGCGCCACCCTCGTCGACGCGCAAGGCCGTCTGAAGGTGGAGTGGAGTGTGGAGCAGCGCGAGGGCTCACGATACCTGCGCGAACAGCTGGCGATTACGGCGCTTCTTCGGGACGAAAATGTCGCCGTCGTTTCATTGCTGGAGACGCGTGCCGCTGACGCACAGGCCAGCAGCGAATTGAAGGGCACGCCTGTCATCGCGGGTAACTTCTATCTAGGTTTCGAGCTGCCGCTGGCGGAAAGTCATGTGGACGGCGACAGCGTCAGTTTGACTCTGCAACGCGCATTGCCGCTGGAAAAGAACAGGACGCTGGTGTACTCCGCCGTGGCCGGCGTGGTGCGCGAGGGTCAGTTGCGGCGCGACTTCGCCACCTATCTGGAACGGGAGCGAGCTCACCCGTGCCGCCCGTTTCTGCACTACAACAGCTGGGGCGACATCGGCTATCTCACGCCGTACACGCAGGAGCAAGCGCTGGAGCGCATCGAAACAATCGGCCGCGAGTTGTATGAAGCGCGCGACGTGCAGATCGATTCGTTTCTATTCGACGATGGCTGGGACGATCTTGGCGGCGGCTGGAATTTCAGCAAGGATTTTCCCCATGGCTTTGTTCCGCTGCGCGAGGCCGCAGCACGATGCGGCGCCGCGCCTGGGGTATGGCTGTCCCCGTGGGGTGGCTACTGTGCGCCGCAACAGGAGCGCGTGATGCGCGGCCAGGCTGCTGGCTATGAGGTCATCGATAACGGACTCGCGCTATCGGGGCCGAATTACTATCGACGCTTTCACGAAGTCGTGATGGCCTTGCTTGATGAGGACGGCGTCAACCAGTTCAAGTTCGACGGTACGGGCAACGCCGACAGAGTGTTTCCTGGCAGTCTCTTCGATAGCGATTGGGACGCGGCGATCCAGCTCATCGAGGACATCCGCGTGGCCAAACCCGAGACCTTCATCAATCTCACTACGGGGACGCATCCGTCGCCGTTCTGGTTGCGTTACGCGGACTCCATCTGGCGCGGTGGCAGGGACGACGATCTGGCGGGAACCGGCACTAACCGTGAGCGCTGGATTACGTACCGCGACGCGCAGACGTATCACAACGTCGTGGTGCGCAGTCCGCTCTTCCCGCTCAATTCGCTGATGCTGCACGGCATCCTCTTCGCGCAGTGCAATCCGCGCCTCGACACGTCGGCAGGCGATGATTTCGCCAACGAGGTGCGTTCCTACTTCGGCAGCGGCACGCAATTGCAGGAGCTGTACATTACGCCGGCGCTGCTGGGTGATTCCGACTGGGATGTGCTCGCGGACGCCGCCAGATGGGCACGCGAAAACGGCGATGTACTGCGTGACAGCCACTGGATCGGCGGGGCGCCGGATCAGCAAGCGGTTTACGGCTGGGCAGCGTGGGCGCAGCACAAGGCGATCGTGACGCTGCGCAATCCGGACAGCCGCGCGCAACGCTTTACGCTGGATTTACGGCGACAACTGGAGTTGCCGGTTGCGGCGGCGGGGCGCTTCAATTCGCGTAGCGTTTGGCGTGGAGAGGCCTCCGATATTTCAGCTTTGCTGGACGCTGATGTGCCGCAGGAAGTCCAGCTCGCGCCGTTCGAAGTGCTTACGCTGGAGCTGTTGCCGGTCGCTGAAGAGGAGTAGTAACGTGGATATGGCCGCCCTGTGGCCGCTTGCCCGGCATCGGTCCGCAGCCCGTGGCGTCCGCGCTAAGACAACGCATCCGCCAGTTCCACCGGCTTCGCCTGGGTCTGGTGCAAGTCGAAGACCAGCACCTCGTTGTCACCGCGCACGAGCCACGGCGCAGGGCAATACAGACGCCTTTGCGGACCGATATTCCAGTAGCGTCCGAGATTGTGCCCATTGACCCAGACGACGCCCTTGGTCCAGTTGCTCATGTCGAGCCAGGTGTCGCCGACTTCATCCAGCTGCAAGCTTGCCTTGAAGAATAGCCCGGGCTTCAACGGGTTCACGCAGCGTCCCTTCAGGTTGGCGATAAACGTTTCATCCATCGGCAGCAGGAAGACTTCCCAGCCTTTGAGCGTGGCGAACGACCCATCGGCGATTTTCATCCTGACCGGATCGAGTAGTCCTTTGCGGTCGACGAGCTCGGAGCCGAAGTTGATCCGCCCCATGCCTTCCACGAGGACCTCTAACGATACCGGGCCACCTGAGTTCGAATCGTGCTCCGGCAACGTCGAAGATAGCGCGAGCGGCGCGCGATGCATCACGTGGAGCGGCTGCGCGTACTTCCGTGGTATTTTCGCCCTCGACATGCCGCCCGCGTAGCGTTCGCCGACGAAAACGGTCGCATAGTCATGAACGCTGCTGATATCCAGCACGCCGCCCGCGTACTCTTGCAACTGCTTGCGGTACAGCGCGAAGCCGAACGCCTGACCATAGCTTTCAAAGGACTGTGGATCGATGCTTTGTTCGCGCGGCAGTGCCGCGGGCAGGTTGTCCCAGATCGACGCGTAGAGGGTCGGCATCAAGGCATCGATGCCTGTGCATTCGAGCGTGGCGATGGCGTCAGGTATATCAGGCAATGGCGCAGGCAGGTAGCTGCCGATGATATCGCGGTACTTCACATATTTCGGCGTCGCCGCGCCTTGCTCGTTGATCGGCGCCGAATAGTCGTAGCTGGTGATGTCGGGCTGATAGTTGCCTGAATCATCCACGTTTGCGCCGGCATAGAAACCAAAGCTCGTACCGCCGTGAATGACATACAGATTGAACGACTGTTGCGACTGCATGAACGCGGTCAAGGTGTGCGAGAGGTCGTAGTTCGTTCCTGCGAAACCCGGTTCACCCCAATGAGTGAGCCACCCTGGGTACACCTCACCGGCCATCGCGGGCACGGCGGGAAATTCCCGCCGGACGGTTGCGATTTGTGCCGCGTCGCCATTGCTCAACGCAATCGCACCACCGCTTACCGTGGTGCGATTGCGTTCGAGTTGCAGGAGGCCGTCTTCGGTGTAGAACGGCCCGGTTACGCCTCCTTTGAGCCAAAGCTGCCTGAGCTCTTCGAGGTAAGCCGGATTGCTCGCGTACGAACCGAATTCATTTTCGATCTGGATCATCAGGATCGGACCGCCGTGATCGATCAGCAACGGCTTAATACGCGGGACCAGTTCCTCGATGTAGCGAGCCACCGCCGCCATATAACGGGCATCGGTGGCCGAGTCGGTCCTCAACTGGACATCCGGATCGCTCAACAGGTAGGAAGGGAGCCCGCCCAGATCCCATTCGGCGCAGACGTAAGGCCCGGGGCGCAGCAGCACCCACATTCCTTCGGACTGGCACAGCCGGATGAAGGCCTCGATATCGCGGTTGCCGCTGTGGAAATCGAATACGCCCGGACGCGTCTCGTGGTAATTCCACATGATGTACAAGGCGATGCAGTTCATCCCCATCGCCCTGGCCATCCTGATTCGATGCTGCCAATACTCGCGCGGGATACGGGCCGGATGCATCTCGCCGCTGCGAATCTGGAGCGGCTCGCCGTCGAGCAGGAAGTGTTCGCCGTCAGGGCTGAAAGAGAAGGTGTGGCCGCATTCGAGGTTCACGGTGCACTCACACTTTGGCGCCTGAGGCGCGGTTGAACTAAGCGGAAGGTGAAAACCGGCTAACGGCCACCCTTTATCCGCGTGGTTGTATACGTGGTATGCGCGTTGAACGCCTTGCTGATGGATTTCTCGCGCCCTAACCTGAATCCGACATTCAGCGGTCCTTCGAACAGTTTCCTGGGCCGGCCATCTCATGCAATCCATACATCGACCAACTTCCGATTTCGGAAGACGAAGGTCCTATTGGAGAAGACATGCACGACAACCTCCTCCCAGTCATCATCACACGGAAATGGCAACTCGCCGAGAGTTACCATGCCGTCGAACTTCAAACCAGGTCCCGATCGGAGCTTCCATCGTTTGACGATGGCGCTTGCATTACCCTTGTTCGCGACAACGTCATCTGCAAGGAAAAAATATATCCACTGTGCTGTTTTACGTCCCGGCCGAGCGAATATGTAATCGCTGTGCGACAGGATGATGACGATACGGACGCAGAAGCAGCTGACATCTCGTTGAGTCAAGGAGACGAGGCGTTCATCGTAACGCCCCGGAGTCCAGCAGTTATTTTAGACGGCGGCACACGGTCTATTCTTTTTGCTGGAGGCGTTGGTGCCGCATCGATCGCGGGAATCGCGAATCGGCTTGCCTCGGCAGGTCAAAAATTCGAGCTGCACAACTTCGCTCGATCACCTGAACGGGCGGTGTTTCGGAAAGAACTTGATGCGCTCAAAAGCGAGGGCAGGGTCCATCACCATTTTGGCTTGAATGCTGACCGATTGGAGCAGACCACTTCCCACGCGATGAGCCCGGCACATGCGAACACGCAGATCTATTGCAGTGGCCCCCCGGCATTTATGGATCTTATCGAGCGCCAGGCTCGCGACTGGGTGTATCCGGCGAATTTCCACAAAATTGTTCTGGGTGACAGAAAAGGTTCATAGGCGCGTCTTTTCCCGACATGGTTCCGGTTCAGGTTCAATCGAGCGGAACGGTAAGCCTGTCGATTACGGCACGTGTCTGCGGTCGCACACCGCGCCACCAGGCGAAGGCTTCCGCAGCTTGCTCCACAAGCATGCCGACACCGTCTGCGATACCCAGCACGCCCGCGTTGCGGGCCAGCCTCAGGAAGGGCGTTAGTCGCTTGCCATAGGCGAGTTCATAAGCCACACCTGTGGGGCCGAAAACGCTTGGCGGGACCGGCGGCAACTCGCCGGTGAGGCTGGCCGATGTCGCATTGACCACCAGGTCGAACTGCCCCATCCCCTCCAGATCACCGTACCCGCAGGTGGCCAGCGGACCGCTGCTCGCGACCTGTTCGACCAGGGCCTTTACCTTGGCGATGTCCCTGTTTGCGATGACCAGCTCAGCAGGCCGCGCCGCGATGAACGGTAGCAATGCGCCACGCACCGCGCCTCCCGCGCCAAGGACTAGAACGCGCTTGCCGGCCATCGGCAGGCTCAGGTTGACTTCGATGTCGCGTACCAGACCGACACCGTCGAAGTTCTCGGCAACGATCCGGCCATCCTTGAAGCTCAGCGCGTTGGCCGCGCCAGCGAGTGCGGCACGCTCGCTGCGCTCATCGGCGATCGCGAACGCCTTCAGCTTGAACGGCGCGGTCACGTTCATGCCCTTGCCACCGGCCGCGACGAACGCATGGACGGTCCCGGCGAAGGCATCCTGCGGCTCAACAGGACCCTCGATGGCCGTATAGGACATATCCTGCTGCGTCTCTTGCGCAAAGAGGCCGTGGATCAACGGAGATTTCGAATGGCCGATCGGGTTGCCGATCACGGCGTACTGGTCAGTCATCACGGCCTCAGCTTTGAATACAGCACACCATCGGTTTGCATTGCGTCGATTTCGGCGACGCTGAAGCCGAGCGACCGCGCGACTTCCGCGTTGTGTTGACCGAGATCGGGCGCGACCTCGCGAATCGTCGTGTCGCAATCGGAGAATCGGAACGGCAGGTTCGGCAGACGCAGCTTCCCGTAACGCGGGTGCTCCTGCTCGACGACCATGCCTCGCGCGACGATCTGCGGATCGGTGAGCACTTCGTCGATGCGTTGCACCTTCGCGCAAGGCACGTCGATGCCATCGAGCAGGTCCAGCACCTGTGCGACCGGCTGGTTGGCCACCCAGGGCTTCACGATGGACAGAATCTCCAGCCGGTTCGTATTGCGTCCTGCGAGGGTGTGAAAACGCGTGTCGGTGCCGAAGCCAGCCGGGCCGCCATGCGCCTCGATCAGCGCTGCGAAGCGCTTCCACGCGTCGTCTACTTGCGCGGCGATCACAAGGTCGCCATCAGCGGCACGGAACACGCCGTAGAGCGTCGACGTCGGCATGTCGTGACCGGTTTGTTCGGGGACGACGCCTTGCATCGTGTAGCACTGCACCGCGTATTCGTGCATCGACACCAGCGTGTCATATAGCGCCATATCGATGTGCTGGCCCCGGCCGCTCTTCACGCGGCCGAGCAGCGCTGCGTTGATCGCCGCCACCGCGTGAATGCCGGTGTACATGTCGCCGAGCGAGATGCGCATCAGCGGCGGTGGCTCGCCGGGATTGCCGATCATCTGCATGATCCCGCTCTTCGCTTCGGCAATCAGGCCGAAGCCGGCGCGATGCGCGTCCGGTCCCGTATGGCCGTATGCCGAGATCGAGCAGTAGACGAGGCCCGGATTGCGTGCGGACAATTCGTCGTAGCCGAGCCCGAGCTTGTTCAGTGCGCCGGGCCGGTAGTTCTCGACAAACACGTCCGCCGAGTCGCACAGACGCTGCATGAATTCCTTGCCGCGCGAGTCCTTCATGTCGACGCTAACGCCGCGTTTGCCCATGTTGAGCTGCAGGAAGTAGCCGCTCTGCTCATCATCGAGCACGGTGGCATGCTGACGTCCAGCATCGCCGCTGACCGGACGTTCGACCTTGATGACTTCGGCGCCGAGCGCCGCGAGGCAGCGCCCGACGTACGGACCGGCGAGGAAGTGGCTGTAGTCGACGACGCGAATACCTTCGAGAGGACGGGCTTGCATCAGAACGCTCCCGGCCGGCGCGGCACCATCAGACGATGTTCGCCGTGCTGGACAACCTGGCCATCCTGATTGATCAGATCGGAGGGCAGCACGACGATTCCCCAGCCTGGACGGCTTTTGCTCGCACGCATCGCGCCCACGCGGAATTTCACGTGCAGCACGTCGTTGACCTTGATCGGCAGATTGAAATCCCACGTCCAGCCGAGCGACATACCCGGCAGGAAACGGTAGGTGCTTTGGGTCTTGAGGCCATCGGCGATAGACAAGCCAAACAGACCGTGTGCCACGATCGAGCCGAAGTGACTCGCGTTCGCGTATGCCTCGTCTACGTGGACCGGTGTGTGATCGCCAGTGAGATCGGCGTAGGCCAGAATGCGTTCTTTGGTCACCGTGTAAGTCGGGCTTACGCATTCGTCGCCTTCGCGGGCATCGTCCCAGTATTTATCGACGATCGTCATATCACACCTCCGCGCGCGGATTGATGTTCAGTGCACGCGCCACGCACGAGGCTGGCTTAGCCTGAATCAGTTCGACGGCGAGTCCGTCCGGCAGGCGCAACCAGTTGCGTCCCTGCGGCATTTCGCTGACGTCGTATCGATGCGCGGCGGCGAGCGCCGCCTCCAGGTCTTCGCACATCACGCCGAGATGGCCGAGCCTGCCTTCAGGCGCGTCATGGTTCGGGTTATGGATGAATTGCAGACCGCCGAGCGTCCAGTACTGCCGGGGTTCCTCGACCGTGCCGTCGACCTCGCGCATCGTCATGCCGAGCACGTCCTCGAAAAACCGGATATGCCAGTGAATATCTTTCACCCAGATGGCGACGTGCTCCAGATAGGCCTTGCTGCCGTTCATGCGGTTGTCTCCCTATGTTGTCGGTCGGTCATGGCGCGCTCGATGCCCTTGATGCAGGCCACCAGCGTCGCGTTGACCGGGGTCGGTACGCCGTGCCGTTGTCCCCAGCGCACGACCGCGCCGTTGATAAAGTCGATTTCGGTGATGGAGCCCTTCTCGAGGCTTTGCAACATCGAGGTTTTGAAGGCAGGGGAGAGTCCTTCTCCGGCAAGCGTCCACGGGCGTTCGGGATCAGGGGTGGAGAGCTTCACACCGGCGGCGTGAGCAACCGCCATCGCCTCGGCGACCGCTGCGAGCGCGGTCGTCTTCAGAAGCGCTTCGTCGTAGAGTTGGCCGTACGTCAGGCCGGTGATGCCAGTCAGCGCGCCGGTCGCAACATTGACCAGCAGCTTGTCCCACATCGTGCCGACGATGTTGTCGCTGACCGTAGTGGCCAGTCCGGCGGCGTTGAAGGTGTCGGCGAGCGCGTTTGCGCGGGAGGTAATCCGGCCGTCGAGTTCGCCGATGTAGGTGGCCTTGCCGGCCACGCCTGACTCGATGTGGCCCGGGTTGCGCATCACGCCGCCAACGTACGTCTTGCCAGCCAGCACGCGTTCGCGCCCCACGACGCCGGCAAGGACGTCTTCGTGCCCCAGGCCGTTCTGCAACGACAGGACCAGCGTTTCGGGTCCGATCAACTCCAGCGCGCCGCGCATCGCGGCATCGGTATGAAATGATTTGACCAGCACGACGACCAGATCGACGACGCCGGCCTCGGCCGCCTGCGTCGCCGCGCGGACCTTAACGCGACGGGAGCCATTCGCATCGTCCACCTGCAGACCATGACGCCTCATCGCCTCCACATGCACCACCGAACGGTTCAGCAACCAGACCTCGTTGCCACCTTCGGTCAGCGCGGCGCCAATGGCACAGCCCAACGCCCCCGCACCCAGAATCGCAATCTTCACGGCCGTCTCCTTAACCTGGCGACCAAGATACGAGCCGACGCTCATATCGGCAATGCAATGAATACAATGACGTCATTGTGGAGGACAATAATCCTATGGACTCGACCGAACTTCCTGATCTGAAACTGCTGCAGCTTTTCGACCTCCTGTACGACGCCCGCAGCGTCACGCGTGTGGCCGAACAGATCGGACAAAGCCAGCCGACGATTAGCATCTGGCTCGGCCGTTTGCGGGAGCATCTACAGGACCCGTTGTTCATACGTACATCGGGCGGTATGGTGCCGACGCCGCAAGCCGATGCGCTGATTGGTCCGTGCCGCGAGATTCTCGAATCGCTGCGGCGCTTCGCTGCCTGGGAGATCGCGTTCGATCCCGCCACCGCGAAGCGGCGGTTCCGTATCTGCATGACCGACGCCAGCCACATAACGCTGCTGCCACGCCTGCTGGCGCATGTGCGCGCGCAGGCGCCGGGCCTACGCCTCGAAGCGACGAGGATTGACGGCAATACGGAGCGGGCGCTGGAATCCGGTGAGGCCGACCTTGCGATCGGCCATGTGCCCTGGCTTGGCGGTGGGATTTACCAGCAGCAGCTTTATCTGCAGGACTGGGTCTGTCTGGCGAATCGCCGTCACCCGAGGTTAGGCGCCAAACTTGGCCTGAAGCACTATCGCGCGGAGGGACATGTCGCGATCACTGCGGGGACGGGCGCGCAATTGCTCGAACAGGCGCTGGTGCGTGAGCATATCGATCGCGACGTGGTGCTGGAGTTGCCGGGTTTTCTCGGGCTCGGGGCGATCATCAAGAGTACCGACCTGATCGCCACGCTGCCGCGGCACATCGGTGAGACGCTGGCAAAGGTCAACGATCTGGCGGTCCATCCGTGCCCGGTTCCGGTGGATGGGTTTGCGGTTCGGCAGCACTGGCACGCCAGATATCACCACGAAGCGGGCAACCGTTGGCTGCGTGGTCTGGTGGTGCATTTGTTCGGAACCTCGGGCTGATCAGGCCGGCCACCCTGGCTCAACCAAAATTGCACCAGAAAAAACTAACTAGATCGTACAAATGCGTATAAACCCCGAAAGACATCGGATCGCGTTTGAACGACACTTCGGGCTGGTTTAGAGATCCAGGCGTCACTCATTGCTCATCCCTCTTCGTATTTGCACCGGCATGCTGAGCCGGGTAGTTCTGCACGCCCTGGCTTACCGGGGCGATTGTCGGTGTAAGAGATTGAGAGTTTGTGTAAGGAACCAAGAAAAGATTTTTAAAGAGGAGCAGAAATGAAAAAGGTAATAGCAACCTCGGCCCTTGGGTTGGTCGCCCTCGGCGCACACGCTCAAAGCAGTGTGACGCTGTACGGGATCGTCGATACGGGGTTTGGTTATCAGAGCAGCCAGACGTCGCTCGGTTCGACGAGTGGCGGCCGCTCGGTGATCAAGATGGTGAACGGCATCTGGGCCGGCAGCCGCTTCGGTTTGAAGGGCTCCGAAGATCTGGGCGGCGGCACGAAGGCGATCTTCCAGTTGGAAGAGGGCTTTAACAGCGCAACCGGCGCACAGTCCGTCAGCGGTCTGGCGTTCAACCGGCAGGCGTATGTCGGTGTGGCCAATCCCACCTACGGTACGTTCACGGCCGGCCGCCAGTACACGTCGTACTACACGCTGCTGTCGCCGTATAGCCCAACCACGTGGCTGACGGGCGCGTACGGCGCACACCCGGGCGATATCGATTCGCTGGATACGCTGTACCGCGTGAATAACTCGCTGGTGTACACGTCGCCGAGCATGTATGGCCTGACGGTGAGCGGTTCGTATGCATTGGGCGGCGTGGCAGGCAGCACCAATGCCGGTTCGACGTATAGCGCGGCGATCCAGTACCTGAATGGTCCGTTCGGGATCGCGGCAGGCTACCAGCGCATCAATAACGCGGCGTCTGGCGGCGGTGCGTGGGACGCTAACTCCACGACGTCGAATGCGGGCGCGCAGGCGGGTGTGTCGGGCATCAATAACGGCTACCAGACGGCGCAGGCGCAGCAACGCGTTGCGGTGACGGGAGGTTATGCGTTCAGCGCGCAATGGGACGTCTCGTTCTCGTACTCGAACGTGCAATACATCCCGGGCATCAACTCGAAGTTCCACAACGAGGCGATCTTCAATACGGCTGGCGCAGTGCTGCACTTCAAGCCGCTGACGGTGCTGGATCTGGCTGCCGGCTATAGCTATACGCGCGCAACGCAGTCGAACGGCATTTCGAGCTCGGCACGCTATCAGCAGTTCAACCTCTCGCAGTACTACAGCCTCTCCAAGCGGACCGGTCTGTACGCGCTGGAAGCCTATCAGCGTGCGGGTGGCCAGACGATCGGAACGAACGGCACGAGCATCATCAACGCAACGGCCGATATCGGCGACGGCCAGAACAGCGCGCCGTCCTCGTCACGCAGCCAGTTTGCTGCAGGCGTAGGCATCATCCACCGGTTCTAATTGCCAGGTGGCGTGGCGGTGTCTGTCGACACCGCCACCGCAACACAGAAGTGCAGGTGGCTAAGGGTTTTTCCTGGGGCAAGAGGCTTGAAGAAGTATGTCGTGAATGCCGTTAAATGTACTAGATAGTTACAAATTGGGGCGTTCACATGAAGTTGTCCACCAAGTTGCTGGCTCTGGTCGTGGCGGCCTTGCTCGGCGTCGTACTCGTGGCGGCAACTGCCGTTCAGACTGTACGCAGCTCGCTCGTCGACAGTCGGCGGGAGCAGATCGTCATTCTTCTGACGAAAGCCGAGCATCTTGTCAATCACTACCACGACCTGCAGTCGAGTGGCGTGCTGACGCGTGACCAGGCGCAACAGGCCGCCAAAGACGCCGTCTCCCAGCTCAATGCGAACACGAAGAGCTACTACTGGGTCACCACGGCCGACGGCGTGAACCTGGTCCACCCGAATGCCAAGTTCATCGGGACCAAGGCTAAGGGCAATAAAACCACGACCGGGTTGACCGACAGCGAGGCTTACCGTCAGGGCATGGCGGCTTCGCATATTGCGCTCGTCGACGTACTCGTGAAGCGCACACCGGATGCGGACCCGGAGCCGAAGTTGCAGGGCGTGGTCGCGATACCCGATTGGGACTGGTGGATCGGCACCGGGTTCTTCTATGACGACATCAACGCAGCGTTCATCAAGCTCGTCATCGTTCTGGGGTCCATTGCTGCCGTCATCTTCACAGCGGTTGGTGTGATCGCATGGACCGTGACGCGCAGCGTGAAGCGGGCACTCGGTGGGGAGCCTGCTTACGCTGCTCATATCGCCACGCAAATCGCGGACGGTAATCTGGGCATCGAGGTTGAAGTGGGCCGGGCGTTGCCGGGCAGCCTGCTATGCGTGCTGAACGACATGAAGTCAAAGCTCGCGGCCGTCGTGTCCGAGATTCAGTCGGCGAGTCATTCGATCGCGACCGGCTCAGGCGAAATCGCGCAAGGCAACCTCGATCTCTCTCAACGCACGGAAGAGCAGGCGGCGTCATTGCAGGAAACGGCTGCCAGCATGGAGCAGATTACGGCGACCGTTAAGCAGAACGCGGACAACGCAAGACAGGCAAACGGGCTCGCCAATGCCGCGACCGAGGCCACAGCGCGTGGCGGTTCCGCAGTGCAGGAAGTAGTCGGCACGATGAAGCAGATCGAGAGCGAGTCGAAAAAGATCGCCGAGATCACCTCGGTCATCGAAGGTATTGCCTTTCAAACCAACATCCTCGCGCTCAACGCCGCTGTCGAGGCAGCGCGGGCAGGCGAGGAAGGGCGCGGTTTTGCTGTTGTGGCCGGCGAGGTTCGCGCCCTTGCGCAACGCAGCGCTGCAGCCGCGAAAGATATCAAGAGCCTGATCCAGGCGTCTGTGGCGAATGTCAGCGGCGGCACCCGGCTGGTCGAGGTAGCGGGCGGCCGGATGGCCGAGATCGAGCAGTCGATTCGCCGGGTAACCGACATCATGGGCGAGATTTCCTCCGCGTCGGACGAGCAGAGCACTGGCATTGAGCAGGTCAGCCGCGCGGTGTCGCAGATGGATGAAGTGACGCAGCAGAATGCGGCGCTGGTGGAGCAGGCGGCCGCGGCTGCGGCGTCGCTTGATGAACAAGCAGGGCGCCTGCGTTCTGTGGTGGCGGTATTTCGGGTGGCTGGGCAATAGAAGCTTTCCACGCGATTGTAGGACTCGGCTGCCTTCCGCCAGCCAACGCTTCCAGAGAGTTCCAGAATTTCTGCTATGTACAGCGATACCGTAGCAGACATCCACCCATCGCCTCCCATGCCCAGCAGGAATGACAGTTATGCAATCGTGCCGTCTTCTGCGCCGGTTTGCATTGTCGGACTATCCCTCCTACGCAATGTGCGTTAAACATCATCAGGAAGGAGATTGTCATGTCACTTCAAGCCAGGCTCGACGCATTCAAGGCCGATTTCAAAGGCGGCAAAGCCCCATTCTTTGCTCCGCCGGAAATTCATCCGATCATGGAACGTGCGACGGCCGAACTCGTCGCGTCTGGTCAGGCCGCACGCGCTCTCAAAGCAGGCGATGTAGCGCCGGAATTTACCCTCAATGATCCGGACGGCAAACCCGTGTCGTCTGTCGAGCTGCTGAAGCAGGGGCCGCTCGTGATCAGCTTCTACCGTGGCGTATGGTGCCCGTATTGCAATCTTGAACTGACGGCCCTTGAAGAAGCGCTACCGTCGTTCAAAGCCGAGGGCGCAAATCTGGTTGCGATCTCTCCGCAGAATGCCGTGAACAGCCGCAAATCGGTCCGCACCAACAAGCTGAACTTCCCGATCCTCAGCGACACGCACAACGATGTGGCCGCCGCATTCGGCATCCGCTTTGCTTTGCCCGACTATCTGGTGGATCTGTACAAGAACCTCAAAAACGATCTGCCGGCGTTCAACGGAGACGATAGTTGGACGTTGCCGATGCCGGCGCGCTACGTGGTCGGGCAAGACGGAACGATCCTGTATTCGGAAGTCAACCCGGACTATACGCACCGTCCTGAGCCTCAGGATATGTTGCCGGTTCTTCGCAAGAAGCTTGCTTCGGCATCCTGATTGGATTCTGCTTCGTTCCCGACCGTGAACCGCCGGGAACGATTGAACAGACAAGCCGGTACATCAATATTGAGGCAATATGAAATCACGCACTTTTCTTGTAACCGGTGCCAGTAAAGGCATCGGCAGAGCCGTCGCAGCGCGGCTGAACGCAGACGGGCACCGGGTTGTGGGACTGGCGCGTCAGGCAGACGACCCTGGCTTCCCAGGAACGCTCGTGTCCGTCGACCTGTCCGACCGCGTGAAAACGCAGGCTGTGCTCGATAGGCTTGTGGCGGAATACAAGTTCGACGGCCTGGTCAATAACGTAGGTCTCGTCAAACCGCAGAGGCTGGGCGCCATCGATCTGGACACGCTTGACTCGGTCATGTCGCTCAATCTGCATCCAGCTATACAGGCGGCGCAAGCACTCCTGCCCAATATGAGCGCCCAAGGCTGGGGGCGGATCGTCAACATAACGAGCCTCACTGTTCTTGGCATCGTAGAACGTACGGCTTATGCCGCCGCCAAGTCCGCTCTGGTGAGTTTTTCGCGCTCCTGGGCGCTTGAGTTGGCGACCACCGGCATCACGGTCAATTCCGTCGCTCCCGGCCCCACGGAAACCGAACTGTTTAGAGCCAACAACGCGCCAGGAAGCGAAGGGGAGCAGCGCTATCTCTCCGCCGTCCCAATGAAACGCTTCGGCAAGCCAGACGAGATTGCTGCAGCCATCACTTTCCTGCTGTCCGAAGATGCTGCTTTCATTACCGGTCAAATGTTGTTTGTCGATGGCGGCGCCTCGATCGGCAAGGCCTCAATCTGAGGGCCGAATATCTCCTCGATCCAGGCGACGAAAGCGCGTGCCTTTGCACTGACCATGCGCCCACTGGGAAAAACTGCCCACAGGTCGATACCCGGCAATTCCCAGTCGGGCAGCACGCGTTTAACGGCACCATTCGCGAGTTCCGGCGTGAACATCCATTCCGAAGCGATCGCGACGCCCATGTCGGCGAGCACGGCCGCGCGCACGCCTTCCGCCGCGTTCACGCGGACGCGCCCGGCCACGACAATTGCCGTTTCCGAATTGCCTTGCCTGAACGACCACACGCTTCCGCCGCCGCCCTGCTCATACACGATCGCCTGATGTGATAGCAGATCCGCAGGGACCCGCGGTTCGCCGGCTTTTGCGAACCAGGCCGGCGTGCCGACGACGCAACGCCGGCCGTGACCGACCTTGCGCGCAGTCATGTTCGAGTCGCCAAGCACTCCCATCCTGAGTGCAACGTCGATGCCGCGTTCCAGCAGATCGATGTTTTCATCGTCGAGCACAATGTCGATGTTGAGTTCAGGGTGCCGATCAAGAAATGTCTGGAGCCGCGGAAGGATGTGAATCCGCGCAAAGGTCACCGCTGCTGAAATCCTGAGGCGACCCGAGAGGGCGCCAGCCGAACCTCTTGCCGCAACCTCCGCCTCGTCCGCTTCTTCGATCGCCCGCTTTGCGCGCTCGTAAAATGCGTGGCCCGCTTCGGTCGGCGTCAGTCCGCGTGTCGAGCGCAGTAGCAGTCGAACTGCGAGCCGCTCTTCGAGTTGCGCGATGGACTTGGAAACGGCGGGCTGCCCAACATTCAGCAGCCGCGCTGCCGCCGAAAAGGAGCCAGACTCCACCACACACACAAACGTTTCCATCGCTGTCAGTCGGTCCACGGTCGTCCCTCCTCGAACAGATGTTTGGGGCTCGTGCGTCGCACCGTCAAACACGCGCGACGAAACCTGCTTGCCGGAAGATACACCACCGCGCCACGCTGTTTTCCGTAGCGTTGGCATAGCACTCATTCCGCACAAGCATACGGTAACGCGTTCTTATCCTCAGCGCCTTCCCTTGCGCCGTAAGCCGTTCACCGGCCGGGATGAGGTTCGCCCGATATGCCGCAAGGGAATGACTGTTATGCAGTCGCGCTGCCTACCCTGGCTCGTTCAATTCAACGACGATGCTTCTGTGTCTGGCGAACCGCTATCAGGAACTCGTCCGACAGCAAATCGCCGTTGCGGCTCGCCGCCGCAGTTGCAAGAGTCATCGAACGTGTTACCGCGCTCGTACCACAAGCCGGTACTAACTGATCCGCAAGGAGTAACTCCATGAGCAAGCTGTTTTCAGCCGTCAAAGTAGGTCCTTATACGCTTTCCCATCGCGTCGCGATGGCGCCATTGACACGCATGCGTTCGGAGCCCGGCGACGTGCCGGGCGATCTGATGGTTGAGTACTACACGCAGCGCGCAACCGAAGGTGGTCTTATCGTCACGGAGGCAACCCCCGTTTCGGTACAGGGCTACGGCTATGCAATGGCCCCGGGAATCTACTCCGACGATCAGATTGCGGGGTGGCGCCGGATCACGGATGCCGTGCACGCCAAAGGCGCTCGCATCTTCCTCCAGTTGTGGCATGTAGGCCGTCAGTCTCACCCCGATCTTCAGCCAGGTGGCGCGGCGCCTGTCGCTCCGTCTGCGCTGAAAGCCGAAGGTCACGCGTATTCGGTGAACGGCGAAGTCGAATTTGCGATGCCCCGTGCACTTGAACTGCACGAAATCCCCGCCATTATCGAGGACTTCCGCAGGGGTGCCGAGCGAGCACTGCGCGCCGGCTTCGACGGTGTCGAACTGCACGGCGCAAACGGCTACCTGCCGGACCAGTTTCTCCAGGACGGTTCGAATGCTCGCACCGACGAGTACGGTGGACCGATTGAAAATCGCGCCCGCTTCTTCCTGGAAGTGACCGATGCACTGATTTCGGTGTGGGGAGCGGATCGGGTTGGCGTGCGCATTGCACCGAGCGGCACCTATGGCTCAATGTATGACAGCGATCCGGAAACCACCTTCGGTTACGTGACGGAGCAGCTGGACAAGCGCGGCATCGGCTATCTCCACGTGGTGGAGCCACGCATCAAGGGCACGGAGACGATCGGCGAAGTTCACGATCCGGTCGCGGCGCGCCATCTGCGCCCGAAGTTCACCGGCACGTTAATCGCTGCAGGCGGGTTCACGAAAGAGACTGCGGACGCGATCATCGAAGCGGGCCACGCGGACATCGTAGCGTTTGGCCGTCACTTCATCGCTAACCCCGATCTGCCCGAGCGCCTGCGGTTGAATCTGCCACTCAACCGGTACGACCGTAGTACTTTTTATGGCGGCGATGCACGCGGTTACACCGACTATCCGTTCCATGCTGAAACGCAGGCGGCGTAAGTCTTCACGCCACCGTCCGGACCCGGAAGGGCGGATTCCGGTACTTGCCTCACTTCACGCAAGTACGGCCTGAACGACGCAGCGACCGGTGCTAACGTAGCGCCGGTGGCTGCGCTATCCACTTCGGCATGGCAGGGTGAGAGGTTCCAATCTATCTTGTGATTCTCATGAAAAGCCGCCGGGCGTATTCTCCTGACGCGAAAGCGCGCAACTGGCGCTTTCATAGCCGCAAAGCCGATTGCGTTGCCGCAGCGATATCCTTCGCCACGGACGACAGGGCACGGCTGTGCGCCTTGACCAAGCCGTCGTAACCTGGCCCGACGGCGGTCTGATGAACGACAGAACGTCCCGCAATCTGCTTTCCTCCATTTGGAGGACGCACCGACCAGATAACGACCAGCGTCACCGTACCGTCCGCCAATGAATCGAAGTTCTGCACGTCAACTGTTACGCGGTAGGCGTTGTCGCTCGCGCGCTGTGGAACAGTCGATACGATCGCCCCCGGAACGATCTCCGCCAGATCCGCGGCGAGTACGCGGGGAATCTGACTCTTCAATGGATCGGCCCAGCGCGCAAACTCGTCGATACGGACGCGGTTCGCGTCGAGCTTCGTGACTATTTGCGCGCGATCGACCAGTTCCGGAACCGTAACCAGGTCAATCGCGATTGCAATCGGACTAGCGCCCGGCGGCTGTTCAATATGCTGGACAGCGCTCAATGTGTAGAACTCCGGCGTCGGCGACGTTGCGCATCCGGCGACCAGAACAAGCGCGATCATCGGCACAGGTAATGCTGAACGTCGGCTCATGGCTTGTCCTCGGTTTTGCCGCGGATCAGCGCTTCGGGATGACGTTCGAGGTATTCCGCAAGCGAACGGATCGAGGCGGCGGCGCGCGAAACTTCGCGCATGGTGTCGGCGGTACTTTGCTGTAAAGGCGAATCGCTTTGCATCGTGCGATTGACGGACGCGAGTGCTTCACGGGCTGCGGCCATCGTCGTTTTTGCGTCAGGTGCAATATCTGTATTGATCGTATTCAGGAGCGTGTCCGCGTCACCCAGTGTTTTGCGCAGGTCGGTGGCTATTCCTTCAAACGGAATACGGTTCAGCTTCGCGACGAGATCGGTAATGGATTCCTGAAGCCCCTGCAGATTGCCTGGCACGGTGGGCAGTTGCGGCGTCTTTTTACTCCAGTCCATGGTCACTTTCGGCGCGGAGGGGAAGAAATCGATCGCGATGTACAGTTGTCCTGTCAGTAGGCTCGCTGTCCTCAGTTGTGCCCGTAGGCCCTTTGAGACCAGGTAGTCCGCAAATTCTTGTCGTGCCGAGGATATTCGGCCACCTTGGTCTTTCCATTCGTCGCGTGGGATGAGGCGTTCCGGGAAGATGTTGACTTCGACCGGGATACTGAATTCCCGAGTAGCCGGATCGAAGTGTGTGTTGATCGCCGATACCTCGCCGATGACGATCCCGCGGAAGTCGATGGGCGCACCCACGGCGAGCCCACGCACAGACTCCTTGAAGTTCAACACGTACTTGTCGGTGATTGAGTCGTGCCGCTTCATTGCTTCTGTTCGATTGAGGAAAAGCGGGTACTGGTGCAGGGCATCGGCTTCAGCAGCAGTCTTTGTGTCAGGTGGATTCTCAAATGCAAGGCCGCCGATCAGGATTGATGCCAATGATTCGGTGTCGACCTTTACGCCCGTCGTATCCACGGTCACATCGACGCCGCTTGCATGCCAGAAACGGGTGTCGTTCGTCACGTACTTGTCGTAAGGTGCATTGACAAAAACGTGTACGACCATCCCTGCGCCTTCGGGATCGAGTGCGTAAGAGACGATCTGGCCAACCTGAAGCTTTCGGAAGAACACTGGCGAGCCGATATCGAGTGAGCCGAGGTTTTCACTTTTAAGCACGAACTCTCGCCCCGGTGCACCGGAAGCGAGTACTGGGGGTGACTCGAGTCCGACGAAATCACGCCGTGCCTTTTGCGATGTACCGATGTCCATTCCGACGTGAGAACCGGACAGCAAGGTACCGATGCCCGACACCGTGCCGCCCGATATACGCGGCCGAACGACCCAGAAGCGGGTATCGTCGACGAGCATGCTGGACGCGTTGCGAGACATTTCAGCGCTTGCCAGCACTGTCTTGTGATCGTCGGAGAGTTCAACGTTCCTGATTACGCCGACATCGACGTTCTTGAACTTGATCTTCGTCTTGCCGGCCTCAATGCCCTCGCCAGTGGAAAACCTGATCGTGATGGTCGGGCCTGTTTGCATGACGGACTTCACGGCTAGCCAACCGGCGATCAGCACGGCGACAATGGGCACCAGCCACACGAGTTGCATGCGCCACTTCGAATGTTTGACGGCAATGGCGCTCGGAAAACCGGACGTATCCTGGTCATCTTTCTGTCCGGACAATTCATTCACGTTCTGACTCCACTGCGTCCCAGATGAGCCGTGGGTCGAATGACAACGCCGCGAACAGAGTCAACACGACTACCGCGCCGAAGGCAATCGATCCCGGACCTGCGTCGATTGTTGCGATCGAACCGAATTGCACGAACGCGACAAGGATGGTGATTACGTAGATATCGAGCATCGACCAGCGACCGACAAACTCGATCACTCGATAAATACGTGTGCGTTGGTGGGGAATTCGCGGAGAGCGCAACTGGGTGCTCCACGCGAGATAGGCTAACGAAAGAATTTTGAGCACGGGCACCACGATGCTTGCGATGAAAACGATCGTTGCCAGCAACCACGACCCGGAGGTCCAGAGCAACACGACGCCGCTCAGGATAGTGTCGGAGCGGGCGCCAAATAAGGTACTGGTGACCATGACCGGCAGGAGAATGGCGGGGATGTAAAGGATCATGGCGGCGACAAGGAATGCCCACGTGCGAACCAGACTATTGGGCTTGCGCAAGTGCAGCACCGCGCCACAACGTGGGCAGATTCCGGCGTGGACATGGGGGAAAAGCGGCTTAGAGAGCAGGCCGCAATCGTGACAGGCGAACAGACCAGCGCGCGCGGCAGTTGCTGCCGTGATATTGGCGTTTTGCGCGTGTGACATGCCGCCGTCGCGACGCAACGTGTCGATACGCGCCCACAGTTCGCGGGGGTTAAACGCAACGGTCGCGGCGGCAAGCAGAACCATCACGGCTCCGAGCGCCCAGGCACCCACCCCTGGTACGACTGTCGCGATGTGCTGGAGTTTGACGAGCGCGATCAGCATGCCGACCATCAGCACCTCGATCATTCCCCATGGCGCAACGTGCCGCAGCACACGAAGAACGATTTCAGGTTTGTGGGGAAATCCGCCTGTATGCAACGGCAGGAGTAGATAGATCACCGCTGCTATGTTCAATGAAGGCATCAGAAGTGTGGTCACGAACACAAGGCCCGCGATCGGCCACATGCCGTCTGCGTAAAGCGCGGATGCGGCGCCGAAAAGGGTGGTTTCGACAGATGTCCCATTGACCCAGAGTTCAAAGATCGGAAAGCGGTTGGCAACAGCGAAGAGGATTGCCGCGGCCAAGGTGAACGCCAGTGCCCAGTCATGCGACATCGGCACGTTCCGGTATCGGTAGAGCGCAGCACCACACCGTTGACATCGCGCAGCACCGCGCTCAACGAGCGGCGTTTCTCGCTGAAGGAAGTCACATTCGTGACATGCGATCAAGTTGTCTCTGTTCATCTTCTGCATCCGCTCGTGGAAACACGATCCAGAAACGCCCCAATCTGACTTTCGGGGTGAGGGTCGTAAGGGAGTAGGCATCGGCTAACTCGAAGGGGCTGGGCCCGATTGGCCGTTGCCTTCACACGTGTCTTTCTGGGAGATCCCAGAGCTGACGATTCAGGTGAGGCCCCAGCGTAGCATCGCAAATACCGAATGTAAACCGGATAGACGGTTTGTATTATTCGGGAACTTTCACTGCAACCGGGGTAATGCGTATGCGTTAGAAGTGTTGTGCCCCCGACGTAAAGTGTCGAAGCGGCCCACGACCTGGGGCGTGTGAGAACGCCCCCGATCGCCTAAAGGGATTTGATGCCGGCTAGCGAGCGGACCGCTTACGAGGCTTGGGTTGTGGAACCTGCGCCGGCCAACTCTCTTCGTCAAGAAGACGGTCGAATAGTCTGTTCCGCGTCGAATTGCTCAATTGCGACAGTCCCATCAACGAATGAAATGCGAGACCGCTGGCCGCAAAGTATCGCAACAATGACAAGTCGAGATCAGGCGCCTCATCCTGCAACGCCTTCATTTTCGCCGTGTCAGCCGCCTTGATGCTTTCGAGTAACTCAGGACTCTCGACGAGCGCTGCAAGAATAGCCCGTGCCACGGAATGCGGCTGATTCGAGGATTCCCGATACATTGCAATCTGGGCGGCAAGCGTTGGCTCCGCCTTTGATGCACCTTCCTTCGCGATGTATTCGCGTCCGATTTGCTCGAACTGAATCTGATGCTGTTCCAGCAGTGCGGACAGCACCCCGTTCTTCGTGCGGAACTGGTGAAGCAGTCCACCCTTGCTGATACCACTTTCACGCGACAGCGAATCGAACGTAAGCCCGCCCACACCGTCTCGGGTGAGGATGGTGAAAGCGGCCGCGATTGCTTTTTTGCGGGAAATCTCCGAGCGGGTCTGGTTATCCATTATCGATATTGATGACGTTGCGACGATTGCAGCGCGCACCGGATCGCCGGCGCGCCTCTCTTCTGTTGGTGGACAAATAGCCGGCTGCAACACACTGCTGGCGAATGGCCCTATGTACCGCCCACGGAGCAGGCGGTCTCCTGACAAAGCGTAATTCTACGCGCTAAGTTTTTTAATGTACAGACCGTCTGGACGGTTTACATCTTTTTCTGCCGGTGCTACTGTGGCGACCTGATCAGTTCTCGCCTGAACTGAGCGCCACCTGGCACTTAACCGGGCTTTCGAGGAAACCTAAATGTTGAAGAACAAACTAGTCCCGCTTCTTTTCACCGGAGTCGCGGTGCTAACCCTGACAGCGTGTGCCGGCGTGCAACCGGTGGCCTACACGGGCATCGCATCGTCGTCGCAGTTGAAGCAGAACCGTGATGACGACTCAGGCAAGGTTCCCTACAAGTACGCCACTTCGGTTGCCTGGCCCCAGTACACGCAGGTGATACTGGACCCGGTTACCGTGTATCAAGGCAACGACAACCAGTTCGGCGACCTGAAGGAAGCCGACAAGGCGGCGCTAGCCGATTACATGGGGAAGACGTTCTCCGAGAAACTCGCGAAGCGGTTCAGCGTTGCGAACCAGGCCGGTCCGAATACGCTGCGAATCAAGCTGACACTCACCGGCGCCGAAAAGACGACGTTACTCGTCGGGCAGTTCATGCATTTCGACCTTGCGGGCAATCTCTATAACGGCGTGCAGGCAGTCCGCGGGGGGCAGGGCGCATTCAGCGGCTCGGTGACTTACTCCGTGGAGGTCTTTGACGGCACTAGCGGTCGTCTGCTGAAGGCCTACGTTTCGAAGCAGTATCCGAATGCCATGAATCTGCCGGCAGCCTTTGGTTCGTTGGGTGCCGCGAAGACCGGCCTCGACAAGGGCGCTGATGCGCTGGTGGAACAGCTTCGTTAAGCGGTCTGTCTGTCGCCCGGGCATCGCACGCGGTTCGGCGAATATTCTCAGCGCGCGATAGCCCCGAGTGACGGGGCAACGGGACCCGCCGCAGCGATAACGCGGCTGTTTCGGACTTCTATGAGGTGTGCGAATGCGGCCCTTTGCCGAAGTCGTTGTTTCGTTCGCTCCCCCGCCCTTGATGGTTGCGATCGTTTTCTCGATCGCGTACCTGCTGGTGGGGATTCCGGTTCATTTCACGCGCGGCGTGACCGCGAGAGACTGGCTCGGCACGCTGGCTGGTATTTTTGCCGCACTCGCATACATCGTGCTGGTTGTGGGCTTCTATCCGGGTGTTCAAACCGCGGCACGATGAACAGGATTCTCGGCCGAGCGCGAGCATTAGCGCGATTTTCGCAAACTGGCCATGATCGTATTGATCTGCGTGTCGAAGTGTTCGAACCACACCTGCGTCGCTTCCAACTGCGCGATTACCTCGTGGAAGTGCGCTTCACTCGCTTCGACGGCGAACTCAGCATCGGCAATCGTCTCGGGGGCAGTCTGCGCACCAATCGCAAGCGAGGCGAGCGACTCGATCTCGCCTCGGGCGCTATGAGTCTGAGCCGTGAGTTCAGTCAGTAGCGTCCTCAACATTTGTAGCTGGTCGTGCCAACCGCTCTCCGAACGACGCAACTCTTCGATAAAAAGACTGACGTCAGCGTTTGGGGAAATGTTTGCCAGGGCGGCGGTGCTCTGTCCCAGATGATCCAGCACGGCGAGACAACCCTCAGCGCGTTCGATCAGCCCCTTCGCCTGATCGTGCGCTTCGGTCATCCGCACTTTAAGCGCCGTGGCGCGAGCGCAAAGCCGCGCCTGGAGGACAAACGTCTGCGGATTCACCGGTCAGTGTCCATCGTTAGGAGTTGCTGGATCGCCATGGATAACGTGTACACGGAGTTGCTCAACGCGCCGCCAGCGCGAGATCGCGACGGCCGCTCAACGCATTGCTTCCGGCGGCGCGCGCAGGCGTTCGTGCGGATTCCGTGTCCGTCGTACTGAACACCAGAACGGCGTCCAGCAGCTTCGAAGACTGCTCCTCGAGGGATTGCGCTGCGGCCGCGGCCTGTTCGACAAGTGCCGCGTTCTGCTGGGTCACGTCATCCATCTGTGTCACGGCCTGGTTGACCTGCTCGATGCCCCGGCTCTGTTCCTCCGAGGCGGCGGCGATTTCCCCCACGATGTCGGCGACTTGCCTGATCGCCTGCTTGACCTGTCCGATGGTGACGCCTACATCAGCCGCCTGTTTTGAGCCGCCCTGGATCATCGCAACGGACGTACTGATCAGTTCCTTGATTTCCCGCGCAGCCGTGGCCGAACGTTGCGCAAGACTGCGAACCTCGCTGGCGACGACCGCAAACCCACGGCCCTGCTCACCGGCACGCGCCGCCTCGACTGCTGCATTCAGCGCAAGGATATTGGTCTGAAATGCGATTCCCTCGATGACGCCCGTGATATCGCGAATCTTGCTGGAGCTTTCGCTGATCCGGCCAATGCTTGCAACCATGTCCTGCACCGCCTGGTTGCCGGCGTGCGCCATGTCCGTTGCGCCCGAGGCCAGTGCATTCGCCTGACGGGCATTGTCCGCGTTCTGTCTGACCGTCTCGGTCAACTGCGTCATGCTGGCTGCGGTTTCCTCCAGCGACGCTGCCTGTTCCTCTGTACGCGCGGACAGGTCGAGATTGCCACTGGCGATTTCGCGTGAAGCGACCGTGACCGACTCGGCCGAGGCCTTGATGCCGCGAACGGTATCGCTGAGTTTGCCGTCCATGGTTTTCAACGCGTCGAGCAACAGCCCGAATTCGCCGCGTATATCGACGGTAATCCGGTTTTCGAGCTTGCCCTCGGCGATGCGGTTGGCGACGTTGACTGCACGGTTGAGTGGCCGGGTAATGACCCGCATAAGGTAAATCGACATGCCGCCCGCGATCAGTACGCCTGCGCTGAGGAGCGCGACGGTCACGATGAGCAGAGTTTTGTAGGTCGATTCACCGTCGTCGGCAAACTGCTTTGCCTCGAGTACATTTGTTTTCGTGTCGTCGCTCAATGCGAGATTCAATGCGTCGGAAAGACTCGCCGTGCTGTTGATCAGGTTCGACGCAGCATCGAATTTCCCGGCTTTCAGAAGCGTAATGATGCTGCCTGTCTGCGCAATTAATTCCTTGAGATCGCGGTCGGCCCGGTCGGCGGCCTCTCGTTCGCTGGGACTTGATACCGCTGCGGGATAATATTGCGGCCAGATCTGACCGATACTGGCGAGATCGGTCAGAACAGTCGGCAACGTTTTGTCGACCGCGTCGGGCGATCCGTGGGCCTGGATACGCCTGAGCTTGACCCTGATGTTCAGTTGGGCCGCACGTACCTCCGAGAGCTGCGCAAGCGGCACTACGCTGCCTGCGTACGCCTCGCTCATGTTCGAGTTCAGTCTTGCGAGCCCTACGATCGCCATCACGCCCATCGCGGCCGTCAGTGCGATGCTGGCACCGAGGACGACAATGATCTTGAACCGGATGGTGTAGACGAATTTATTCATTCTGTTTTCCTTCGGGACGCTTTCAGGAGGCACGGTGTTGCGCCAAAGGAATTGGCGGCGCCTCATTAGGTATACGGCGACGTCGAGATGCGGCTTGATGTCAGGATTTCCTGATTTTTAACTAGGCATATCCTGCACATTCGCGTTGCGGTTGGATCGCAGCGCGCTGATGTAAGAGTCCGTAACGGTTAGATATTACGTGCTAGGCTTCTTGCACAGCTAGCTGCCAACGGAGGCGATGATGGCTGACAACATTGAAGGGATTAGTGTCGCAAATGACGGCGAGGCCGTTAAGTTTGGCATTAGAGTCGACAGCGTCCATCACTTCTGCATTGTGAGCAGGGAAGTGCTTAAGGAGTTGTCGCAGCAGGGTGGCCACAAAAGCGATTTGTTGCAGGAATTCGAGCGGCACCGCGAGTTGATCAGCGAGAAGGCCGCACTTGCAATTCGAAGCGGTTCGAAGGGAGATCCGTTGCCGCTTGGCATTGAACTCTTCCTTCCTTAACGTAAAACGCTGAGCTCCCTTGGGGGCTGACATCAGTCCCCCCATCTGTACAACAGCGCAAAACCCGATAGTAACTATCGGTCATATTGATCAGTACATCGACATTTCAACCTCCATCGAGCGTGATCGGGCTGACTATAATCAACTGGTCCAATACGACTTCGAGACCCGCTGGCCGGACTGGTTGGTGCGGTGCACTCCGCCCGCTTACTTGACACGCGTGCACCGTTGGCCTTTGATGAATGGACAGCCAGTGTTGGGCTGACAGAACAGGCAGGGAGCCAGCCGTGACATCCTCCAGTCATACCCTGATGTGGGAAGCCGCCGTCGATGCGCTAGAGCGCGCCGAGCGATTGCATCGCCAGTTCTTCCGCCTGGCTGGTCAGCATGCGCGGGTGCCAGTGTGGGAGCCACCCATCGAGGTGTTCGAGCATGACGGCCGGCTGGCGATCGTGGTGGCGCTGCCCGGCGTGCCGCCCGATCAGGTCAGCTTGGACCTCCAAGGCGGGACGCTGGTGGTTGTGGCCGAGAGGACCTTGCCTCGGGCCTTCGCCGGGGGCGCGGTCCATTGCATGGAAATTCCCTATGGCCGCTTCGAGCGGCACATCCGGCTTCCAGCCGGGCGCTACCGTCTGGCAGGGCGCGATTCCGAACACGGTTGCCTGTTGCTGGACTTCGAGAGGCTGGATTGAGTCCGGCGAGCGTCGGCGAATCGAGGAACGAAGATGAGCACGGACAGCGAAAATGAGGCTTCCGAGTCGACTCCGGTGCGTCAGGACGCGGCTCCGACCCCGGCATCCGCACTCCCCAAAGACAGCCTGATCCTGCTTCCGGTCCGTAATGCCGTGCTGTTTCCGGGCATGGTGTTGCCGCTGACGGCGGGACATGGGCAGATCAAGGACGACGTGCAGGCTGCCGTTAAGCGCCAGCAGCCCTTGGGCATCGTGCTGCAACGCGACCCTCAGGTGCAGGATCCGCCCTTCGATGGCCTCAACCCGATCGGCACGGTGGCAAACGTGCTGCGCTATGTCACCAGTCCGGACGATGGCGCGCATCACCTGATATGCCAGGGTGTGGAGCGCTTTCGTCTGATCGCGCCGGTGGCCGGCCTCGGGTTCCGGGCCGCCCGGGTGGAGCTGCTGCCCGACACCGCGCCCAGTGACTCCGCCATCGACGCGCGCGTGCTGGTCCTGCGGCAACGCGCCGGGGAAATGATCGGACTGTTGCCCAATGCGGGCGGCGAACTTGTGAGGGCATTGGACGCGATCGAGTCGCCCGGATTGCTGGCCGACACCGTGGCCGGTTTGCTCGACATCCCGCCGGCGCGCAAGCAGGACATCCTGGAGACGCTCGATCACTGCAAGCGGCTGGACAAGGTGCTGGATGCCGTTGCCGGACGAATCGAAGTCCTGCGCCTGTCGCAGGAAATCGGCGAGCAGACGCGCGGCCGGCTCGACCAGCGCCAGCGCGAGATGATGCTGCGCGAGCAACTCCGCACCATTCAGCACGAACTCGGCGAGAGCGCCGACAACCGCGAAGAAGCCCGCAAGCTGGCCGAAGCGATTGACGCCGCTCATATGCCCTCGGATGTCGAAACCCATGCCCGCAGGGAACTCGCCAGGCTGGAGCGGATGCCGGACGCTTCCTCCGAATACTCGATGAGCGTGAGCTACCTCGAATGGCTCACCGAACTACCTTGGGCACTTCCGCAGGAAGCGCCGATCGACATCGCGCAGGCGCGGCAGATTCTCGATGAAGCGCACTTTGGCCTGGACAAGGTCAAGCGCCGCATCCTCGAATATCTCGGTGTCAGAAAGCTCAATCCGAACGGTAAGGCACCGATTCTTTGCTTTCTCGGACCGCCTGGGGTGGGCAAGACATCGCTGGGGCAGAGCATCGCTCAAGCACTGGCGCGGCCTTTCGTTCGCGTTAGCCTTGGCGGCGTGCATGATGAATCGGAAATCCGCGGCCATCGGCGCACTTATATCGGCGCTATGCCCGGCAATATCGTCCAGGCGATCCGCAAAGCGGGGGCGCGCAATTGCGTTATGTTGCTGGATGAACTCGACAAGCTCGGGCATGGCGTGCACGGTGACCCGGCTGCGGCGATGCTTGAGGTGCTGGATCCCGAGCAGAATGCCTCGTTCCGGGACAACTACCTTGGCGTGCCGTTCGATTTGTCAGCCGTCGTGTTCGTTGCCACGGCCAACCAGCTTGAAGGTATTCCCGGGCCTTTGAGGGACCGTCTCGAGTTTCTGGATCTGCCCGGTTACACCGAGGCCGAGAAGTTTCAGATCGCCCGGCGCTTCCTGGTTCCACGCCAGTTGGAAGCGTGCGGGCTGACCCCCGCGCAATGCGAGTTGAGCGACGAGGCTCTGCGGTCCATCATCCGCGACTACACGCGCGAAGCGGGTGTGCGCAGCCTGGAGCGGCAGATCGGCTCAGTGTTTCGGTATGTTGCATTGCGCGTTGCCGAGGACCCGGCGACGCATGAACGAATCGAGCCTGATCGCTTGCCGTCGATATTGGGTCATCACCGCTATGAGCGCGAGGTGGCAATGCGCACCAGTTTGCCGGGCGTGGTGACCGGACTGGCATGGACACCCGTTGGCGGCGAGCTGCTTTTCATCGAGGCCAGTAGTACGCCGGGCGGAGGCAGGCTGGTGCTGACCGGCCAGTTGGGCGACGTGATGAAAGAAAGCGCCCAGGCCGCGCTGACGTTAGTCAAGTCGCGCTGCGAGGCGCTGCATATCGACTGTTCGGGCTTCGACAAACGCGACATTCATGTCCACGTGCCGGCCGGTGCGGTCCCCAAGGACGGCCCGAGTGCCGGGGTGGCCCTGTTCATTGCGATCGCATCGCTGTTGATGGGGCAAGCCGTGCGCAGCGATTGCGCTGTGACGGGCGAGATCAGCCTGCGTGGCATTGTCCTTCCAGTGGGCGGCATCAAGGAAAAAGTGCTTGCCGCCTTGCGCGCCGGCATTGGGACGGTACTGCTGCCCGCACGCAATGCGGCGGACCTCGAAGACATCCCGGCCGACGCACGAAGCCAGTTGCGATTTGTGCTGCTGGAGACGGTGGATGATGCACTGCGCGAGTTAATCGAGACCAGTGCGGTGAAGCGCTGATAGTGCCGCAGATGACTCACTTTCCAATGGGGACCCAGTAATGAAACTCGAACATCTTCCCAATCAGCGGCTCAAGGAACGCGAAAAAACTGGACCGCACCTGACCACGCAGGAACATTTGGGCCTGAACGGTAGGATCGCTCTCGTCATCACCAACGCGGTTGGCACGATGTGGTGTGCCTATGTCTTCGCGGCGATCGCGCTTATCAGTTTGCCATCGGCCATTCAGGGTGGCGTGTCGACGCTGATCGCCTGGATCGCGCAGACTTTTTTGCAGTTGGTGCTGCTGTCAGTCATCATGGTGGGGCAGAAGGTTGCGGCCGCAGCCTCGGACAAACAGGCGCTACAGACCTACAAGGACGCCGAGGCGCTCCTGAACATCCAGGATGAGATGCACCGGCTCATCGAGATCAACAATTCGCTAACCGAAGCAATCCATCGCGCGGTGATGGCAAAGGGAACATTAACGGCCGAGCAGCCGAACGTTTCCGGCGACTCTAGCAAGCCAGCGTGATTCCAGGCGAACCACGGCAGTGTGGGCACGTAATGAGAAGCGCGTCAGCGCTTCTCATCCTCACATCACACTCACCACGGCAGCGAATAGGTCTTCGTATTGGTAAAGCTCTTCATGGCCTCCTGCACCCCTTCCTTGTAGCCGAGTCCCGAGTCCTTCACGCCGCCAAACGGCGTGAGTTCGAGCCGATACCCCGGCACTTCGCGCACATTCACGCTGCCCACCTCCAGTTCGGTAATGAACCGCGTGATGTAGTCGAAGCGATTCGTGCAGACCGACGATGACAACGCATAGTCCGTGCAGTTCGACATGCGGATCGCTTCATCGATATTGGCAAAGCGCATGATCGGCGACACCGGTCCGAACGTCTCGTACTTGACGAGCGGCATGTCGGGCGTGACACGGTCGACCACCGTCGGCGAGTAGAGCGCGCCGTCGCGCAGATTGCCCGCAAGCAGACGGGCACCGCGCGATAAGGCGTCGTTGACCTGGCGTTCGCAGAACTGCGCGGCCGCTTCGTCGATGACCGTTCCCATGTCCACCGAACTATCGGCCGGATTGCCGTACTTCCACGCGCGTGTCTTCTCCACGACGAGGTCCGTGAAGCGGTCGGCGACCGACTCGTGTACCAGCATGCGCTTGATGGCGGTGCAACGCTGGCCCGAATTCTTGTACGAGCCCGACACCGCGAGCGAACTGGCTTCGTCGAGATCGGCATCTTCCATCACGATGATCGGATCGTTGCCGCCCAGTTCGAGCACGGCGCGCCGGTAGCCCATGCGCGAAGCGATCGATTTGCCGATCGAGACGCCACCGGTGAAGGTGATGAGATCGATCGCGGGGTTCGTGATCAGCTCGTCGGCAATCACGCTCGGATCGCCCGTCAACACCTGCAGCATCTGCACCGGCAAGCCTGCCTCATAGAGAATGTCGGCGAGCAGATAGCATGACAGCGGCACTTTCTCCGACGGTTTCACCACGATGCGATTGTTCGTGGCAATCGCCGGCACGATCTTGTGCGCGACCTGATTCATCGGATGGTTGAACGGCGTAATGGCGGAGATCACGCCCAGCAGCGGATCGCGTTGCGTATAGACGCGCCGCTTCTTGCCGTGAGGCGTGAGGTCACACGAGAAAATCTGTCCGTCGTCTTTCAGCACCTCGCCGGCGCCGAACACCAGCACGTCCGCAACGCGGCCGGCTTCGTAGATCGAATCCTTCTTGCACAAGCCCGCTTCCGCCGTGATAACGGCGGCGATTTCTTCGGTGCGTGCTCGTACTGCATCGGCCGCACGATGCAGGATCGCGGCGCGCTCGTAGCGGGTCAGCGCCGGACGATACGCGCGTGCAAATTCGAACGCGCGGCGTACGTCCTCGAGCGTCGCTTTCGGCACGGTGCCGACGAGCGTGCCATCGTAAGGATTGCGCACTTCGATCACTTCGTCGCGGAAGATTTTTTCGCCGCCGATGCGCAGCGATTCATGACGCACCTGCAATTGAGCCTTGATTTCAGCAACAGCGTTCATGTCTGATCCCCGATCATTGCAGATGGTTGAGTGCGATATCGATGATGTCGAAGTTGCGTAAGCGTGCCCGCTCGCCGACCGATTTCGCGACCGGCTGATTGAACAGAAGCGGCACGATCTGTTCGGCAAGGCCGCCATGCGAGCGCAACGGGACATCGAGGCCGGACAGATCGTGCTTGATCCGTCGCGTGCCGAGCACCACGTCTTGCGTCGAAATCACGATGAGGTCGCCCATGCGCGCAGGCGGAAGTTCGAAGCGCGCGCAGCCTTCGGCGCCCGTCAGCACCAGTTCGATGCCGGGTTCCGCGGCGAGCCGGCGGCGCGTTGCTTCGAGGTCGGCCGAGGCGGGAAGATAGACCGTCGCGAACGATCCGAGTGCACCGTGATGCACGACGTAGGGGTCCGTGATCGGCAGGATCACGCGGGCAGCGTCCTCGCCGAGCCACTCGTCGAAGCGCTCCTGCAGATAGATCACGTTGGGCTCGCCGTCTTCGTTGTGCTTCGCATTCATCCCGTGATCGGCGGTGAGCGCGACGATCGCACCCAGCTCGTCGAGCCGCTGCAGGTAGCCGTCCATCATCTGATAGAACGCGTTGGCGCCAGGGGTGCCCGGAGCGCACTTGTGCTGCACGTAGTCGGTTGTCGACAGGTACATCAGGTCGATATCGCGAGTTTCGAGCAGGCGCACGCCGGCCGCGAATACGAACTCGGACAGCTCCGCGCTGTAGACGCTCGGCACCGGCTGGCCGACCAGTTCGAGCAGATTGTCGATGCCGTTCTCTTCGAGCGTCGCTTCGTCAGCTTTCTCCGCCGAGAAGCAGATGCCCTTCAGGCCTTTGCCGAGTAGCCGGCGCAGTTTGTCCTTTGCCGTGACCACCGCAACGTGTGCGCCCTGTTCGGCGAAACCGGCGAGCACGGTAGGGGCGACCAGGTACTTCGGATCGTTCATCAGCACCTCGGTGCCGCTGTCGCGATCGAAAAAGTAGTTGCCGCTAATGCCGTGCACCGCGGGCGGCACGCCGGTCACGATCGACAGGTTGTTCGGATTCGTGAAGCTCGGCACCACGCATTCGCCCTTGAGCGACGTGCCGGGACGCAGCAACGTGGCCAAAAAGGGCGCGACTCCCGCCGCGGCCGCCATCTCCAGATATTCATACGCGCAGCCATCCACGCAGACCACGACGACGGGTCTGCGCATCCAGTTGTAGCTGCGGCCGTTCACTTCAATGGAAACCGGTGCTTCGCTCATGACATGTCCTTTTGGCTAGGGTAAGTCGGGTAATGACGGTGTGGCGTTATGTGGCAAAGTGAGGCAATACTTGACATTAAAATTGATGCTTTGTAGATTGTCAACAACAGACAACAAATCGCAAATCATCAACCGCAGTCATCAGCAGTTGCTTAAGAGGGTTGCAACACACAGTCGTCCCGTAGCACCGGTCGTTTTCGTCGCTGGCCGCGACGCCACTTTCTCAAGGGGTCTGGAAATGAAGGAACAGTCGGGGTTTAAAGCTTGTAGAGGTCGTCTGAATATGGCGTTGCGCTGTCTGGTCGCCGCCACCGTCACGCTCGGCGCTGTCCAGTTCGCGCAGGCAAAAACGCAGTTGCTGGTCTATACGGCGCTCGAAGACGAAGCGATGAAGCCATACAAAGACGCGTTCGAAAAGGCCAACCCGGATATCGAAATCCGCTGGGTGCGCGATTCGACGGGCGCGGTCACGGCCAAGCTGCTCGCCGAAAAGAACAATCCGCGTGCCGACGTGGTGCTTGGGCTTGCAGCCTCCAGCCTGACGCTGCTCGATCTGCAGGGCATGCTGATGCCGTACGCACCGAAGGGCTTCGACAGCCTGACGCGCAAGTACAGCGATATGAACACGCCGCCGCACTGGGTCGGCATGGACGTGTGGGGTGCGACGGTCTGCTACAACCGCGTCGAAGCGGAGAAGCGCCATTTGCCTAAGCCCACGTCGTGGGAAGACCTGACCAAGCCGGTCTACAAAGGCATGATCGTGATGCCGAGTCCGGTGTCATCAGGCACCGGCTATCTGGATGTGACGTCCTGGCTGCAAACCTTCGGCAAGGACAAGGGCTGGCAGTACATGGACGCGTTGGACAAGAACGTCGCGCAATACGTGCACTCGGGTTCGAAGCCCTGCACGCTGGCGGGCACCGGCGAATTTCCGATCGGCATCTCATTCGAATTCCGTGGCCACGAGTTGCAGGCGCAAGGTGCTCCCATTGACCTGATCTTTCCGAAGGAAGGCTTGGGCTGGGACATGGAAGCCACCGGCATTATGAAAACGACAAAGCAGCCGGACGCGGCCAAAAAACTCGCGGACTTTATGGCCAGCAAGGAGGCCAATGAAATCACCGCGCAGTGGTGGGCGATCGTTGCGTACCCGGGTGTTGCGAAGAAACTCTCGGGCATCCCCGACAACTATTCGGAACTGCTCGTGAAGAACGATTTCACATGGTCCGCAAAGAACCGCGACGCAATTCTCGAAGACTGGCAAAAGCGCTACGGCAACAAGGAACAAAAGTAAGACCGGGTTCAGCCGGGTCTTGACGAGGAGCGCCGGGGCGCGCGCTGCGTGACCCCCGAACGACGCAGCGACACAGCGCACGGCAGTGCGTCGCGCCACGTCGACATGCAAGCGGAAGCGGAGGAGCAGATGACAACGTATTTGAGCGTAGAGCGGGTCTACAAGCGGTTCAACGACACGCCGGTTCTGGAGGACATCAATCTTGGCGTGAAGAAGGGAGAAATGCTTTGCTTCCTCGGGCCGTCGGGATGCGGCAAGACCACTTTGCTGCGCATCATTGCCGGACTCGAAACACAGAGCGCCGGCCAGATCACGCAGGACGGCCGCGATATTTCGCGGCTGCCGCCTCAGCTTCGCGATTACGGCATCGTGTTTCAGTCGTACGCGCTGTTTCCGAATCTGACCATCTTCGACAACGTCGCCTATGGTCTCGTGAATCGCAAGATGAAGCGCGCGGCGATCGCCGATCGAGTGAACGAACTGCTTGCCCTGGTCGGTTTGCCGGATGCGCAGAAGAAGCATCCGAACCAGTTATCCGGTGGGCAGCAGCAGCGTATCGCGCTGGCGCGTGCGCTCGCCACGTCGCCGGGTCTGCTGTTGCTCGATGAGCCGCTGTCTGCGCTGGATGCGCGTGTTCGTGTGCGACTGCGCCAGGAAATCCGTCAGTTGCAGCAGCGCCTCGGCGTGACCACGATCATGGTGACGCACGACCAGGAGGAAGCGCTATCCATGGCCGACCGGATCGTGGTGATGAATCAAGGTGTGATCGAGCAGATCGGCACGCCGCACGAAATCTATCGCGAGCCGGCCTCGCCGTTCGTTGCCGATTTCATCGGCAAGGTCAATCTGATTCCGGCCGAGGTGGCACGCGATGGCAGTCTCAAGGCAGGCTCCATCGCACTGCGCTACGGGTGCGGATCGGAGCGCGCGGCGCTGGGTTCAAAAGTGTCGGCGTTCGTGCGCCCGGAAGACATCCACCTCAGCGCGCCGGGCAACGAGGCGGACAACCTGCTGCCCGCCTCAGTCGAAAAGCTGGAATTCCTCGGTGCGTTCTGCCGGGTCAGCTTCAAAGTGGATGGGCTCGGCGAGCAGGAGATCGTCGCCGATCTGTCGTTTCACGAAATGCATCGCACCCGCCTGCAGCCAGGGTCGCGTTTCAATCTGGCTATCAACCGCGAACACGTGTGCGTCTTTTCCGCCGCGAAGGAGCGACTCCAATGAGCGCCGTTCTGATCGAGCGCCGCAGCGGCGAGGAAGGTCACGCCGAGGTGCGCCAGAAGAGCCATTGGCATGACCGGATCGCGCAGTTGGCGCTTGTGTTGATGTCCGCGTTTCTCGGCGTATTTCTGCTATTGCCGCTGGCCTTGGTCATCGGCAAATGCTTCGTCGATGCGGATGGCCATTTCGTGGGACTAGCCAATTTCACCGGCTATCTGGTGAATTCCGGCGTGTGGACGTCGACACTGCATTCGGTCACGGTGGCCTGCCTCGTGACGGCGATCGTGATTCCGATGGCCTTTACGTTTGCGTACGCACTGACCCGCTCGTGCATGCCGATGAAGAACGCCGTGCGCACGGTCGCGCTGCTTCCGCTGCTAGCGCCGACGTTGCTGTCCGCTGTGTCGTTCATCTACTGGTTCGGCAACTCGGGCATCCTGAAGCCCTTGCTTCACGGGCATTCGATCTATGGTCTGCCGGGCATCGTATGCAGTCTGGTGTACGCCGCGTTTCCGCACGTGCTGATGATTCTCGTGACGGCGCTATCGCTGTCCGATGGGCGCTTGTACGAGGCCGCCGAAGCGATGGGCACACGCCGCGCGCGCAAATTCTTCACGATCACGCTGCCGGGCGCGAAGTATGGCCTGATCAGCGCGACGATGGTGTCGTTCACGATCTGTATCAACGACTTCGGCGTGCCGGTTGTGATCGGCGGGCCTTATTCGGTGCTCTCCACGGACATCTATAAGCTCATCATCGGCCTGCAGGATTTCAACCGTAGTGCGGTGGTCAGCCTGCTGCTGCTCTGTCCGGCGCTGGTTGCTTTCGCTGTCGACTTCTTCATTCGCCGCAAGCAGCAATCACAACTCGGCGCGCGCTCGACGCCTTACCAGCCGAAGCCCGCACGCGGCTTCGACATCGCGATGCTCGGGTACTGTGGCTTCGTTTGCCTGCTGCTGTTGGCGGTGGTCGGCATTTCGGTGTTCGCTTCGTTCGTGAAGTTCTGGCCGTATCAGATGAGCCTCGGCTTGCAGCACTACAAGATGGGGTTGATCGGCGCGGGGATTTTCGATGCGTACAAGAACAGCCTGAAAATGGCCGCATGCGTGGCGATCGGCGGCACCATCATCGTGTTCGGCGGCGCGTATCTGGTGGAGAAGACACGTGGACCGCGCTGGTTGCGCGGTTTTATCAATCTGTGCGCGATCCTGCCGATGGGCGTGCCCGGTCTCGTGCTCGGCATCAGCTACATCTTTCTGTTCAACTCGCCCGCTAACCCTTTGAACGGTCTTTACGGCACGCTCGCGCTGCTCGCGATCGTTACGGTGGTGCATTACTACTCGTCAAGCCACTTGACTGCGGTCACCGCGCTTCGTCAGATCGACAACGAGTTCGAAGCGGTCTCGGCTTCGCTGAAAGTGCCTTTCTACAAGACGTTTTTGCGCGTCACCGTGCCTGTATGCCTGCCGTCGATCCTGCAGATCGCGCGTTATCTGTTCGTCAACGGCATGACGACGGTGTCGGCGGTCGCGTTTCTCTATTCACCCGACACGCAACCGGCCTCCGTCGCCATTCTCAATCTCGACGACGCCGGCCAGATTGGACCCGCCGCGGCGATGGCCACGCTGGTCCTCGTGACGGCGGCGTTCGCCTGCGTACTGTTTGCCTGCGTATCGCATGGCGTATTGCGTAGAACCCAGGCATGGCGCACCACGCGCCGTGGCTGAAACAAGTCTTCATCAAGATCGATAAGGAGCTACTGTGAATCTGCCTTCCCAGCCCATTCTGCTCACTCCCGGTCCGCTCACGACCTCAGACCGCACGCGTCAGGCGATGCTGCGCGACTGGGGATCGTGGGACGGCGATTTCAATCAGATCACCGCCCGTGTCCGCCAGCAGACGCTGCGCATCGTGCATGGCGAAGACACGCATGAATGCGTGCCCTTGCAAGGCAGCGGCACGTTCTCGGTGGAAGCTGCGATCGGTACGCTGGTGCCGCGCGATGGACATGTGCTGATACCGAACAACGGTGCGTATTGCCAGCGCATCGCGAAGATTTGCAGGGCGCTCGGCCGCCGTCATCAGACACTCGATTATCCCGAAGACACGCAGGTCAAAGCGGCTGACGTCGATCGTGCGCTAGCGGCTGATCCGAGCATCACGCACGTCGCGCTCGTGCATTGCGAAACCGGCGCCGGCGTGCTCAATCCGCTGCATGAGATTGCCATGGTTGTCGCAAAGCACGGCCGCAGTCTGATCATCGACGCGATGAGTTCATTCGGCGCCATCGACATCGACGCGCGCCAAACACCGTTCGACGCAGTCGTGGCCGCTTCCGGGAAATGTCTTGAAGGCGTGCCGGGTATGGGCTTCGTGATCATCCGCCGCAGCACGCTGGAGCAATGCGAGGGCAACAGCCCCTCGCTCGCCATGGATCTGTACGATCAATGGGTCTACATGAGCCGCACCACGCAGTGGCGTTTCACGCCGCCTACCCACGTCGTCGCGGCACTCGATCAGGCAATCGCGCAATACGTGGAAGAGGGCGGTCTCGAAGCGCGCGGCGCACGTTATGCGAGTAATTGCCGCGCGCTGATCGAAGGCATGGCGGCGCTCGGTTTTCGCACCTTTCTCGACCCGGCGATTCAGGCGCCGATCATCGTCACGTTCCATGCGCCTGATGATCCCAACTACGACTTCAAGACGTTCTATACGGAAGTGAAAAAGCGCGGCTACATCCTGTATCCGGGCAAGCTGACCCAGGTGGAAACATTCCGTGTCGGCTGTATCGGGCACTTTGGCGATAGTGGCATCCCCGGCGCGATCGCCGCGATCGCCGATACGTTGAAGGCCATGGGAGTCAAGCAGGTGTCGGCCAAAGCGTTAGCCTGAGTCTGAGTGACTTGCGCATGTCCACCGGCGAGGTCTTCTTTCCGTTGGCGCGGGGAGAAGTCCTTCCTTTCGCCGCGTGGCGTTAAACCGTTGTATCAATGTGAGCAATTCATGCGTCCGTTCTGGATTGAACAAGCACTCTTCGCCGATGGTTCACTGGCGCCCGCACTGCAAGGTGCGACGACGGCCGATGTCTGCATCGTGGGTGGTGGTTTCACCGGTTTGTGGACCGCCATCCAGGCGAAGCAGAGGAAACCCGATCTCGACATCGTGATCATCGAGAGCGATCTGTGCGGCGCGGGCGCCAGTGGCCGCAACGGTGGCTGCCTGCTGACATGGTCGACGAAGTTCTTCACGCTGCGGCGTCTGTTTGGCGAGGCCGAAGCGATCCGGCTGGTGAAAGCGTCCGAAGCGGCCGTGGGACGGATTCGCGATTTCTGTATCGAGCACGCGATCGATGCCGAGCTTCGGTTGGACGGCACGCTCTACACGGCGACCTCGCGTGCGCAAATCGGCCTGCTCGATCCGGTGATCGCCGCACTGAGTGAGCATGGCATCAATTCGTACCAACATCTCGCGCCGGACGAAGTGGCGAGCCGTTCCGGTTCGGCGCGCAATCTCGGCGGCGTGTATTCGCCGGTCGCGGCAACGGTGCATCCGGGCAAGCTCGTGCGCGGATTACGGCGTGTCGCGATTGAAATGGGCATTCGCATTTACGAACGCACACCGATGCTCGACTTCACCTCCGGCAAGCGTGTGACCGTGCGCACGCCGGCTGGCAGCGTCACGGCGCCTAAACTGGTACTCGCGATCAATGCGTGGATGGCGAGCCGTTTCAAGCAGTTCGAGCGCACGCTTGCTGTGGTTTCCAGCGACATGATCGTCACCGAGAAATGCCCGGAGTTGCTGCAACAAATCGGCTTGAAAGACGGCGTTTCGGTGCTCGACTCGCGGATCTTCGTTTACTACTATCGCAGCACGGCGGATGGCCGTCTGATGCTCGGCAAGGGCGGCAATACGTTCGCCTGGCGCGGCCGGATCGCGCCCGTGTTTGATCAGCGCTCGCCGTATGAAGCGGATCTGACGCGCAGCCTGCACGATTTCTTCCCGGCGTTGCGCGACGTGCCGGTGACGGCGAGCTGGAATGGTCCGTCGGATCGCTCGGTCACGGGCTTCCCGTTTTTCGGCAGACTCGACGACGCGCCGAACGTGCTCTATGGCTTTGGTTATTCAGGCAACGGCGTTGGGCCGACCTATATGGGCGGGCAGATTCTGTCGTCGCTGCTGCTCGAACTCGACAACGAATGGACGCGCAGTCCGTTGACGAAGGGACCGTTGGGCTATTTCCCGCCCGAGCCGATCCGGTACGTGGGTTCGATTACCGTGCGCGACGCGATTCGGCGCAAGGAGCGCGCGGAAGACGAAGACCGGCAGCCCTGGCTGGTCGATCGCTTGCTTAGCAAGTTCGCCAATGCCGCGGGGAAGTCGGATAAAGCCTAGTGTAATGACGGTCCCGCTGCGCTGAGCGCGGGGCCGCGTGCGCGGCCGTCAGGCCCTGTTTCAGGCGTTGCCCGTGTTGCTGCTATTATCGGCAGACGCTGCCCAGTGCTCGTGGGCACGCCTCATTCTCGCGAGTCCGTGCGCGACGTGTTCGCGCACGAGCGCAACGGCGCTTTCCGCATCGCCCTTAGCAAGTGCGTTGACGATTTTCTCGTGCTCCGTCACCGACGTCGCCAGCGCGCTCTTTTCCGATTCGATTGCGGCCTGACGCAGCAAACCAAGCTGGCGAACGAGATGCCGATAGGTTTCGATCAGGTGCTGGTTGCCGACGCCCGTTACCATTGCATCGTGCAACTGGACGTTCAATGCCGTGTAGCGCGTGAGATCGTGATCCTTCTTCGCCGCTTTCATCGACGTAATGATGCCTTTGAGCGTGGCGAGCGTTTCAGGCGTCATTCGATTGGCCAACGAGCGGGCGACCGATTCGTCCAGCATGGCGCGAACTTCATAAATCTCTTCGGCCTCGCGTAGCGACAGCGCGCGGACCGTGACACCGCGGTTTTTCTCCGTCTTCAGCAAACCTGCCTGTTCCAATGCGCGGAACGCCTCGCGCAGTGGCCCGCGTGACACATTCAATCGTGTGGAGACTTCGACTTCGTTCAATTTCTCTCCCGGGGCGAATTCCCCCGAGACGATGCTGCGTTCGAGCATTTCCTGCACTAGCGTCGCAAGGGAATGCCGCTGCAGCAGTTCGATGGCGCTAGACGTGGTTGACGTGGTCATGATCGGCGATTAGAACAAAGGATGGGACAACAGACCGTGCGCTTCTTTGACCATAGCCTGCCAGCTTGTCTATTGTCAACAATCGTCAACACCCGGAGAAATCCATGTCCTCACTCACCGCCGATAACGGCATCGTCACTGTGCCCACGCAACGCACGGTCGAACAAGCCGCCGACGCACTCGCCTCGCTGATTCAAGCGAAGAACATCATCCTGTTCGCGCGCATCGATTTCGCGGCGGATGCGCAACGCGCGGGGCTTGCGATGCCGCCGTCACAGTTGCTTGTATTCGGAAATCCGCGGGCGGGGACGCCGCTGATGCAGGCCGTGCCGAGCGTGGCGCTCGATCTGCCTCTCAAGGTGCTGGTGTGGCAGGACGGTGACGGTGGGGTGTGGCTCTCGTATAACGCAACGAGTTATCTGCAGGCGCGGCATGGCGCGCCTGCGGAGTTGATGAAAGCTATCGACGGCATCGGTGCGCTCGTGCAGGCCGCCGCGGCCGGCTGAGCGCACGCATCGTTATGCGTCGTTACTCGGCGCCGCGAACGATACGCAGATCGCGTTCTACACCGTCGCCGAGCGCTTCAAGTGCTTTCTTGTAGGCGTCGCTTTCATAGGCGGCAACGGCCTGCTCGTAGGTCGGAAACTCGATCACGACGGTCCGCTCCTTCAAACCTTGCTCATGTGCTTCTTCGGCGACGCCGCGCACGATGAATTTGCCGCCGGCGGCTGCCACCGCGGGCGCTGCCAGTTGCGCATACGCGGCCAGTTTCGACGGGTCCTTCGTCGCGCGGTATGCGGTCACCCAATATCCCTTGCTCATGTGAATCTCCTGGTTTTGCGGCGTGAAAGTAGTGGTCGCGTTGCAAAGCAACGACGCGGGAATTATGTCATTTATCGGCATACGCATTGATGCACGTGGCGGATATTGAAGCTCAGCCGCAGCGCAAAAACTGCCCGTATGTCATCTCCTCACGCGATCGCATGCCGGTTCTGCATGTGAGTCCTGCGTGCCCCCGACGCGCTCGAATCCAGAAATACGATCGCCCGCGCGTTCTGATCGATTCGATCGTTCCGGTGATCAAATCGAAAAAAAATCTTGCAAACGACTGATTCGATCATTATATTGACTGAACCGGTCGTTTTGGATGAGCAAACCGCTCACACTCGCGAATCCCGACCGTCTGCAAATGGCCGAAGCGCCATGCCCTGCCATCAAGAAAAATCACGGAGACACAATTGAAGAAGCGTTCTTTCCAGGTCCTGGCCACATTGGGCGTACTCGGTGCGGCCACGACCGGCGCACACGCACAGAGCAGCGTTACTCTGTATGGATTGATCGACACATCGCTCGTCTATTCGAACAGCCAGAAAGGCCATTCGAATATCCAGATGTCGAGCGGCACGTTGTCTGGCAGCCGCTGGGGATTGCGTGGTCAGGAAGATCTGGGTGGCGGCCTGAGCGCGCTGTTCGTGCTTGAGAATGGCTTCAGCAGCACGACGGGTACGCTCGGTCAGAACGGCCGCGAGTTCGGACGTGCAGCCTATGTCGGGTTGAGCGGCGGTTTCGGTAAGGTGACGGCGGGGCGGCAGAACGACACCTCCGCTGATTTTCTGGGTGCGCTGACGGCGGCAAATCAGTGGGCGGGTGGTCTTGGCGCTCATCCGGGCAATACTGACAACCTCTACGTGAATGAGCGGATCAGCAACAGCGTGAAGTTCACCAGCAACGACTACGCGGGCTTTCGCTTTAGCGGCCTGTTCAGCTTCGGCGGGACAGCCGGCGACTTCTCGAATAACCGCGTATGGGGGCTCGGCGCCACCTACGCGAACGGTCCGTTCGTGGTCGCAGCCTCGTACGTGAACGCAACCACGCCGAACACCGGACTATTCGACGGCACTGCCGGTGCGGCGGCGATTTCGCCGAACAACACGCCGATCTATTCCGGCTACGCGTCCGCGCGTACGCTTCAGATAGCGGCAGTGGGCGGCGCATACACGTTCGGCGCGGCCACGTTCGGCCTGATTTACTCCAACTCGAAGTTCAAGGATCTGGGCTCGGGCGCGGCCTCCGCACCGGTGGCGCGTTTTGTCGGCGATACCGCAACGTTCGATAACCTCGAAGCCAACTTCCGCTATCAGTTGACGCCTGCCACGCTGCTCGGTGTGGCGTACAACTACACCCGTACGCACGGCGCCGGCGACGCGCATTACAACCAGGTGAATGCGGGCGCCGACTACTTCCTGTCGAAGCGCACGGACGTCTATCTGAGCGCCGGCTGGCAAGCGGCGAGCGGTATCGATTCGACCGGGCACGCGGCGACCGCGGCGTTGTGGCCGATTGCCGCTTCGAGCACGTCGCACCAGTTCGTCACGGCGCTTGGGCTGCGTCACAAGTTCTGAACGATTCGAGCAATTTGATCAAACAGGAAGGCTTAGCGGAAAAGCTCAAGCCTTCTTTCGTAGAAGTGGAGTCGAGCATGACAGTTTTGTTCAAGGGGATCATTCCCGCACTCATCACGCCGATGACGGCAGTGGAAGACGTCGATGAAGCCGGCTTACGCACGCTGATCGAGCGTCTGATCGAGGCAGGGGTGCATGCGCTGTTCGTGCTCGGCACCAATGGCGAATTCATCGCGTTGAACGAAGCGGAGAAGCTGCGCATCGCGAAGATCGCAGTCGACCAGGCGCGCTCGCGGGTGCCCGTGATTGCCGGCACCGGCGCGTATGCCACGCGCGACGTAATCGATCTGAACAGCAAGATGCTCGACGTGGGCGTGGATGCGGTGTCGGTGATCACGCCGTATTTCAACGGCGCGACGCAGCAGGAACTGTTCACACACTATGAGCGGATCGCGCAAGCCACCACTCTGCCGGTGATGCTCTATACGATTCCCGCGAAGGCCGGCGTCACGTTGACCATCGACACGGTGCGCCGCCTGTCCGAGATTCCGAACATTCGCGGCATCAAGGACAGCGGCGGCGACTTCGATCGTCTGTTGCAATTGATTAATCTGCGCCGCGATGACTTCGCGGTGTTTACCGGCACCGACTCGATGATTCTATGGTCCCTGATCGCTGGCGGTGACGGTGCGGTGGCCGCGACCACTAACGCGGTGCCGGGTGTCGTCACGTCGATCTGGAAGCACTTTCAAGCCGGCGATATCGCGGCCGCCCGTAAGGCACAGGAGTCGTTGCGTGCGCTGCGCGACGCATTCGCGCTCGGCACGATGCCGGTGGTACTGAAGACCGCAGCGGAAATGCTCGGCATGCCGGCAGGCCCCGCGCGTTCGCCCGCGCAGCCGCTCGACGCCGGCGCCCGTGCCCGGCTCGAACAGGCGCTCGCGGTGTACCGCGATTCACGCTGAAACGCGCTGAAGCGCATCGGCTACACCATTCAATCGCCAACGACCTACCGCCATGACCACGACCTATCACTTCCAGACCGTCAAGCACATAGTGCACGGCGCGCACAGCCTTGACCTGCTGGCGGACAAACTTGCCTTGCTCGATACGCCGGTCAAACGCATTGCCTTGATCACCCAGCCCGCGATGGAAGCGCTCGGTGTAATCGATCGCGTGATGGCTGCTCTCGCCGAGAAAGACATCGAAGTACTGATCGTGCGCGATGTCGAACCCGAGCCGACCATCGGCAACGTGGAAAGCGTGTTCAGAGAGCAGATCGCACCGTTCGCGCCGCACGCGATCCTGTCGATCGGCGGCGGCAGCGTGCTCGACGCAGCCAAACTGTTTGCCGTGCGCTTGACCAATGAGCAGCCGCTGCGCGAATGGCTCGGCATCGATTTGATCAAGAAGCCGGGTGTGCCATTGATTCTCGTGCCGACCACCGCGGGCACCGGGTCGGAAGTGACGCCGAATGCGATCGTCACATTGCCGGACGAGGCGCTGAAGGTTGGCATTGTGAGCCGGCATCTGCTGCCGCAACTCGTGATTCTCGATGCCGCCCTGACGCTGAAATTACCTAAGGCGATCACCGCGGCGACTGGCATGGATGCGTTTGTACACTCGCTCGAGTCGTATATCTCGACCAAGGCCAATCCGATCAGCGACATGTTCGCGATGGAATCGATGCGGCTGATCGGCGCGAACATCATCGAAGCCTACGGGAACGGCGAGTCGATCAAGGCGCGCGAAGCCATGATGCTCGGCTCGATGTACGGCGGTCTCGCCTTGACGGCAGCCGGCACGGCTGCGGTGCATGCCCTCGCGTATCCGCTCGGCGGTATGTTCAACATTACGCACGGTGTGGCGAATGCGATGTTGCTGCCGCATGTCATGGCCTTCAATATGGATGCATGCGCGGGCCGTCTCGCTGATGTTGCGCATGCCCTGTCGCTCGGTGCACACGACGATGATGAGCAAACTGCCGCGCGCAAGCTGATCGAGCGCATCAATGAATGGACGTCGGCCGTCGACATTCCCCAGGATCTGCGCCAGTTTGGCGTCAGTGAAGACGATCTCGATGCGCTCTCAGTGGCAGCGGCGAAAGTCAAACGGCTGCTCGGCAATAATCCGAAGCCGCTTTCGCTCGAGGACATGAAGGCGATCTATCGTCGCCTGCTGCCATGAATACCGTACGCGAACGCCGCTTGCGGCTCCTGATCATCGGCGACGATCTGTCGGGCACGGCAGATTGTGCAGTGACGGGCGCGCGTCTCGGCTTGTGCAGCGTGGTGACACTAGATGCACACGTGCATTCAGCGGCTTTGATGCCCGAAGCGAGCATCACGCCCGACGTGATCGATGTACTCGCCGTCGATGCCGATTCACGCCGGCTCGACGCTACATCTGCGGCGCACCGTAACGCGGACGTGTGGCGCGAATTCGGCAACGCGGAAACGAAACTCTACAAGAAAATCGATTCAACGCTGCGCGGTAACTTTGCCGCGGAAGTGGCGGCACTCGTGCCGCTCGCCGGCATGGCAATCGTGGCGCCGGCGTTTCCGGCCGCAGGCCGCACGACACGCGACGCGCGGCAATGGCTGAACGGCGTGGCGGTGGAAGACACCGAAGTCTGGCGCAACGAAGGCATTGGCGGCGAGGCAAATCTTTCGGCCATGCTCGAGCAATACGGCGTGCGTACGGCTGCGCTGACGTTGACTGAGGTTCGTGCGGGTAACGCGGTGCTGACAGACCGGCTCGACACGTTGCGTCACGCCGGTATTCAGGCGGTGGTGTGCGACAGCGAAACGGAAGACGATCTGCAACGGGTCGCCCGCGCGTCCGCTCAATTGCGCGGCGTGTTCTGGGTTGGCTCGGCAGGGCTTGCACGCGATCTGATGAGCGCATTGAATCTGGCCGATGCTACGCGGCTCGCCGCACGGACGCATCACACACCGAGTCAGCCGGTACTGACCGTGGTCGGCAGCATGTCGAGCGTGTCGCATGCTCAGGTAGAGCGGCTTAAAACAGAAGCAGGTAGCACACTGGTTTCGTTCGAGGTCGACACGAGGACGCTGCTTGCCGAACCGCTTACGCAAGCGCATGCGAGTCTCACAGGCAAAGTCAGTGAAGCGCTTCAACAGGGGTGTCACGTTGCCGTCTCGTTGAGCCAGGTCGATCGCAGCAGCGTCGCCGATGGTCTGCTGTTTTGCCAGCGCCTCGCAGCCCTGCTCGCGCCGGCGCTGCCATTTGCCGGCGGCGTGATAGCCACCGGCGGGGAAACGGCGCGCGCGTTGTTGTCCGCTGCCGGCATTAGCCAGTTGCGGATCGTCGAAGAAATCGAAAGCGGGGTACCGCTGCTGCACGCGGATCACAACGGCCGCCGCCTTTGCGTTGTCACCAAAGCGGGTGGTTTCGGTCATCCCGATACGCTTCATCTTGCCTGGCGGAAACTCGCCGGCGTTCACCGCATCGCTCGGCCTCACGAGGCCCCCATCAAAGGACTCACCACAATGACCTATCGTCCAGTTATCGGCATCACCATGGGCGATGCTGCCGGCGTCGGCCCCGAAATCGTCATGAAGGCGCTGGCCCATGCCTCTGTCTACGAGCAGTGCCGCCCGCTCGTGATCGGCGACGCCGCGCGTCTGCGCGATGCTGGCAAACGCGCCGGCGTCGAGCTCGAAGTGCGCTCGATCAGCAGTCCGGCGGACGCCGGCTTTGAATGCGGCGTGGTCGATTGCATCGATCTCGGGCTGATTCCAGCGGACCTGCCGTACGGCAAGCTCTCGGCCGTCGCGGGAGATGCGGCGTATCAGTACATCGCGCGTACCGTCAAACTGACTTCGGCGGGCGAACTGGATGCAATCTGCACGGCGCCGCTGAACAAGGAAGCGCTGCACGCGGGCGGCCACATTTTCCCCGGGCATACGGAGATGCTCGCGCATCTGACCGGCATCGACGAAGTGTCGATGATGCTCGTCGCGCCAAAGCTGCGTGTGATTCACGTGACGACTCACATCGGGCTGCTGGATGCCATTCGCCGTATCGAACCGGGCCTGGTGCAACGGACCATCGAGAGGGCGCATGAAACGCTGGTGCGCGCCGGGATCGACAACCCGCGTATCGGTGTATGCGGGATCAATCCACACGCGGGCGAGAACGGCCTGTTCGGCTACGGCGAGGAAGAGGAAAAGATCATTCCGGCGGTGCAGGTTCTGCAGGCACGCGGCTGGGACGTCGAGGGCCCGTTGCCCGCCGATACGCTGTTTTTCCGCGCCGGCCGCGGAGACTTCGATGTGGTGGTCGCGATGTATCACGACCAGGGCCACGGCCCGGTCAAGGTGATGGGCCTCGAGGCCGGTGTCAACGTGACGGTCGGTTTGCCGGTGATTCGGACTTCGGTCGATCACGGCACCGCGTTTGACATTGCCGGCAAGGGCATTGCCGACGAACGCAGCATGCTCGAGGCGCTGAAACAGGCACTCGATCTCGCGACGCGGCGCTCCGAACTGGAAGCTTGAGCGCAACGAACCGGCAGGATAGGACCGCTGCGGCGGAAACAGATTCTCGGCCGTCGAGAAGGCGGGGACACGCCCGGCGGCCGGATTGTTCGATGCGAAGACGTCGTCAAAATATATTGGAGACACCATGGCAACTTTTGGCTACTGGGACACAGCGATCATCATAGGGATGGTCGTGATCTACATTCTTCTAACCAGCTGGTTTAGCGTCAAGCTGCGCAGCCGTAATTCCGAACAGTTCATGGTGGCGTCGCGCTCGATGCCGGCCGTGGTCGTCGCGGTGTTGCTAATGTCGGAATTCATCGGCGCGAAGTCGACGGTAGGCACCTCGCAGGAAGCGTTCAGTGCGGGTATTGCGGCATCGTGGTCGGTGATCGCCGCGTCGATTGGTTTTCTGTTCTTCGGCCTGTTCATGGCCAAGCGTCTCTACAGTTCAGGCGAATTCACAATCTCCGGCTTCATTGCGATGAAGTACGGCAAGCGTGCGAAACTGGTTGTTTCGGCGATCATGATCTACGCGCTATTTCTCGTGAACGTAGGCAACTATGTGAGCGGCGCGGCGGCGATTTCGACGGTGATGCGCATCAATCTGCCGACCGCCGCGGTGATCACGGCGATCGTCAGCACGGTGTATTTCGCATGGGGCGGCTTGAAGAGCGTGGCGTATCTGACCATTGTGCATAGTGCGGTCAAGCTGATCGGCATCGCGATTCTGGTCTACGTGGCGTGGCAAATGACGGGTGGCATCAAACCGATGATGGCGCAGATGCCCGAGCATTACTTCACCTGGAACGGCTCGCTCAGCAACGGTACGATCGGCGCGTGGATCATCGGCACGGCGGGCGCGATCTTCTCGACGCAGTTCATCATTCAGGCGATTTCCGCAACCCGTTCGCCAGCGGCGGCGCGCAATGCATCCCTGCTCGCTGCGGCGTTGTGTGTGCCGATCTCGCTCGCACTCGGTTTTCTCGGCGTGTCGGCCAAGTTTCTGTTTCCCAACATTAAGAGCCTCTATGCGCTGCCGGTGTTTTTGCAGCATATGAATCCGCTGCTGGCCGGTGTGGTGACGACGTCGCTCGTTGCGTCAATTTTCGTCAGCGTGTGCACGGTGGCGCTTGCTATCGCGTCGCTGGTCGTCAAGGACTTCTATGTGCCGCGCTACAACCCGGCGCCGGATGTCGAGCTGCGCATGACGCGCTGGATTTCGCTCGTAGTCGGACTCGTCCCGCTCGTGTTCGTGCTGTTCGTGCCGCAGATTCTGGCGCTGTCGTTCTTCACGCGGGCGTTGCGGCTGACGGTGTCCGTAGTGGCCCTGATCGGCATCTATCTGCCCTTCTTCAACAGCAGCCGTGGCGCTATGGCCGCGCTGATCATCGCGACGATCTCGACGACGGTGTGGTATCTGCTCGGCAATCCGTTCGGCATCGACAACATGTATGTATCGTTGGTGACGCCGGCTATCGTTATCGTGCTGGAAAAGCTGCTGTTTCCCTCGGGTTCCACGCCAGTCGGCGCGAGCGGTGAGCGGCTCCAGCATCGCGAATCACATTGAAGCGACGCAATTCAGGAGAACACCGGATGACTTCCATCCCTGCAGAAGCCCCGACCTCGACGACGTGGGACAGCCGTGTGCGTGTGGCCTATGCCGATGCACAGCGCCACGACGCGTATTTACCGTCCCCGTGCGTGCAGAATCACGCAGCGAATCTGCATGCGCTGCCCAATGGCGACCTGTTATGTGTCTGGTTCGGCGGGACACAGGAAGGTATCCCGGACGTGTCGATCTACATGTCGCGGTTGCGTGCGGGCACCGAGGTCTGGTCCGAGCCGGAGAAACTGTCGAACGACCCGACGCGCTCCGAGCAGAACCCTGTGCTGTTCACTGCCCCCGATGGCCGCTTGTGGCTGACCTATACCGCACAGTTGTCCGGACATCAGAACACTGCGATCGTGCGGCGACGTATCTCGTCCGACGGCGGCTTGACGTGGGGGCCGATCGAGACGTTGTTCGACCGCGCGGGCACCTTCGTGCGTCAGCCGATCGTGGTGCTGCCGGACGGTGCATGGTTGTGCCCGGTGTTCATGTGCCGCACCGAACCCGGCGAACGCTGGGTCGGCAACAATGACATCAGCGCTGTGCTGATCTCCGAAGACGAAGGACGCTCGTGGCGCGAGCACGAGGTGCCCGATAGCATCGGTTGCGTGCATATGAACGTGCAGTTGCTCGCCGACGGCTCGTTGCTCGCGCTGTTCCGCAGCCGGTGGGCGGACTTCGTTTATGCGAGCCGCTCGAAAGATGGCCGCACGTGGAGCGCTCCGCAAGCGACCACGTTGCCGAACAACAACTCGTCGATCCAGTTCGTGTCGCTGAAGAATGGCCATCTCGCGCTGGTGTTCAACGAGAGCGACGCGTCGCATAGCACCGGACGGCGCGCCTCGCTGTACGACGACATCGAAGATTCCGAAGACAGCGGCGCGTTGCGCGACCAGAGCGCATCCGCCAGCGGCAGCGCGTTCTGGGGCGCGCCGCGAAGCCCGATGTCGCTGGCTATTTCCGAAGACGGCGGCCACACGTGGGCGCGTCGGCGCAATCTGGAAATCGGTGATGGTTACTGCATGACGAACAATTCGGCCGAGCAGCGTAACCGCGAGTATTCGTATCCGTCCATCGTGCAATCAGCCGACGGTGCATTGCACATTGCTTTCACGTATTTCCGTCAACGGATCAAATACGTGCGCGTCGACGAAACATGGGTACGCGGCTAAAACCATCGGTGAAGCAGTAGAGGGAAGGGTCGGTTTTGAGCGGACCGGAAAGGGAGACGGCGTACGAATGGAAATTCGCTACACTAGGCACACTTTTGCGCGCGCTCATGGCGCGCTGTGGCTTAACCGGTTCCTCCGATCCAAGATCATGAAAGTTGCGAAACGCCGCGAGGCGATGCTTCACGCAGTGCTGGGCGGGATGACAGATGTCGGTACGCTGTGCGAGCACTTCGGCATGTCCGAGGCGACCGTACGGCGTGATTTGCGGGCCCTCGCGGAGGGCCGCCAGATCCTGCGCACCTATGGCGGTGCGGCGGCGGTCAGCGCGCACGAACCGGAAGCTTCGCTCGACGAACGCAGCGAGAGCTTTCGTGAGCAGAAGGACGCGATCGCACGCGCCGCGCTCGCGCATGTCCAGGAGGACGACACACTGTTTCTCGACGGCGGGACGACCACGGCGGCGCTTGCACGGCAATTGGCCGGATATCGTTCGATTCATGTCGTGACGAACAACCTCCTGGTGGTCGGCGCGCTCGCCTCCAGCGAGGTGCGGGTGACGCTGATCGGGGGCGATATCCGTTCGTCGAGCATGAGTACGCTTGGGCCGCTGGCGCAGCTTGCGCTGAGCCGCTTGAGTTTCGACAAGGCGTTTCTTGGCGCCGACGGTGTGACGGCCACGCGCGGCCTGTGCGAGGCGACCGCCGAGCAGGCGTATCTGAAGGAGTGCGTGATCCGTCAGGCGGCGAGCGTGTTCGTGCTCGTCACCGCCGACAAGCTTGGCCGTGCCAGCCAGCAGCATTGGACGCCGCTCGAGCGCGATTGGACGTTGATTACCGATAACGCGGCAGAGCCGCAGGAACTGGCCTTGTTCGACGAGCGAGGCGAGGTGACGGTGGAGACCGCGGCGGTTCGATAAGCGTGCGCGATGGCTCTCCGTGACCGATTTGTAGGGGAAACGGAGTGACAGCGAAAGCGGTTGTGCAACGGCATGCGGTGGTGACGGGTGCGTCGTCGGGAATCGGCGAGGCGATCGTTCAACGCCTGCTTGCGGATGGGTGGCGTGTAACAGGTTTGTGCCGGACACCGGCGAAGCATGACCTCGAGCACCTGACGATCGTCCCCGTCGACGTGACGGACTTTGCCGCGCTGAGGCCCATCGTCGACGCGATCGATACGTGCGACGCGTTCGTGCATGCGGCCGGATTCATGCGCACGGCGCCACTTGGCGAACTGACCGCCGCCGACGGCGCAGCCATGTGGCGGCTCCATGTCGATGCTGCCGCTTTTCTCGCCAATGCGTTGTTGCCAAAGATGTCCGCCGGCGGCCGCATCGTGTTGATCGGCAGTCGGACTGCGAACGGCGCCGCTACCCGCAGTCAATACGCGGCGACCAAAGCGGCGCTGGTCGGCATGGCCCGATCCTGGGCCGCGGAACTCGCGCCGCGTGGCATCACAGTCAATGTGGTTGCGCCAGGAGCCACCGATACGCCGTTACTCAACGATCCGGCGCGAGCCGGAACACCGCCTAAATTGCCGCCAATCGGCCGCTTCGTCAAACCGTCGGAAGTGGCCGCGCTGACCGGCTTCCTGCTAGGAGCAGATGCCGGCGCGATTACAGGGCAACAGATCGTGATGTGCGGGGGCTCGTCGCTCTAGCCCCCGACCTCGATCTGCGGCGCTTTGCCGATCCGATTCGCGATTCACGCCGAAATCGGAAGGGCTCGCGGGCCAACGTCAGCCCGCCTTAGTTAGCAAGCACCGCAGCGGATCCCTCCGCGCATATCCCCTTGCGATAACGCCCGAGCCCCACGATTCCAACCAGCGACACCGCCGAAAGCACACTGAAGAAAATCGCTAGCGGCAGCCACTCGCCCTTGTAGTTCTGCGCGAGCATCGTACCGATCAAGGGCGTCGTCCCACCGGCGATCGTCGCGCACAGTTGATAGGCAATCGAAATGCCCGAGTACCGGACTTGCGTGGGAAATGCCGGCGTCATGAAACCGGCAATGACGGCATAGACGGCGGACAGTACCACCACCGCGAGCGAGATACCCGCCACGATCGCGACGGGATTTTGCGTCTGAACGAGCAGAAACATCGGGTATGGCGTGAGCATGGATAGCAGGGCGGCGCAGGTCAGAAAGCGGGTCTCTCCAAACCGTTGAGCCAACAGCGCCGAAACCGGCTGGGACGCCAACTGGATCAGCGTGACCACAAACAGGCAATCGAGAATGAACGATTTCGACATGCCGAGATAACCGGTGACATACGAAATCATGAACGTGTTGGTGAAGAAGAACCCGGCGGAGCCGATCGTCGTGGCCATCGCCGCCATGACGATCGGATACCACGCGGTGCGCAGCACTTCCTTGACGGGCGACTTCAGCACCTCGCGATTCTTGCGAAGCTGCTCAAACTCGGGCGACTCCTTAACGCCGAGACGGATCGCCATGCCGATCAACAGCAGCACGAAGCTGGCCAGAAACGGCAGGCGCCAACCCCAGGCAACGAAGCTTGCGTGATCGAGCGAAGTGACGAGCCTGAACGACACGAGCGAAAGAATCAGTCCCGCCGGGCTACCCATCTGCGGAAAGGACGCGAAGAACGTCTTGCGGCCGGTTGGCGCGTGCTCGCTCGCCATCAATACCGCGCCGCCCCATTCGCCGCCCACGGCAATGCCCTGGAGAATCCGCAACAGCACGAGCGAAATAGGTGCCCAGATACCGATGCTGGCGTAGCCGGGCAGCAGGCCGATGCCGGTGGTGGCGATCCCCATCAGGAACATGGTCAGCAGCAGCATCTTCTTGCGACCCAGCTTGTCGCCGAGATGCCCGAACGCCGCGCCGCTCAATGGGCGTGCAATGAAGCCCACAAAGAACGTGCCGAACGAAGCCATCGTACTCAGGAAATGATTGCTGCTCGGGAAGAACACCTCGCCGAGCACGAGCGCGGCGGCCGTCGCATAGGTGTAGTAGTCGTAAAACTCGACAGCCGTGCCGATAAAAGCCGCGGTGGCGGCGCGCACGGGCTGATGAGTCTGTTCAGAAGGGGACATGGGGAATCCTGTTGTTGAACGCGCAGCGTTGGCTTGACCGCTGTCTTTATCGGTCGCCGAAATACGGCCGCCAAATTCGGATTTTTAATCTTCAGTATCAAAGCGGCTAATGCTTGGCCCGCTTATGCGTTGCCGCTTTCCTCAAAGGCGCGGAGCAGCGCGTCACGCGCGATCAGCCGTTGCGCATTGTTGCGCTCCGGGTAGTCGATCCATTCCGATCCGGCAGAGGATGGATTCGCTAGCTGCACTGCGTGTGCGTCGACGAGCGCGCGCGCTGCCTGCACGTCTTCCGCGGATGGCGTCAGCGCGCGGTGAATTGCGGGCACGTGTTCGGGAAACACGACGCTCTTCGATGCGAATCCGAGTTGCGTGGAGAGGTCCAGGTCCTGCCCAAGCACCTGCGCCGACCGGTACGTACAAGGAAGATCGATCGGCACGCAGCCGGCGGCAATACACTCGATCAGAAAGCGGCTGCGTGCGTAGAGCAGTTCGTGACCGCCCGGTGTGCGGCGCGCGCCGAGATTCGCCGCCAGGTCTTCGACCGCCAGCATGCAGCACTTTATCCGTGCACCCACCTGAAGTAGCGCTCCCAGATTGACCAGACCCTTTGCGGATTCGATAACTGGAACCACCTCCGTCGAGCCCGCCGGAATGCCCAGCTTGCGCTCGATGACGGCCAGCGCATCGTCGAGCGCGGCCAGTTGAGCCGCGCTCTCCGCGTGTGGCAGAAAAATCGCCCGTGGGGTGCCGGGCATGACGCCTTCGAGATCGGCATGGCCGTCGTGCTCCAGTTTGTTGATCCGTACCGAGCCGACCGTGCCGGCGCGAGCCGCCTCGCGTAGTAGCGTGAGGATGCGCTCGCGTGCCTGCGGCCGGTCTTGCGGCGAAGTCATCTCTTCGAGATCGGCGACGATTGCATCTGCGCCGCTTTGCAGCGCGACCGCGTGGGCTTCGGCATGGTTGCCGGGTACAAAGAGCCATGTGCGCCGGATGCCGGGTGGACGAGGCGTTTGATGCGCGTTCATACGGCCTGCCCGGCGCGGGCCAGCATCGCGTGAAGCAGCACATCCGTGCCGCGCGTGACGTCTGCCGGTAAAGCGTCTTCGGCTTCGTTATGGCTCAGGCCGTCGACGCAGGGGATAAAAATCATCGCGGTCGGACAATGCTTCGCGAGATGGATCGCGTCATGTCCCGCACCGCTGACGATGCGTTGATGTGGATAGTCGAGCGTCTCGACTGCGTTGCTGACAGCCGCAATGCAGTCCGGGTCAAACGGCGTGGATGGACTGACCCAATGCTGTCCCACCTCGACAGTCAGGCGCCGTCTTCTGGCGATGGCATCGAAGCGCTCACGCAGCGCGGCTTCCATTTTCTCGATCATCGCATCGTCGGGGTGACGCAGATCCACAGTGAACGACAGGTCCGCCGCGATCGTATTGCGCGATGCATTGCGTATGTGCAGCTCGCCGATGGTGGCAAGACCCTGCGGAAAGAAATCTGCCGCGATGCTCTCCAGCTCCGCGGCCATTTCCGCGCTCGCGAATAGCGCATCGCGGCGGTACTGCATCGGCGTCGTGCCTGCGTGCGCGGCCTGCCCTCGCACGCGCACATCGAGCCAGCGAATCGCCTGGCCGCCCGTGACGACGCCGATCGGCACGCCGCTTTCCTCGAGCACCGGACCCTGTTCGATATGCGCTTCGAAGTAGGCGTCGAAGACGATGCCGGGCACGGCGCGCGTGCCGGCATAGCCTGTCGCTTGCAATGCCTGCTCGACCGATGTGCCTGCTGCGTCACGCGTGTTCAACGCCTGGGCGAGCTGCATGACGCCTGTGAAGGCCGCTGAACCGAGCATGGCCGGCGTGAAGCGCGCGCCTTCCTCGTTGGTCTACACGACGATTTCGATGGGTTTGTCGGTTTGAATGTTCGCATCGTTCAGCGTGCGGACGACTTCGAGCGCGGCGAGCACGCCATAGACCCCGTCGAAGCGGCCGCCCTCGGGCTGAGTGTCGAGGTGGCTCCCGCTTGCTACGGGCGCGGCGTCGCTCCGTTTGCCGGCGCGCCGCGCAAAAAGATTGCCGACCTGGTCGACGGACAACGTCAGCCCCGCGTCGACACACCACTGCGAGAAAAGCGCCCGGCCTGCCGCGTCCTGTTCGGTCAATGCGAGGCGCCGCACACCGCCGCCTGCCGTGGCGCCGACAGCGGCCATGTTCATCAGGCTCGTCCAGAGCCGCTCACCATTGATCTTTAGCATCACACACTCCTGAAGTCGCGGCGTACTGACCGCGTCGGGTTCGTCGTGATGCCTTTATCCGTAATCAAAAATGATAAGTCTAATTTCTAATTCTAATCCTAAGTATAATTTTGGCGGATGATGAAACCAGTGAGGCTCATCGTGAGCAAAGACCGCCCGGACACTTATCTGAACGACCGTCTCGACTGGAACCTGCTGCGTACCTTTCTTGCCATTGCGAAAGAAGGCAGCGTGAGTCGCGCGGCGACGAAACTGCATCTGACGCAGCCCGCCGTGAGCCAGGCGCTGCGTCGGCTGGAGGAGCAGTTGGGTCTGCGCCTCGTGGATCGCCACGGTCCGCGTATCGAGGTCACGCAGGCCGGTATCGAAGTGAAGCAGATTGCTGAAGACGTGTACGGCACGATCTCGCGGCTGTCGCTGGCCGAGGTGGATCGTGAACACGATATCTCCGGCATGGTGCGCGTGAGTACCGTCAGCGGAATCGATTTTCCGGCCTACGACACGTTTCTCGCGGAGTTCCATCGCACGTATCCGCGTATCGAGCTCGAAAGCCAGGAAATGCGCAGCGCCGATGTGGTGAACAGTCTCCAGCAAAAGTCCGCAACACTCGGACTGACGCCGCGGCGCGCGTTACCCAAACGAGTCGACAGCCGCGTGTTTCTGCGTCAACGGTATGCACTTTTCTGCGGACGTCATCATCCGCTCTTTGGACGCGACGATCTTCAGGTCGCCGATCTCGCCGGCGAGAAGTTCGTCTCCTTCACCGGCGACAAAGTAGGCGACCACCTGTCGCCACTCACATTCTTTCGTGACGAGATGGGCTTCACGGGGCGCGTGGTCGGCTCATCGTCGAGCATGACCGAAGTGAGGCGTTTCATTTTCGCGGGCTTCGGCATTGGCTGCCTGCCGGAACACGTCGTGCGCGACGATATCGCTCAAGGCCGCCTTCAGCGGCTGCCGCCGGATGAAGGCGTGGCCGACCTCGATATCTACATGCTGTGGTCACAGGACCGTAAGCTGAGCGCTGCTGAGGCTGCGTTTATCGATGCGCTGAATGTGTTCATCGATGGTCAGGCGGAAGGTGCCGGCCTCGAGCCTCGCGCTTAGTAGCCGCGCGTCACGTCAACCACGTTATGCAGCGGTTCGCCGCGGATCAGCCTGCGCGCGTTGTGCGCCACTTGCGTGGCGATCGTGTCCGAGCTTGCCACCGACGCCATATGCGGCGTCACGATCAGATTGGGTGCGCGCCATAAATGATCTTCGGGGGGTAACGGCTCGGTCGGAAACACGTCGACGATCGCACCGCCGATTTGTCCGCTCGTCAGTGCCGCGAGCAGGTCCGCGGGCACCAGATGTTCGCCGCGACCGACGTGAATCAGCTTCGCGCCCGGCCGCAAGTGTTCGAACGTGTTCGCGTTGAGAATCCAGCGGGTTTCGTGCGTGAGCGGCAGGAGACACACGAGGATGTCTGTCCCCTGAAGGAATGGCTTGAATTCCTGCGGACCGGCGAAGGTCGTCACGCCAGGCAGTTCGCGGGGCTTGCGCGCCCAACCGCGCACCGCAAAGCCGAAGCGCTGCAAATCCGTCGCGACGCGGCTGCCGATTTCTCCCAGTCCCATGATGCCCACGGCGCATTCGGAAGCATCGCGCTGATCGTCGCGGAACCAGCGGTTAAGACGCTGATTGGCAAGCACACGGTCGAGTTGACGATGAAAGTGCAGCGCCCCCCACGTGACGAATTCGCTCATTCCGCGTGCGTGTTGCGGATCGACGACCCGGCACAGCGGCACGGCGGGCAGGGCAGGATCGGACAGAATGTTGTCCACGCCCGCAGCGATGCTATGCACGAGCCGCAGTTTCGGTAGCTCCGCCAGCGCGCCGGCAGGTGGGTTCCAGCACACGGCGATGTCAGCATCGCCGCTGGACCGCTCGCCGTGCATCACGACATCGAATTCAGGGGCGGCGCGCAGAATCGGCTGCACCAGGTGTGACATGTCGAAGTCACGGCTCATCAGAACTAATTTGGTCATTGCATCGAATCGGAGAACGGGCCTAGTTGCGGTAGTCGGATTTCGGGTCGTCGATCAACCTTAACGCCGCGCGCCACGCCAACTCGGAAATGCCCGCGGAGTCGTCGCGAGCGAACTGGCTCGCGGTCAACTCGCACACTTCGCGCGGCGGGATGCGCAGCGCGCTGCCGCCGGCCAGCGCCTGGATTTGCGCCTGGCAGGCCCGCTCGAGGAAATAGATTTCGTGGAACGCTTCGGCTGCCGTGGCGCCGGCCGCAAGCAAGCCATGATTGCGCAGGATCATTGCCTTGCAGGAACCGAGGTCGCGCACCAGACGCTCGCGCTCGCCGAGTTCGAGCGCGATGCCCTCGTAATCGTGGTAAGCGAGCTTGCCGTAGAACTTCAGCGCATGCTGACTGATCGGCAGCAGTCCCTGCTCCTGGGCCGATACGGCTGTTCCGGCGGCGGTGTGCGTATGGATCACGAAATGCAGATCGTCGCGTGCCGCGTGGATGGCCGAATGAATCGTGAACCCCGCGGCGTTCACACGAAACAACGCCGGGTCGCTGTGCGCCCGCTCGTCGACGACGTTGCCGAGATGATCGATTTTCACGAGGTCCGATGCGCGCATCTCGTGAAACAGCACGCCATAGCGGTTGATCAGAAAGGCCGGCGGCTCGCCCGGCGAGCTGGGCAGGCGCGCCGTGATGTGCGTGTCGATCATGTCGGTCATGCGGAAGTGAGCGGCCAGCCGGTAGAGTGCCGCCAGTTCCTCCCGTACCTGCTGTTCGGTACCGATCGGCGCCGGTTTGTCGCTCGTGCGATCGGATGTGGGTGTGGATTGCATTTCAGAAGACTCCCAGGTTCTCACGTGCTGTAGTGCGCGTAGTGTTCGTCAGCGCGTCAGTGTCCGTCAACTTCATTGTTCTAATGCAGATTATTAGCCGCGTGAATACTTTACGACATGACGCACTGCAGGACCTTGTGAAGCGGCGCTTTGGCGTTGAGGCGAGCCAGTATCGTGGGTTCCGCGCGGTCGGAAGCCAGCGCCATATCGATCACGGCGGCGAGGGCCGATGCTTCAGCGAACAGCACGCCGTTGTCGTCGGCCAATACGATGTCGCCCGGGCGCACCACGACCCCGCCGCATATCACCGGCTCGTTAAACAGGCTCGACATCGTGTCGCGCTTTTTGGTCGTTAGCAACGACGTTCCGCGCGCGAACACCGGCAACCCCGTACTGCGTAGTTCGATGAGATCGGTCACCACGCCATCGACGATAACACCCCTCGCGCCGGCGTTGAGCGCGGCACATGCCGTGACCGCTCCGACCGGTGCGTGCGTATGGTTACCGCTCATGTCGATCACCAGCACGTCACCGGGTTTGAGTTGCGAGAGGGCGCGGTTCACGGGAATGGCGTCGGGCGACAGCAGCTTGAGCGTCACTGCGCGCCCGATCACCTTCACGTTGGGGACCATCGCGCGAATTCGATGGTCCGCGAAGCCGTCTTCCATGAAGTGCCCGAGCGTCGGGAAGCTGACGGATTCGAGGCTGCGCAGTAAGGATGAGTCGGGTGTGGCTTGCATCAGAGCGGCATTTTCCGTTTTCATATCAGACCTTCACGAAAGGCTCGCCGTGGCCGCATTGGTGCGCGCCGCAGACGAGATATCGCGGCGAAGCGTCTCCGCGAGCAGCACGAGCGCGAGTACCGAAACAGCAGCCGAGCCCATCATGTACCACGCCACCGACGAACCGCGGCCTGTCGCGGACAACAGCGCGGTGGTGACAATCGGCGTGGCCGCACTGCCGAGCAGTCCGGACAACATATAGCTCACCGACAAGCCGGAGTAGCGAACCTCAGTGCCGAACAGCTCCGCGAGGAAGGTGGCGATGGGTCCATAGTTCGCGGCGAAGGCGGTCATCATCAGCAGATAGCCGAGCAGCGCGAACGGAAACTCGCGCGTATCCAGCAGCCAGAAAAGCGGAAAAGCAAGCAGGGCCTCGGCGACGATACCGCCGATGATCACCGGCTTGCGGCCCACGACGTCGGATAGCTTTCCGAAGGCCGGCAACAACACGATGCAAAGCGCGCAGGCAATCAGCGCGATGGAAAGCATCGCGTTACGTGAGAAACCCAGTGTCTGCGTTCCGTAGGTCAACCCGAAAGCGACGATCAAGTTGAACGAGGTGCCCGTCGACATCGTCGCGATGCCGCCGAGCAGAACCTGCTTCCAGTATCGGGTGAGGACTTCGGCGATCGGCAGCTTGACCTGCGCGTCGGCTTCCTTGACCTTGCGGAACGACGGGGTTTCCGATGTGTTCAGACGGATATAAAGCCCGACCCCCACGAGCAATGCGCTCGCAAGGAACGGAATGCGCCAACCCCAGGAGAGCAGTGCGTCGTTTGACAGCGTCGCGTTGCAGACCAGAAACGCCAGATTGGCGATCAGAGTGCCGGCAGGCACGCCGATCTGCACCCACGAGCCATACAGTCCACGCTTGCCGGCCGGTGCGTGTTCCACCGCCATCAGCACGGCGCCGCCCCATTCGCCGCCGAGCGCGAGTCCCTGAATGACGCGCAAGGTGAGCAGCAGAATGGGCGCCCAGATGCCAATCGACGCGTAGTTCGGCAGCAGCCCAATCGAGAACGTCGCGATGCCCATGATGATGAGGGAGACCAGCAGCATCGCCTTGCGTCCGAGGCGGTCGCCGAAATGGCCGAACAGCGCAGCGCCGACAATACGCGCGAGGTAGGCGGAGGCGAACGTGCCGAACGCCAGCAAGGTGCCGACCAACGGCACAAAGCCGGGAAAGAACACCTTGTTGAAGACGAGTGCCGAGGCGGTGGCGAAAACGAACAGGTCATACCATTCGACGGTCGTGCCGATCACACTCGCCACCGCGATTTTTTTCATGTTGGCCGGGGTGCCATCTCCTGGCGGTGGCGCTGGCGTGTCCGCGGGACGATAGGACGTCATGGGTTTCTCCTTGAGGCATGGCGGTTTCAGTGGATGAACGCAGCCATTGCGCGCATGGCCTGGTGCCTTTATCGGAAGCCAAAAACAATAAGTAAAAGTCTCATTTCTAATCCTTTGTATTAATGGAGCGAATGATCGGACGGCCGGTCTGGTGAGCACGGGTGTCCTGTGCATAAAACAGTACCTTGCATTAAACAATACTGGGTGCTAGAGTTCGTTCGTCATTTCGCGGATCGGTGCGTTCGGCACCAGTGCATAGCAAGGTACCGTGTTATGCACACTAATGTAATGGAATTGAATGAAAACGCAGCTCAAGAAGGGAACGCTCGACATGTGCGTGTTAGCTGTCCTCGCCGGCGGCGACAGCTATGCGTACGAGCTTGTCTCGACGCTCTCCGAAACCATGGAGATCAGCGAGGGCACGATTTACCCGCTGATGCGCCGGCTGCAGGCCGAGGCGTGGGTGTCGACGTATTTCGTGGAATCCAGTTCGGGGCCGCCGCGCAAGTACTACTCGCTGACAGCGGCGGGCCGCAGCAGTCTGGCGGAAATGCAAAGCGAATGGCGCAGTTTTGTCGATGAAGTCAACGGTGTGCTGGCCTTGTCCCGTACGCCCTCAGGAACAGGGGAAAAGCAATGACGCAGGACGCATTCATCCAGCAATTGCGCCACGAACTGCGGAGTTTGCCGAAGCAGATGGTCGACGAAATCGTCGCCGACTATCGCGAGTACTTCGGTGATGCACTCGCAGCGGGCCGCAGTGAGGCGGAAGTGGTTGCAGCGCTCGGCGACCCGGTCAAGCTCGCACGCGAACTGAAGGCGCAGGCGAATTTCCGTCAGTGGGAAACGCGGCGCTCGTTCGGCAACCTGATGCGGGTGGTCGTGTCGATCGCAGGGCTCGGCCTGTTGCAATTGTTCCTGCTGATTCCGTTCATGTTCTATCTGCTGATGCTGACGATCGGCTACGCGGTTTCAGGCGCACTGACGATTGCCGGGCTCGTGACGGTGGTTGCGCTCGGAAGTCATCATCTGTTCGGGTGGCCGGCGTTTAATTCGGTGCCGTTCACCTTCGAGAGCAGTGACGTGAAAACGGGTCAGCAGGCGAGCGCCAACGGAAACGATGACGATGATGACGACGACGCGGATGACGCCCCCAAGCAGGGCGACCCGCGCCTCGCAACCGCCAATATGAAGGTGTTCCGGGTGGACGGTGACCGTTTCGTGCTGCGGCCCGATGCAGCCACGCGGATTTCGGTTGTGACGCTGGCCGGTCCGATCGACATCAAGAACGACGACGGCAAACTCAAGGTCAATTCGGTTGGCGGCGCGCGCGATCTGTTCAAGGTCGACCCGGACGGCACATGGTCTATCGCAGCCACCGACATCGTAGCGCTCGATCTTAAGGATGGCGAAGGGGACAAGGTATCGGTCGCGCGCATCGGAACCGGTGCGAAGGCGCTGGCGTGGGACATCAGGAACCACGGCGACCACGTGTCCTTCGTGCAGGGCGCGGACGGCAGCGGCAAGCGTCTGGCGGTCAACAGCGGCTCGGATTCGGTCGTGATCGATCGCGACCACATTTCGATTAAGGACGGTTCGGACAACGTCGTGATCGTCGGGCCGCATGGCTCGGGCATCGGCGCAATGATTTACGGATTCGCGATGCTGGTCGCCGGCATCGTCGGTTTGTGGCTTTGTTTGTGGTTGACGCGAATTACATGGCGCGCCTTGGTCCGCTATGTTCAGCGGCAACTCGCTCTGATTACTGCTCGACTCGACGAAGGGCAATCCGCCTGAAGTGCGGCGCAGGTTGACTGACGTCTCTATCCTCATTCGATGAAAAGGAAACGGTCATGAACATGCATTATTCAGGCGGTACGGCAGTCCCGGCACACCGGCAACCTGCTTCGGGGCTGCGCTATCCAGATGGTCGCGTGGTGAGCGTCGAGAATGTTGCCGGCTGGCTCGCGGAAGGGGTTCGTATCGCTCGCGCGAATCCGGTGTTGTGGCTCGTGGCGATTCTCGGCTGCGCCGATTTCGTCACGCTGTTTGAACTGGCGCCACCGTTGCGCGTGCTGGCGGTGCTCGTCGGGCCGGTCCTCGCCGCTGGTTTGGTGCTGATGCAGGAACGTGCGAGCAATGCACGCCCGTGGTCGATCCGCGAGACGATCGAAGCCGTCAACGTGCATCGCAATGCGTTGATCCTGATCGGGCAATGCGGTGCGGCCGTTGCCTATGCGGGGCACCTGATTGCGTTTGTGGCGTTTCATGTGTCGATGAAGACATCTGTTGCACCGAACGGCGTGCATGATCTGACGATCGTCTACGGCGCGCATAACGGCACGGGCAATGCGCTGGAGCCGGTGCTCAATATGCTGGCCTATGCGGTTGCGGCCTCGCTCGTATGGTTCGCGCCGGCGCTGGTTGTTCTGAACAACGTGCCGCCTCTGAACGCGATGGCGGCGAGTGTGCGTGCCGTGGCGCGTAACTGGCGCGTCGCTTTGGTATTTGGCATCGCGATCGCCGTCGACGTGTGGCTTGCCACCTTTGCACCGCTTATATTGCGCGGCTTGTTGGTGACGCCGCTGGTCAGCGCGCTGATCGTTCTGTCGATGTACGGCGCGTATCGCGGCATATTCGAGAAGTCGTAGGTGACGGGTTCGCGCCGGGGTGAAAAACATAGCTGCCCGGTCGCGATAAGGATATCGGAATTGAATCATTCTCACGAAGCGTCCTGATCGCTACGCTTGCAGAAATATTGCAAGCGAGGGCATATGGCCGCTTCTGTTTCTACGTCTTTTCCCATGCGGCGGCGCACGCTGAAGCTGCTCGGCGCAGTGCCGGCGCTTGCCGCAACCGGTGCGTTTCATTCACTCAACGTGCAGGCCGCCGATCTGGCATCGACCACGATCGTGCTGGGCGACCAGGCCGGTGGCACACGAGCGCTCGCCGAAGCCGCTAAGGTACTCGACGGCACGCCGTACGCATTTCGCTGGGCCAACTTCCAGGGTGCCGCGCCACTGTTCGAGGCGCAACGCGCGGGCGCCGTCGATCTTGCCCCGGCGGGCGACTTGCCTGTGCTTGCAGCGGCTGTCGGCGATCCGACCTTGAAGATTGTCGCGACGCGTGTGGGTTCGGGCGCGCAACTCGGCATTCTGGTTGCGCCCAATTCATCGATTCGCGCCGTGGCGGATCTGAAGGGTCGCACCGTGTTCGTGTCGTCGGCGCGCGGTAGTATTTCGCAATTCCAGTTGTATGGTGCGCTCGCCGAAGCCGGACTTTCGAAGGACGACGTTAAGGTTCGTTTCATCCTGCCAGTCGACGCGTTTGCGGCGTTCGCGTCTGGTTCGATCGACGTGTGGGCGACGTTCGATCCGTACTACGGTATCGCTGTTCAACGTGGCGCGCGTATTTTGCGCGACGGGTCCGGCATCAATAGTGGTCTCGGCTTCATCACTGCATCGGGCGCCGCGCTTGCTGATACACGCAAACGCGCGGCTATCGCAGATGTTCTGCTCAGGTTGCAACGCGCGGGCGATTGGGCGCTTGCGAACCCCGATGCCTACGCGCAGATCTACTCAACCTTGACGCGCTCGCCACTCGATGCCGCGAAGCAGATCACGCAGCGCGCGGCATTGAAACAGCACTTCGTGACCGAGGCGGATATCGCCGCGCTCCAGAAGGTTGCTGATAGCGCGGATCGCGACGCTATCCTGCCGCGCCGCATCGACGTCCGTGCGATTGCCGAGACGCATATCGCGAAGGTCTGACGCGAACGGCGGCGCGTCTTGCGGCGCGCTGCTCCGAGGCCAACAAAACCGGTGCGCGTCTGCCCGGTGTCTTCCATCTCCGGCGGCGCCCGCCATCCTCGGCAACCCCTTTCACGCCAGCAATTCCCTTCCACCCCGACCACCCATTCCGACCCGCACTCCGGGTGAACCCGAATTGCCACGCGGCCTCGTCACGCCTATCTTTCTACATCATACGTATGACATAGAGAGCAAATTGTGGCGACTTTGCACAGGCAGGTCCTGAATCAGATGGGTGAACAGATTTGTTCAGGCAAATTCATGCCCGGTGACATTCTTCCCGCCGAGCCGATGCTTGCCGAGCAGATGCAGGTGAGCCGCATCACCATCCGCGAGACGATGAAGTCGCTCTCCGCCAAGGGCATGCTGCAGGTGCGCCGCCGCTACGGCACGGTCGTGCTGCCGCGTGCGCAATGGCAGTTGTTCGACCCGGACGTGATCATGTGGCGCGCGCGTGCAAGCGCCGTCGAGCCCGGCCTCATCGAAGACCTGATGGAACTGCGCCTGATCATCGAGCCGAACGCGGCGAGGCTTGCCGCGAAACGCGCAACTGACGAAGACCGCATCGCGGTCCGGAAGGCTTTCAAGGCGATGGAACGCGCGGTCGCCGGCCACGGCGAGTACGTTCCCGCTGACCTCGCGTTTCACGGCGCCATCCTGACCGCGTGCCACAACCAGTTCGTCCAGCAGATGCAGAACGCGCTGTCGGCGATCCTGCGCACCAGTTTCGAACTCAGCTCTGAAATCGCCGGCGGTCCGGCCCGTTCGCTGCCGATGCACGAGGCACTGTGCGTCGCGATCGAGAAGGGGGATCCCGTCGCGGCGGAAGAGGCCGTACTCACGCTCATCAGGCGCGCCGAGCAGGACTTCGAGGACCGCGCCGCGCTAGACCGAACCGCCAACGACCAACCCGTTTAGCAATCGCCGTAACCCATTTCATCGCGATCCTCGTCGGGATCGCGAGGGGCGCACTCGCGCCTCGTTTCTGAACATCGAGAGGACATACGCATGACACAGCTATTCGATCTGAGCGGCCGCACGGCACTCGTTACCGGCTCGGCGCGTGGCATCGGTTTCGCGCTTGCCGAGGGACTGGCGGCCGCCGGTGCGAACGTCATCCTGAACGGCACGCGCGCCGATACGGTCGCCGAAGCGGTCGCCCGTTTAAGCGACAAGGGTTTCAATGCGCAAGGCCGCGCCTTCGATGTGACCGACGAAAGCGCCGTTGCCGAAGCGTTCGCGCAGTGGGACAAGGACGGCGTGCCAGTCGATATCGTGGTTAACAACGCCGGCATCCAGTTTCGCAAACCGCTCGTCGAACTCGAATTGAACGACTGGCAGCGCGTGATCGACACCAATCTGACGAGCGCCTTCATCGTCGCGAAGCAGGCCGCACGCCGCATGATCGCGCGCGGCACGGGCGGCAAGATCATCAACATCGGCTCGCTCACGAGCGAAGCCGGGCGCGCGACGGTCGGCGCCTATACGGCGGCGAAGGGCGGCATCAAGATGCTGACCCGCGCCATGAGCGCCGAGTGGGCGGCCTCGGACATTCAGGCGAACGCGATCGGCCCGGGTTACATCCTGACCGACATGAACAAGCCGCTGATCGAGAACGCCGCTTTCGACGCATGGGTCAAGAGCAGTAATCCCTCGCAACGCTGGGGCAAGCCGGAAGAACTCGTCGGTACGGCGGTGTATCTGGCTTCACCGGCGTCGAGCTATGTGAACGGTCAGATCATCTACGTCGATGGCGGCTGGCTGGCCGTTCTTTAAATGCAGGTCCACGCGAGTAGAGCAAAACAAACAGCCACTCGCATCAGATAGTTCGTGCGCCGCACTGATCCGGAGACATCATGGAAAGCGTCAAACCCGTAGCAACTCAAAGATGGTGGTATCTGATGCCCATCATCTTCATCACGTATAGCCTCGCCTATCTCGACCGCGCGAACTACGGCTTCGCCGCTGCGGCCGGGATCGACAAGGATCTCGGCATCACGCACGGCACCTCGTCGCTGATTGGCTCGCTGTTTTTTCTTGGCTACTGCCTGTTTCAGGTGCCCGGTGCAATCTACGCACAGCGCAACAGCGTGAAGAAGCTGATCTTCTTCAGTCTGATTCTGTGGGGACTGTGCGCGGCGGCGACCGGCATGGTCAGCAATATTCCGATGCTGATGGTGCTGCGCTTCACGCTCGGCGTCGTGGAGGCGGCCGTGATGCCGTCGATGCTGATGTACATCAGCCGATGGTTCACGCGCAGCGAGCGCTCGCGTGCCAACACGTTCCTGATTCTCGGCAATCCGGTGACGGTGCTGTGGATGTCGGTGGTGTCGGGCTATCTGGTTCGCAGCTTCGGCTGGCGCGAGATGTTCATCCTTGAGGGCATGCCTGCAATCGCATGGGCCGTGGTCTGGTGGTTCACGGTGAAGGACCGTCCGGCCGACGCGCCCTGGATGAGCGACGCCGAAAAGACTGAACTCGACGCGCGCCTGAAGGCCGAGCAGGCCCATATCGCGCCGGTGCGCAACTACAAGGCGGCGTTCCGTTCGTCGATCGTGATGAAGTTTTGCGCGATACATGCGCTGTGGAGCATCGGCGTATACGGCTTCATCATGTGGCTGCCGTCGATTCTCAAAGCCGCCTCGACGATCGACATCGTTTCAGTGGGCTGGCTCGCCGCGGTGCCCTATCTCGCGGCAATCATCCTGATGCTGCTCGCGTCGTGGCTCTCGGACAAGACGCGCAATCGCAAGCTGTTCGTCTGGCCGCTGCTGCTCGTCGGGACCATTGCGTTCGTCGCTTCCTATCTGATCGGCGGCTCGCACTTCTGGATCTCGTTCGCGCTGTTGGTCGTTGCAGGCGCAACGATGTACGCGCCGTATGGCCCGTTCTTCGCACTCGTGCCGGAACTGATTCCGAGCAACGTGCTGGGCGGCGCGATCGGCCTCATCAACGCATGCGGTGCGTTGGGGGCGTTCCTCGGTTCGTGGGTGGTGGGCTATCTGAACGGCGCGACCGGCAGCCCGGCGGCTTCGTACATTTTCATGGCGGCCGGCCTGCTGCTCTCGGTGATCCTGATGATGACCGTGCCCGCGAATGCCGACGAGCATGCCAGGCGTGAAGCTTCGCTGTCGTTGCATCGCACGTAATGTCCGTCGTTCCCGACACCCCGGACGTCACGTTTTGGCGAAGAAGAGCGCAATTCGACTTCGTTTGATTGATTCGATTTTGGCAGGCAGAACATGGCAACCTTGATTACCGATGTAAAGGTCATCCTGACCGCGCCGGAAGGCATCAACCTGATCGTCGTGAAGATCGAGACCAGCCAGCCCGGTCTGGTCGGTCTCGGATGCGCGACATTCGCCTACCGGCACGTGGCGGTGAAGTGCCTCATCGAGGAATACCTGCGGCCGTTGCTGATCGGTCGTGACGCCGAGGCGATCGAGGAGCTGTGGCAACTGATGCATCAGAACGCGTACTGGCGCAACGGTGCGATCGAGAACAACGCGATTTCAGGCGTCGATATGGCGCTGTGGGACATCAAGGGCAAGATGGCGAACATGCCGCTCTATCAGTTGTTCGGTGGCAAGTGCCGCGAAGGCGTGCCGATTTATCGCCATGCGGAGGGCCGCGATCTGAACGAGTTATGCGAGAACATCCAGAAGTATCGCGAGCAAGGCATCACGCATATTCGTTGCCAGAGCGGCGGCTATGGCGGAGGTAGCTTCGCCAAGGCGCCAGCGAGTGCACCCGAAGGCGCCGCGGATGGCGTGTATCTCGACAGCAGAAAATACATGCGGGAGACGCTCAAACTGTTCGACGGCATTCGCAGCAAGATCGGTTTCGACGTCGAGTTGTGCCATGACGTGCATGAACGCCTGAAGCCGGTGGAAGCGATCCGCTTCGCGTGCGAGCTGGAACAGTACGAGCTGTTCTTTCTCGAAGACGCGATTGCGCTCGAGGAAGGCGAATGGATGCGTCAGCTACGCGCCAAAACGACTACGCCGTTGGCCCAGGGTGAGCTGTTCAACAACCCGTATGAATGGCGGTTTCTGATCACCGAGCGCCTGATCGACTTCATTCGCGTGCATCTCAGCCAGATCGGCGGCATCACCGCAGGCCGTAAGCTGCAGATATTTGCTGAGCAGTTCGGAGTAAGGACCGCGTGGCACGGCCCGGGCGACATGTCGCCGCTGGCGCATGCAGCGAACATCCATATCGATCTCGCCGCGCGCAACTTCGGTGTGCAGGAGTGGTCGGGAACCGAGCCGCCGAACTTCGTGATCCAGGATCTTAAGGGGCCACGAGAGGCCTTGCTCGATGTCTTCCCGGGTCTGCCGGAATTCAGGAGCGGACACGTTTATGCCAATGACAAACCGGGCTTGGGCGTGGACATCGACGAAACCGAGGCCGCGAAATATCCCTGCGAAAACACCGTGACGACGTGGACGCAAACCCGCCTGAAAGACGGCACGCTGCAGACGCCGTAACGAGATTGCACTAGCTCGCCATGTGCACTTGAAGGATGGACGGAAGGCTGGCGCCAAGCTCGTACATACCGAGCAGCATCAACGCGCCGCAAAGCAACAGAAGCAGTGGGTTGATTCGCGTGCTGAGCAGTGTCCCCACTGACATGAGGGCAATCGCTTGGGCCGGATGCCCACCGTCGAGCGATTTCAACAAAACCCATCCCGCGGCGAGAATCATGCCGGAGGCGACGGGGCGCAACCCACGCTCGAGTGCGAGTTGCCACGCCGCGCCCTTATAGCGCGTCCAGATATGAGTCACACCATAGATCAGAATGCCGGTCGGGGCGAGTAATGCCAGCGTGGCCACCACAGCGCCCCAGAACCCGGCAATCTGCCAGCCGATCAAAGTGGCTAGCAGCGACCCGGGCCCAGGCGCCATGCGCGAGATGGCGAAATCCACACCGAACTGGGCATGCGTCAGCCATCCATGCACGTCGACAACCTGCCGTTGGATATCGGCAATGATGGCCTGGCCACCGCCTATCGTCACCAGTGACAGGGGCGCGAAAACGGCCGCAAGCTGTAGAAGAACGCGATTCGACATGGTCAGGCTTTGCGCAGTTTGATGTATTCGAACAGCACGCTCAGGCCTCCCGCGCCGATCACAACCCACACCAGCGGCAGGCGCAATATGCCGACAGCGACGAAGGTGCCTGCGAGAAACAGCAGCGGGAGGAGTCTGCGCGGCACCCGGCGCGCGGTCGTCACACCCATCGACAACGACAGGCCGGTGGCCGCTGCTGCCGCGCCCGCAAGCAGAATGTGAGCGAGCGGGAACTGCAGCAGATGACCGAAAACCGTGCCGAGAATAATGATGAAGATGGCGGGCGGGATGATGATGCCGGCAACCGCCAGCAGCGCGCCGCGCCAGCCGAGCAGACGGTGGCCGATCCAGATCGCCATGTTTTTGACGTTGATGCCCGGCAGCGCCTGCGAAATGGCCAGGCCGTTCAAAAAGTCTTCTTCACTGATCCAGTCGCGATCCTGGACGAATTCACGCAGGAGCCAACCGCTCAGGCCGCCGCCAAAGCTGGTCAGGCCAATACGGCTGAATATCAGGAAGAGCCCGGTGAGGGTGGGCGGTCGACTCGTGTTGGCAAGTTGTTGGGACATCGAATCTTCCAGTCAGATTGACGTATGACGGGCGAAATATTTGCTCCTGGCGAGCGTGCCCGGTCATAGGCGACTGGAAAATTATATCAACCAGGGGTTCGTTTCCGGACGCTTTGAAACCGATGGTCCGGCCCCAACCGCACAGGGCATTTTTGACCAAGACGACCTCCCATGAGACTGAGTATCCTAGGCGTAATCAGTCATTTCATTTCATACGGGGAATTCAAGGTGGCGCACTATCTTTGCCATGAGCAGCCGGACTTACTCGAGTTTGAAACGAGCGTGATCGCCTCGCGGCCCGGCGCCGTCGTGCTGGGTCGCACGGCCTTGCACCCGGGTGGCGGAGGCCAGGTGTCGGACGCGGCAATGCTGACGCACGCGAACGGCGCCGTCCGCATTACCGGCGTCGCACCGGAAGGCGGCATGCTCTGGCATCTGCTCGACGAGCCACTCGAACTGAACGGCGAGGTCCACGTGGCCGTCGACGCGGCCCGGCGCGCCACCGTCGCCCAGCTTCATACGGCCACGCATATTCTCAACGCGCTCGTGTATCAGCGCTTCGCCGGCGCACTCGTGACCGGCGCGCAGATCAATGCCGACGGCACCGCTCGCATGGATTTCGATCTGCCAGAGGCGGATAACGACGCATTGCGCCTGCTCGAGGAGCCGGCCAACGAGGTGATCCGCAGCGCCATGGACGTACGGACCTACTACGTCAGCGCAACCGAGGCAAAATCGACGCAGGGCCTGATCCGCAGCCTTTCCGTGGCGCCGCCGCCGACCTCCGACGGCACGGTGCGGATCGTCGAAATCGGCGACCTGGACCGGCAGGCTTGCGGTGGCACGCATCTGACCAACACGGCGCAATCGAAACCGATCCGCATCGTGAAGATAGAAAACAAGGGGCGCCGCAATCGCCGGGTCAGAATAGAGCTGGTTTGAAGGGCATCCCGGGAGAGCGAGCCATGGACACATCGGATAAAAGCGAGCCGGAAGTGGTGTGCTGGCGTGACGGCGCGCTCGACGGCGCCTGTCTCGCCAGCGCCCGCTACGGCGAGCACAAATTCGACCGGCATCTGCACGACGAACTCGTCATTGTCATGACGCAATCCGGTGCGGGGCAATGTCATACGCGCACCGGCAGCGATGTCGCCGGACCCGGCAGCGTGCTCGTGTTCGGACCCGGCGAATATCACAGTGGCGAGGTGTGGGAAGGCCGCGAATGGAATTACCGCGCCATCTATCTCGACATGGAAGGCCTGGGCGCGCTGGGTGCTGTGTTTTCGCCCGACTCGCGTCCGGACAAACCGCTTCTGATTCCGCCGGGGCTCTATCAGGATGCGCATCTGGCCGGTCTGCTGGTCAAGGCGCATGCGAGTCTCGACCAGCACGGCTCGGTCTCGCTGATGGAGCGGCAGGCGAATTGGTGGGCGGCGATGGGGATGCTGGTCGGACGATATGGGCAATCGCGGCACGAGCTCGGCGAAGTACGGCGCGAAGCCCACAAGATGGCGCAGGTGCGCGAGTACGTCGCCGCCAACTATGCGCGCGATATTCCGGTCGACGAACTGGCGGAACTGGTGGGGCTGAGCCGCTATTACCTCACGCGCGCCTTCTGCAAAGAGTTTGGCCTGCCGCCGCACGCCTATGCGACTCAGGTGCGGCTGCTCGCGGCCAAACGCATGCTTGCGGCGGGGCATAGCGCGGCGAGCGCTGCCGCGGCCGTCGGCTTTTACGATCAAAGCCATCTCAACCGGCTTTTCAAGCGGGCCTATGGGATCACGCCGGGGACGTATGCGGCGCTAAAGCCGGGGCATTAACTCCGCGCGTTGCATCTCTAACGTTACTCGGGCAGCGGAACGTCCTCGATCAGCGCCGACTGTACAGCGCGAATCCTGCGATCGACGAAGTAGCCGCCTCCTTCCGTGTAGCGCAGATAAAGACGGTCGCACAACGTGCACTGCCAGACGGCACAGCGGTTGTACGGGAAGTAACGCGGCGCGATGGGTGCGTCGGCCGACCAGTAGGTTGTTTTGCCCGGCAGGTATTCGCTGTACGTGGGTTCCGGATCGTCTTCCGGTGCAAGCGTGCCGACTTCCTTGAACTGCGTTTCGTCGAGAGAAAGCGGCTGCGAGTGCCAGCCGTCCAGCGGCGTTTTTGTACACATGCAGGGCGCGGCAGTGCGCTCTTCCGCACGTTGCGCGAGTTCGAGGAGCATTGCAGCGTTCAGATATTCCGCCATGAGGCACACGATTCCTGCAGGGTTGGGGCGATGTTAGCCGGTTCGCCGTGACTCACGGTACGCGGCAGGAACCAGTCAACATCATGCACGCTCTGGCGTCGTGCGTGAAGTCAGCCGTTCATCATCCGGTCGCGATGCGGCACGACCCACGAACGGTCGAAACATCCATTCGCGATCGACTTCAACGCCGCCGTTTCTTTCGCATTCTGCCGCCGTGCGCCTTCGATTACCGCCTCCACGTCGGCGGGAGAGATCGCGAGCAAACCGTCTTCATCGCCAACGATGATGTCGCCAGGATGAACCACCATCCCGCCGACCGTGACCGGCACATTGATCTCACCAGGACCGTTCTTGTACGGCCCGCGATGCGTCACGCCGCGCGCGTACACCGGGAAATCGCGCTGACGTAGCGCGCCGACATCGCGGATCGCGCCGTCGATCACTAGGCCCTGCACGCCCAGACTCTCCGCGAAGCTGGCCATGATCTCGCCCATCAATGCTTGCGTGAGTTCTCCTGCGCCGTCGATCACGAGCACGTCGCCCGGCCGGCAAAAATCGAACGCGCGATGAATCGCGAGGTTGTCGCCGGGGCGGGTGTGGACCGTGACGGCAGTGCCTGCCATCGGCTTGGGCTGATGATACGGCCGCAAGCCGACCATGCCGCTTGCGCGCGCCATGTTGTCGCTGAGCAGCGAAACCGCCAGTTCACGCAATGCGTCGAGCGTTGCCGGGTTGGCCTGAGGCGCGGATTCGTGTTCGCGCCAGCCGATGGGATTCGTCGTGACAGTCATATCGTTGCCCCTTGCGTGGCGAATTGCTGCTCGAGTTGATGGGACAGCCGCGGGTACACCGCGCGGGCGTTGTCTTCGTAGATACGCTGACGGTCCGCGGCGCTGAGCCATTCGATGGCATCGATGTAGCGCCGCGTGTCGTCGTAGTAGTGGCCGGTTTCCGGATCGATACCCTGAACCGCGCCGATGGTTTCCGACGCGAACAGAATGTTCTCGACCGGAATGACCTTGGCGAGCAGTTCGGCGCCGGGCTGGTGATACACGCAGGTGTCGAAGAAAACATTCTTCATCAGGTACTCGCTGAGCAGCGGCCGCTTCATGTCCTGCGCGAGCCCGCGATAGCGGCCCCAGTGATAGGGCACAGCGCCGCCGCCGTGCGGAATGATGAAGCGTAACGTTGGGAAGTCGGCGAACAGATCGCCCTGCAGCAACTGCATGAACGCCGAGGTGTCACCGTTGATGTAATGCGCACCCGTTGCATGAAAATTCGGATTGCACGACGAGGACACGTGAATCATTGCCGGCACGTCGAGGTCCACCATCGCTTCATAGAGCGGATACCACGAGCGGTCCGTAATCGGCAGCCCCGACCAATGTCCGCCTGAAGGATCCGGATTCAGATTGCAGCCGATAAACCCCAGTTCTTCCACGCAACGACGCAGTTCGGCGATGCAATTGGCCGGCGCCACGCCCGGCGCTTGCGGCAACTGGCACACGCCGACGAAGTTGCGCGGAAACAGCGACACCACGCGATGAATGAGGTCGTTGGATTCGCTCGACCAGACTGCATTGGCTTCGGCCGTGGCGAGGTGGTGCCCCATGCCGGCGGCGCGCGGCGAAAAGATCGTGAGGTCGGTGCCGCGTTCGCGCTGAATGCGAATCTGGCCGGTTTCGATGCTCTCGCGAATTTCGTCGTCGGTAATGACGGGGCGTGGCGGCGGCGAGCCGCCGTTCTTCAGCGCGGCGATCTGCTGTGCGCGCCAGGCCTCGTGCTGCGGTGGCGAAGTGGTGTAGTGACCGTGGCAATCGATGATCATGGTGTGAAAAAATCCGTTGATGTCTTTGTGGATGTTTGTCTGTCCGCGCTGTGCGTTCGCTACGTTCGCTGTTTCACTGGTCAAGGCGCTCAGATGCGCGGGGCAGGGTCGCCGGTCGCGAGCGAGGCGGCTTCATCTTCAGCCGGCGTGACACGCATCACGAGTGCGATGATCGTCGCGACCACCAGAAACGCGGCGATCGTCAGCAAGGCCAGTTTGAAGTTGCCGGTGGCGTTGCGCACCAGCCCGATGCTCCAGGGACCGACCAGGCCGCCGAACTGCGCGATGGTGTTGATCAGCGCAATCGTCGCGGCGCCCGCGGCGCCCGTTCTGAACGAGGACGCGAGGCTCCAGAACAGCGGGTTGCCCGCATAGATGAACAAACCGGTCAGGCACAGCAGCGCGTAGGCGATCACAGGGTTCGGCGCATACGCACTGCCGGCAATCGCCAATGCGCTCATGCCGTACACGAAGGCGAGGTGCTTCTTGCGGTCGCCTGTGCGATCGGAACTGCGGCTGATCAGGAAGGTACCCAACACGCCAAGCAGCGGCGGCGCGGCGGACAGAAAACCGACCTCGATATTGCTCAGATGGCCGAGGCTCTTGACGATCTGCGGCAGCCACAGGAACAGACCATAAATGCCGACCAGCGCACAGCCGAACAGACACGCGAGACTCCACACGCGGATGTCGCTCGCCACGCGCAGCAGCGGAAAATGGGTGTTGCCGCCGAGGGCTTCGCGTTCGGCCGCGAGCGTCGATTCGAGCCAATTCTTTTCGTCGTCGGAGAGCCATTTGGCGTCGGCCGGACGTTCGGTCATGATGCGCAGCGTCAAGAGACCGAGCGCCATCGCCGGAATGCCTTCGAGGATGAACATCCATTGCCATCCCTGCAAACCGAGAATGCCGTTCGCGTAAGTCATCAAGGTTGTCGAGATCGGACCGCCCAGCACCGCCGAAAACGAACCCGCGATGATGTAGCCGCCCACCGCACGTGCCCGGTAGCGCACCGGAAACCATTTCGTCAGATAGACCGCCACGCCCGGCAAAAAGCCCGCTTCCATCACGCCCAGCAGAAAGCGCAATACGTAGAAACTGGAGTCATTGAAGACGAAGGCGGTGGCTGCCGCGACAGCGCCCCACGTCAGCAGAATGCGCGCGATCCAGCGGCGCGCGCCGACCCGATGCAGCAACAGATTGCTCGGCACTTCCAGCAACATGTAGCCGACGAAGAAGATGCTGCCCGCGAAACCGAACACGGCTGGACTGAAGCCCAGTTGCTTGTTCATGTCCAGCGCGGCGAATCCGATATTGATCCGGTCCAGATAGTTAAAGAACATCATCGCAAAGAGCAGGGGCATTAATCGCCCGTACACTTTGCGCATGGTGGCGGCTTCGTCGAATGAGGTCATGCTGTCTCCTACCTTGCTGCGACGGCTTCATGAGCCGTGGCTGCGTCCTTATGGTCGGCCTGCCGGATCGAACGCCGGCAGTGTCCCGTTCGCCGCGCGTTTGACGGCTGAACTTCAGCGGCCGCCGCTCGTGCCTGCATGCGCTGATTCGCTCATGAAAGGGCGGTGGCTGAAGCATGAGGCCCATGATAAGAACGCTAGGACGGAGAGTCCAAGACCGCTTGCTTATGCTTGTATAGGTTTTTACTTATAGTGTGCCGTCGGCAAGCGGTGCGGGGAGGCAGGCGAGGAAAGCACGCAGATGTGGTGACGCGTCGTCGGTGCGAAAGGTGGCTGCGAGCGTCGATCGGTATGACGAACCGGGACCACTAAGGTGCCGGAACACGACGTCCGCGCGTCCATGCCGTGCAACCGATTCACCGATGAACGTTACGCCCAGGCCCGCTGCTACGAGTGCAATCGCGGTCTGAATTTCATAGGCCTGGTGAGCGACGACCGGGGTTACGCCCGCATCGCGATAGAGCGTTTGCACCGAGCGTTTGAACTGTGCGTTCTGGTGCTTCGGATACAGAATCAAGGGCGTATCGGCGAGCTCGGCGATTCGCACGGTCTTGTGCGCGGCGAGCGGATGACCCGGTTCGAGCGCGACCATGACGCGCTCGCGCAGCAACGGATAGGACGTGCAGCCATCAATCGCGAGCGGCTGCCGGCCAATGCCGATGTGAATGCGCATGTCGCGCAACGCATCGGTTTGCTCTTCAGTGAGCAACTCGAAGAGCTTGAGTTCGACCTGTGGGAACGCGTTGTGAAACGCCTTGAGCGCGGGCGGCAGGATGCTGTACATCGCCGAGCGCGTGAAACCGATGCTGAGCCAGCCGCGCCGGCCGACACCGATTTCTTGTGCTGTAAGGGATACCTGTTCCAGCGAACCGAGTATCTGACGCGCCTCCGTGCAGAGGTAGTGGCCGGCTTCGGTCAGACTCAGCGGGCGTCTTGCCCGATCGACCAGCTGGGTGCCGAGCCGCTCTTCAAGCGAACGGATCTGCTGGCTCAGCGCGGGCTGCGCGATATGCAAGCGCTCGGCGGCGCGGCTGAAATTGAGCTCCTCCGCCAGAATCACGAAGCACTGCAACGCCCTAAGATTCATATCCATTTTCCTGATCTTCAGTAGGAAGAGGATAACGGGTTATGCGGTGGACGGTGCAATGCCGTGCGCCGGGAGGAGATCCTGGCGCACGCGGCGGCTCCTTAATCCAGCCCGCCCTGGCACAGGTACTTGATCGACATGTAATCGTCGAGCCCGTACTTCGAACCTTCGCGGCCGTAGCCCGACTCTTTCACCCCGCCAAACGGCGCCGCTTCGCTCGACACAGCGCCTTCATTGATACCGATCACACCCGCTTCGAGCTGGGCCGCGACGCGATTGATGCGTCGCACGTCCTGCGTGTAGAAGTAGGCAGCAAGGCCGAACGGCGTGTCATTGGAAAGACGGATCGCTTCGGCTTCGTCATCGAAACGGAACAGCGGCGCCACCGGCCCAAAGGTTTCTTCGCAACAGACGATCATGTCGTCCCGTGCATCGGTCAGCACGGTCGGCGCATAGTAGTTCGGGCCGAGTTCGGTCAGGCGCTTGCCGCCAGTCAGCACTTTTGCGCCGTGTTTGACGGCATCTTCTACGTGCCGGGCAATCTTGTCGATTGCGCGTTCGTTGATCATCGGGCCGATTTGCGCGTCCGGATCGGTTGCGGGCGCAACTTTCAGCGCGGCGACGCGTTTCGCGAGCAGATCGGCGAAACGCGCGTAGACACCCGATTGCACATAAACCCGGTTCGGGCACACGCAAGTCTGACCGCCGTTGCGGAACTTGGCGGCCATCAGACCGGTGACCGCCGCGTCGAGATCGGCGTCGTCGAATACGATGAAGGGAGCATTGCCGCCCAATTCCAGCGACAGCTTCTTCAGCGTGCCAGCCGATTCGCGGGCGAGATGTTTGCCGACCGGCGTCGAGCCGGTGAACGTGATCTTGCGCACGCGTGAATCGGCGAGCCAGTCAGCGACCGCCGCAATGCCCTGTTCACGCGAAGCCGACAGCATGTTCAGCACGCCGTCCGGCAAGCCTGCTTCCTGGGCGAGCGCTGCCAGCGCGAGCGCCGTGAGCGGCGTGTCTTCGGCGGGCTTGGCCACGACCGTGCATCCGGCTGCGAGCGCGGGCGCGATCTTGCGCGCGATCATCGCCAGCGGGAAATTCCACGGCGTGATCGCCGCGACCACGCCGACCGGTTCCTTCACCGCGCTCATGCGTTTGCCGCGTTGCTGCTGCGGGATCAGATCGCCGTAGATGCGTGTCGCTTCGTCGGCGAACCACGCGACGTACGAGGCGCCGTAGGCGACTTCGCCACGGCTTTCCGCCAACGGCTTGCCTTGTTCCGTCGACATCAGCTTGGCGAGGTCTTCGGTATTGGCGACGATCAGCGCGTGCCAGCGGCGCAGAATCTCCGCGCGTTCGCGCGGCAGCTTGTCGCGCCACGCGGGGAACGCGCGGGCTGCGGCGTCGGTGGCGGCGCGGGCGTCCGCTGCGCCGCTGTTCGCGACTTCGACGATCAATTCGCCGGTGGCCGGGTTGGTGACGGGAAAGCGAGCTGAGTCTGCGGCGTCGATCCACTTGCCGTCGATCAGGTTCTGCGGGCGAATCAGTTCTTTGCGGGTCAATGCGAGAGACATCGGGTTGCTCCTTCGGGTTGCCCTGGATGAGGCGAGGGCGAGTCATCGATGCGGCGGCGCGGCCGCGCACATAAGGTAGATTGCGGGCGACTAACACGTTGATCCTACGCGTACGCCGCAGCCAATGAAATCATTCCAGCGGGCCTTTGACGGCGCGCGGCGCTTTTTTTTCACGCCGCCACAGCATTTTCTGCTGAATGTGCGGTGAAGCGGCTGGCCGGGAGGGGTGGCGGCGGCTGTGTTGCGCGGCCTGCGGTACGCGCTAGCTTGCGCCTCAACGCACCCGCCGCGGCCCGGTTGAAGCGCGTACGACGAGTTGCGGCGGTGGCGCGAGCACCATCGACGGTTGCTGTTCAGGGGTCTGGATCAGCCGGATCAGACTCTCGATTGACAACTCCGCGACGGCCGCCGTCTGGATCGCGACCGTCGTCAACGCAGGATGCACCTGGTGCGCGAGTTGGATGTCCGTAATGCCGATCACCGACACATCGTTCGGCACGGCGCGGCCAAGCGTGATCAACGCCTGTGCCGCGCCGATCGCCAGCAGATCGTTGGTCGCGAAAATCGCGGTGAGGTGAGGGCGGCTCGCCATCAACTGCATGCAGGCGGCGTAGCCTGCGTCGATCGAGTCGCGGATCTGCAGCACCGCGGCAGCGTCGGTTTCGATCCCGGCCTCGTGCACCACCGCGCGAAATCCGTTGGAACGCGCATCCTGCAGGCCGCCGCACCCGTCGCCGATCAGCAGGCCGATCTCGCGGTGACCCAGTTCGAGTAGATGCCTCGCGGCCAGCGCACCCGCATGGGCAAAATCCACGGCGATGCAGGGCAGCGCGGGCGGCGCCTCAGGGTGTTCCCACATCGCCAGCAAGATCGGTGCGCTGTGCGTGGCCGACGCGCACAATTCGTTGAACTTGATGTCCGTGTTCATCACGAGGACACCGTCGGCGAGCGTGCCGGCGATCTGGTTCAGATACGCCCGGCCGACCTCCGCATCGTCGTCAGTATTGCAAACCATCAGGAAGTATCCCGCTTTGCGTGCCGCTCGCTCGGCGGCCAACACGAACTCGGGGTAGAACGGGTTCGAGATGTTCGACAACATCAAGGCCAAGGTCGACGAGTGGCCCTCCGCCAGCGCGCGGGCGTTCAGGTTGGGCCGGTAGCCGAGATCGGCGATGGCCTTCAGCACGCGTTCGGCCGTCTCCGGGCGGACCTTCTCGCGGTTGCGTAGGACATTGGAAACGGTGGCGGCGGTGACGTGTGCGCGCTTTGCTACTTCGGAAAGGGTGACCATGTTCTGTTTATCCCATATTCAGGGAGCGCGATTCAAATGTTGCAAGCAACGGGCGACGTTGATAAGTTGCTGGAAAACACAGCGGAGACACTCATCATGACTTTTCCCATCAAACTCGAATTTAAGCGATTAAATGCCTGCTGCACAAGAGCTGGCCGTTTATTTTTCCTAGAAATTTAAGCGGTTAAATTCAAAGGGCAATAACATGGCTACGATTCGTCTTACGAACGTGCAGAAGTCGTACGGTGACCATCCGCCGGTGATCCGGCGCGTGAATCTAGAGATCGCCCAGCACGAATTCTGCGTATTCCTCGGGCCCTCGGGTTGCGGCAAGTCGACCTTGCTGAGAATGATCGCCGGTCTCGAAGACCTGAGCGAAGGTGAGCTGCATATCGGCGGCCGCCTCATGAACGATGTGCCCGCCGCCGGGCGCGGCGTGGCGATGGTGTTCCAGAGCTACGCGCTGTTTCCGCACATGACCGTGTTCGACAACATGGCGTTCGGTCTGAAACTCACGAAGCAACCCAAGGACGTGATCGACCGGAAGGTGCGCGAAGCCGCGCGCATTCTGCAACTGGACGCCTTCCTTGATCGTTATCCGAAAGCGCTTTCGGGCGGTCAGCGGCAGCGTGTTGCGATCGGCCGGGCGATCGTGCGCGAACCCGGCGTATTCCTGTTCGACGAACCGCTGTCGAATCTGGACGCCGCGTTGCGCGGCCAGACGCGTGTCGAAATCGCCCGCCTGCACCAGCGCTTTGCGAACGCGAGCGTGGTTTATGTGACCCACGATCAGGTCGAAGCGATGACGCTTGCCGACAGAATCGTGTTGCTGCATGCAGGAGCGGACGCCGAGCGCTTCGGCAGCATTGCGCAGAGCGGCGCGCCGCTCGAGTTGTATCACCATCCGAAGTCGCGCTTTGTGGCGGGCTTCATCGGTTCGCCGCGCATGAATTTCATCGATGCCGTGGTCGATTCGATCGAAGCTGGCAAGGTGGCCGTCACGCTGACGGAAAGCGGCGAACGGCTGGTCGCTCATGTGGACGGCCAACGTCTTCAGCGCGGGCAGTCTGTCACGCTCGGCGTGCGCCCGGAACATCTGCGTCTGTCCGGCGACGAGCAATCCATTCAATGCGTCACGGTGCTATCGGAACGGCTCGGCGAGCACAGCTATATTCACGCCGATCACGCGGGCGGCACACTCATCGCCAAGGCTGCGGGCGATACGCCGATCGGGTCGGGCGAGCGCATCTGCATTCACGTTCCACCTGCCGCATGTCATCTGTTCGATGCGGACGGCGTTGCACTTCGGCGCAGCACGTTCGAGCCCGAGCGGGTCGCAGCCTGATCGAAAAACCCTATTCCGCCAAAGAGCGGGTACATCGTCTGGCAGCGAGCCGCTGTCAGCCAACAAGGTAGTCAAGGAGACATAAGATGATTTCTCTTCGCCTTCGCCGTCTGGCATACGCGTCGATTGCAGCCGCTCTGGTTGCAGGCACACTCTGCACCACCGCGGCCGATGCGGCCACGTTGACCGTCAACGTCTCGGCGCGCGGCAATCAGCGCTCGACGTGGCAGGACGCGTTCGACAAGTTCAAGAAAGCCAATCCCGACGTCGACCTTAAGGTAACCTACATTAGCGAGGAAGCGTACAAGGTGCAGATGGGCGGCTGGCTCGCCACCGATCCGCCTGATGTCGTGTCGTGGCACGACGGCGAGCGCATGGCGTATTACGCGCAACGCGGCTTGCTGGAAGACCTGTCGTCGGACTGGAGCAAGAACGGCTGGTCGCAGCAGTATGCGTCGGTGAAGGACGCCTCGACGTATAAGGGCAAGCAGTACGCCGCGCCGCTCGGTTACGACGCCTACGGCTTCTTCTATCGCAAGGATCTGTTCGAGAAGGCCGGCATCAAAGGCGAACCGAAAACGTGGGATGAATTTCTCGACGCCTGCAAGAAGCTGAAGGCCAGCGGCGTCGCACCGATCGCCGTTGCGGCACGTGATAGCTGGACGCTTGCCGCGTGGTTCGACTATCTCGACCTGCGCATCAACGGCAACGCATTCCATCAGCAACTGATGGCCGGCGAAATTCCGTACACCGATGCACGCGTTAAGAAGGTCTACACCGCGTGGAAAACGCTGATCGACGATCACTACTACATCGACAACGCGCTCTCCTACGATCTCGATTCGATCGCGCCGTTTCTCGTGAATGGCAAGGCCTCGATGATGCTGATGGGCACATTCTTCTCGGCGAGCATTCCGGCGTCCCTCCGGCCGCAGACCGGTTTCTTCCGCTTCCCGGTGATCGACGCGAACGTACCGATGGCCGAAGACGGGCCGGTCAATGTGCTGCTGGTTCCGGCCAAAGCAAAAAACAAGGCCGATGCCCGCAGACTGCTTGCCTTCATGGAACAGCCGCAGATCAACGCCGATCTCGCGAAGGGTTGGGGGACGTTGCCGTCGAACAGCCAGTCGGCCGAACCTGACGACGAGATTTCGAAAGTCGGCTTCCAGACCCTTGCTAACACGAAGGGCGGCATCGCGCAGTTCTACGATCGCGACATGCAGAAGGAAATGGCCGATGAAGGCATGAAGGCGATGCAGCAGTTCTACAGCGATCCGTCGCAACTCGACGCCATGCTGGTTCGCCTCGAAGCGACCCGCAAGCGCATCTACAAGAAGTAAGCCCCAGAGCGCCAGCACGGCAGCAAGCGCTGGCGCTCGCCTTCGATCTCCTTCGATTTTCGACCAGGCCCGATCATGTCTCATTCCGCAGCGCGCCGTCTACCCGCGGCGCGGCACCGGCACGTCTCAACGACGCGCCGTCATCAGCATCGCGCGGCGCTTTTCTTCCTGCTGCCGGGCTGTGTGTTGTTTTGCCTGTGCGTGATTTACCCGATCATCAGCAGTATTTCGCTCAGCTTTTACAACTGGGACGGCATGACGCCGAAGACGTTCGCGGGCTTCGATAACTACATCGAGCTGTTTCATGCGGACACGTTCTACACGGCGCTCAAGAACAACCTGATCTGGCTCGCGCTATTCCTGTTGGCGCCGCCGCTTGGGCTGCTGTTCGCGCTATATCTGAACCAGCACATCCGTGGCATGCGGGTCGTGAAGTCGCTGTTTTTCGCGCCATTCGTGCTATCGGGCGTGGTGGTCGGGCTTGTGTTCAGCTGGTTCTACGATCCCGGCTTCGGCTTGCTGAGGTTGATCGTCGGTCACGGCATTCCTGTGCTCGGCGATCCGCACACGGTGACCTTCGGCATCATCTTCGCCGCGCTGTGGCCGCAAACGCCGTTCTGCATGGTGCTGTATCTCACCGGGCTGACAGGCATCAATCCCGAAGTGGTCGAGGCGGCACGCATGGAAGGTGCAAAAGGCGTGCGTCTGCTATGGCACGTGATCCTGCCGCAACTGCGGCCCGCCACATTCATGGCAGTCGTGCTGACCGTGATTGGCGCGTTGCGCAGTTTCGACCTGATTGCGGTGATGAGCGGCGGCGGTCCTTTCGATAGCTCGACCGTGCTCGCCTATTACATGTACGACCAGGCGATCAAGTACTACCGCGAAGGCTATTCCGCGGCGATTGCCGTCGTGCTGTTCGCCATCATGCTCGTCTACATCGTGTTCCATCTGCGCCGCATGCTGCGCGAAGAACATTGATTTCCAGGAGTCACGCGTCATGTATCCGCTTCCCGTCGAACGCTGGAAACCGCTTAACCGCACGTTGTACAAAGCGTCGCTGCCGCTTGCGCTGCTGATCTGGCTGCTGCCGATGCTGGCCGTGCTCGTCACGTCGATCCGCTCATCGGACGAACTATCGCAAGGCGACTACTGGGGCTGGCCCAAGCATTTTGCGTTAATCGAAAACTACGGCACGGCACTCACGCAAACGCCGATGCTTCATTACTTCGCCAACAGCGTGCTGATTACGGTGCCCTCGGTGATCGGCGCGATCGTGCTCGCTTCAATGGCGGGTTTTGCGTTGGCGACCTACCGGTTCCCGGGCAATACCGCTGTGCTGTTCGCCTTTGTAGCCGGCAACTTCGTGCCGATTCAGATTCTGATGATCCCGGTTCGCGACATGGCGCTGAAAGTGGGCCTCTTCAACAGCGTATGGGCACTGGTGATTTTTCATGTGTCGTTTCAGACCGGTTTTTGCACGCTGTTTCTGCGCAACTTCATCAAGCAGTTGCCGTTCGAGATGATCGAGGCGGCGCGCGTGGAAGGGGCGAGCGAATGGACGATCTACTGGCGCATCGTGCTGCCGCTGATTCGTCCCGCGCTCGCCGCGCTGGGCATCCTCGTCTTCACGTTTGTCTGGAACGACTACTTCTGGGCGCTGTGCCTCACGCAAGGCGATGAGGCTGCGCCGATCACCGTGGGCGTCGCCGCGCTCAAAGGCCAATGGACCACGGCATGGAATCTGGTTGCCGCCGGCTCGGTACTCGCCGCTTTGCCCTCCGTGCTGATGTTCTTCCTGATGCAGAAGCATTTCGTCGCCGGCCTGACTTTCGGCGCAAGCAAGGGTTGATCGCCCGTTCGCCGTCATTTAACAAAGAGACTTTCTCATGCAACTTGGTGTTTGCTACTACCCCGAACAATGGCCGCGTTCGATGTGGGCCGACGATGCGAAACGTATGGTCGAGCTCGGCATCACGCATGTGCGGATCGCCGAATTCGCGTGGAGCCGGATGGAACCGCGCGCCGGCGAATTCAACTGGGGCTGGCTCGATGAAGCCGTCGAGACGCTGGCGGCTGCCGGGCTGAAACTCGTGCTGGGCACGCCGACCGCGTCGCCGCCGAAATGGCTGATCGACGCGCACCCGGACGTGTTGCCGGTGCGTGCGGACGGCGTGCGCTGGAATTTCGGCTCGCGTCGCCACTACGATATTTCCAGCGAAACCTATCGGCGTGAGTGCGTGCGCATTGTCACCGCGATGGTGGAGCGCTATGGACGGCACCCGTCTATCGTTGCGTGGCAGACCGATAACGAACTCGGCTGCCACGAGACCGTGCCGAGCTATTCGGGCGCGGCGCTGGCGCGCTTTCAGACGTGGCTGCAGCATCGCTACGAGCGCGTCGAGGCGTTGAACGATGCATGGGGCAACGTGTTCTGGAGCATGGAGTATCCGTCGTTCGATACGATCGGCCTGCCGAACCGCACGCCCACCGACGCCAATCCGATCCATCTGCTCGACTTCCGCCGCTTCATGTCGGACGAGGTGGCGAGTTTTCATCGCGAGCAGATCGACGTGCTGCGTGAGCATGCGCCCGAGGCGGATCTGCTGCACAACTTCATGGGCTTCTTCACGACCTTCGATCATTACCGCTTCGCCGAAGACAACGCGATCGACGTGGCAGCGTGGGACAGCTATCCGATCGCGCGCACGGAATCGATCGCACTGCCTGAAGAGCAGAAGGCGCGTTACGCACGTACCGCGCATCCGGACGTCTCAGCGTTCGATCACGATCGCTACCGCGCGATCGGCGCGGGCCGCTTCTGGGTGATGGAGCAACAGGCAGGGCCGGTGAACTGGGCGCCGTGGAATCCGGTGCCGACGAAGGGCATGGTCCGGTTGTGGGCGTATGAAGCGTTCGCGCATGGCGCGGAACTGGTGTCGTATTTCCGCTGGCGCCAGTGTCCGTATGCGCAGGAACAGATGCATTCGGGTCTCAACTTGCCGAACAACGAACTGTCGCCTGGCGGCCTCGAAGTGCAGCAGGCGGCGCGTGAAATTGCCTCGTCCGCAGCGCTGTCCGGACTCGGCGCGCCGGCGCGCGCGGCCACCGCGGTCGTGTTCGACTACGAGACGCAGTGGATGTTCGAGATTCAGCGTCATGGCAAAACCTTCGACTATCAGACGCTGGCGTTCGACTACTACGAGGCGCTGCGTGAACTCGGCCTCGACGTCGATATCGTGTCGAGCAAGACCGATCTTTCGCCGTACCGGTTAGTGGTGGTGCCGAGTATCGCCGTGATCGACGACACGCTCGTCGACCAGATCGAGCGAAATTCGGCGCAATGGGTCTTCGGCCCGAGGAGCGGTTCGAAGACCACGACCTTTGCCATTCCTTCGAGCTTGCCGCCCGGCGCGTTGCAACGCGTTCTGCCGATGCAGGTGCTCGAAGTCGAAACGCTGCGTCCGACGCTTACGCCAGCGCTTTCGATCGGAGACACGCAGGGTGTTGCGCTGCATTGGCGCGAGCACGTTCGCGCCAATGGCGAGACAACCGTCGACGCGCAATTCGACGACACGTGGCCCGCGATCCTCACCCACGGAAGGGTTCGCTATGTGGCGGGTTGGTTATCGCACGCGTTGCATCGCGAGGTTTTGCAGCAAGCCGCGAAGCAGGCGGGCATCGAGACACAACACCTGGCTGACGGCTTGCGCATTCGCCGACGCGGCGATCTCACCTTCGCGTTCAACTTCGGCCCGGAGCTAGTGCAAGCCCCTGCGCCGGCCAATGCGATGTTTGTGCTGGGACATTCGGAATTGAAAACCGGCGATGTCTGCGCGTGGAGGAACGCGTAGGTCTTCGCGTCTGAACGTTTTATCAAGGTAGAAGAAGGCGTCACTGGAGGCAAAAATTTAAGCGCTTCAACCCGGAACAGGCGGCCTCAAAAAGAACCGCCATTCAATCGATGGAGGATGACGAATGAACAGAAGAGAAATGCTCGGATGGCTCGCATCTGCAGGGGTCGCCGCTGGTGTTGGCGCAACGGTCGGCGTGCCCGCTGTTGCCGGCGAACCTGGCTTGTTCGGTCATGGCCGCGGGTTTGCAAAGGGTGCGGACGTGTCGACGCTGCTGGAACTCGAGGCCAATGGCGCGAAGTTTTACGAGCACGGTATACCACTCGACTGTCTCTTCATTCTGAAGAGTCACGGTGTCGACTCGATCCGCATCAAGGTGTGGAACGATCCTGGCAATCCGAACTTTTTCCCGGCCGACCAAAGTCCTGCCGCCGGTTACAACAATGCCGAACATGTACGCGTTCTGGCTCGCCGCGCCGCTGCGCTCGGCATGCGCATACTGATCGATTTCCACTACAGCGACTGGTGGGCCGATCCGGGCAAGCAGTATCCGCCTCACGACTGGGCCGGCAAGGATATCGAGCAAACCTGTGCGCTGCTGTCCGAGTACACGTCGAAGGTCCTCACGATGCTCAAGCGCGATGGCGTGCATCCGGAGTGGGTTCAGGTGGGCAATGAAATCACGGGCGGCATGCTGTGGCCGCTCGGCAAATACGATCAGTGGGACAACCTCGCGCAGTTGCTGAAGGCCGGGCACGATGCGGTGAAATCAGTCGATGAACGGATCAAGGTCATGCTGCACCTCGACAGCGGCGGCAACAATGCAACGAGCCGCTGGTGGTTCGACAGCGCGGTACAGCGCGGCGTCACGTTCGATGTGATCGGCTTGTCCTACTACCCGCAGTGGCAAGGCGCGCTAAGCGACTTGCAGAACAATGCGAACGATATGGCGACGCGTTACGGAAAGGACGTGATGGTGGTCGAGACCGCGTATCCGTGGACCACCAGCGACGGCGATTCGGAACCCAACTCGATGACCAATACCGGTTCCACGACCTTCCCGCAGACCCCGGCCGGCCAGGCGCAATTCATCGGCGCGGTGACGGATATCGTGAAGGCGATACCCGGTGGCCACGGCAAGGGCGTGTTCTGGTGGGAGCCGGAATGGATCCCGACGCCGAATGTCGGATGGAAAGTCGGCGCGGGCGATCAGTGGGACAACAACACGTTGTTCGATTTTCACGGCAACGCGTTGACGTCGCTGGATGCGTTCCGGAAGCGGTAGCGGTGGCGCTAACCGCTAGTGCGGATAGCAGGCACTACTGCGCGGGTGCCTGCGATTTCTGCTGGTTGGCACAGTCCGAGGTGAACGCCATGCTGGCCTGATCGGGCGTCATGTGAGGGGCGTTCGGGCTGTAGATCTTTTCGACGATGGCGGAGACTGCTTGCCGGTCGGATTTACCTTGGTAGTACTTGGCCGCTTGATCAAGCGCCTGCGCTTTCGTCTTCTTGTGCGCACGCCACGAGGCCACCTGGCCGGCAATATCGCCGATCGCAAAACATTGATCGCTGACTGTTTGTGCAACGGCTTCAACGGCCGGCTGCGCGAGGCACAGTGCCAGCATGGCCGATACAACTACGCGTTTCATTGACTGAATCCTGTCGTTAGATGGGCGACGGTGCAAAGGCAGTGGTATCGACCATTGCCATGGCCGCCCAAATCAATAACGGCGTAGTTTATCGGGAAGTGGCGGACGGTGCCTTTTACTCGCACCGCCCGCCTGTTCAATGCCCAAACGACTCCGCTTTCGCGCCGGTCCCTGCCGCCACATGCGGCCGTGCCGCCTGCTTGATCAGCAACGCCACGCACGAAATCAGACCCGCCACCGCAACCATCGCGAAGATGCCGCCAAATGTGAAGTGGCGGCGCGTCAATTCAGCCACCAGGAACGAACCCGCGATCCCGCCGAAGCGGCCGATCCCCAGCATCCACGCCACGCCCGTGCCGCGACCCTGCGTCGGGTAGAACGCGGCGGCAAGCGCCGGCATCGACGATTGCGCGGTATTCATCAGCACGCCGGCGACGAACACGATAAACACCAGCGCGCCGACATTGCCAACCGCCTGGCCGATGAAATACACGCTCACCGCGGTCAGCGCATAGCAGGCCGCAATGATACGGTTCGCGTTGAAGCGGTCCATCAGCACGCCGCACAGCACGGCGCCCACGCCGCCGAGCGGGAACAGTGCGGAAATCAGCGTCGCGCGTTGCGGCGTGAGTCCGGCGTCCTTCAGCAGAATCGGCATCCAGTTGATCGACGCGTAGAAGATCACGAGGCCCATGAAATAGGCGATCCACAGCATCACCGAGCCGACGATGTACGAACGCGACAGCACCACGCCCATGCCCTTGCCGCCGGTTTGCGGCGCCGTTTCGGTCATGACAAAGCTGTCGGCCTGCGCGGCGTCGCTCGAAATGCGCGCCAGCGCTGCGCGAATCCGTTCGACCGGTTTGCTGTTGGCCACCATGTAGCGGACCGATTCCGGCATCTTCAGCACCAGCACGATCAGCAGCAACAGCGGTGTGATACCGCCGAGCACCAGCACGCTGCGCCAGCCGAAGTGCGGAATCATCCATGCAGCGAGAAAGCCGCCGAAGGCCGCGCCGAGCGGAAAGCCGCAGAACATCAGATTGATCACGGTCGCGCGGCGGCGATCGGGGCAGTACTCGCCCATCATCGTCACGGCGTTCGGCATGGCCGCGCCGAGGCCGACGCCGGTGACGAAGCGCAATATCGTCAGGTGTTCGATGCTGTTCGAGAACGCCGAAGCGAAGCATGTCACGCCGAACAGCAGCACCGAGCCGAGCAGCATCGAGCGCCGCCCGAGACGGTCGGACAGCGGACCTGAGACGAGCGCGCCGCACGCGAGGCCGAACAGCGCCGCGCTGAGCACTGGTGCGAGCGCCGGCCGGGTGATGCCCCATTCGGAAATCAGCGACGGTGCAATGAAGCCGATCGCGGCCGTGTCAAAACCGTCCAGCAGGACGATGATGAAACACATGAAAAAGATGAGCCACTGGAACGGCGAGAAGGGGTGGTCGTTGATAAACGTTTGAACGTTCACAGCGTTGCTGCGGCTCATGCTGGTCTCCTGACTGCAGAATACGTAAAGGCTCGCCGTAACGAGCCTTCCTTTCTATTACGATCGTACGCCGGTTGGAAGCGGTGCACGATGCCTACGAACTGGCTGCGCGACGAAGACGGCGCGCTCCGGAAGCCATCACCGATGATCGCGCTGGCCGTGATGATATGGCGCGAACCCCTGCTGTGCCGTGCGTGTTGCCGTTGCTGCGTTGGAACGCCTGTAGCGCATACAGATCGATGCGCTTCGACAATGCATAGTACTCGGACAGGTGGACCTGGCTCGACCCGCGAGAAGATACAGGCGATCCAGGCGCCGATAATTTCGCCTGATTTGTTCGTATAAAGAACGCTGATTCTCTATAAGAACACGCCGAACTGTAAGTAGTTTGACAACGAGGGGCAACGCGGGATTACCCGACTATGGCACTGAGGCACTATCCAATGAGGCAAAGCGGCAGGACAGTGGGAGTGGCTGGGGATGCCGCGGCGCAGGGTGCGCCGGGATGGGGCGTAGCAGGTGAGGGCGAGCGCCGAGGACGGCGCTCGGGGCCGTGCTCAGAAGATCACATAGACCTTTCGCATGGTTTCCTCGACTTCCCAAAGACCTTCAGTATTGGCTTCGAAAAAGAGCGTGTCGCCGCTTTCGAAATGGATGGTCTCTTCGTTATCGGGCGTGAAGCGGCCGCGCCCTGCGATGAAGTGCATCACCTCGGCCTGCTTGACCGAGCGGCGGTACGTGCCCGCCGTGCATTCGAAAATACCGGTGTCGATGGCTTCACTGCCCTTGATCACGCGCTGGACGCCGGACACCTGAATCGGCGTCGTGCCTGGCAGCCCTGCCTTGCCCCAGTCCTCCAGATTCTGCAGATTCACGCTTTGCTTGATGCTTTGAACCTTCATTTCACGTTACCTTTTGAATGTACATGAGCCGAGTCACCGGCCGCTTGTGTTTGTAATTGCGCCGGCGTTCGTCACGGTTTGTTCGATCTTGCCCAGCCGCACGACGGTGACCCCGGGCCGCAACTGCCGCAGCGACGGCATCACGAGCATGCAGTTGTCGTAAGGCGTGACCACCGCTTCGCCGTTCGACCAGCCGATGACCGTGCCGGCATCCGGAAAGATCTCCAGGCCGGTGTAGGGCGCCGCGAAACGAAAATCCATGCTGGTCGCGACCACCGGCTGCGTGACGCGCACGATGTGCTGGGTGGGCGGCAGCGGCGCCAGCCAGCCGTCCGGCAGATCGGCTTCATCGATCACGCCTGCCAGCAGCAGGAAGCGCGCGGTCGTGTCGCGGGCCACGGCGACTGCGCTTCGTTCCCAGTGTTGTCCGCATTCGATCAGCAACGCGTGTTTTGCGCTATCCGTTGTGCCGAAGCCTTCGTAATCGCGCATGCGGCGGCCCTCGGGATGGCCCTCGTCGCAGATTACGGTGGCGGGCGTGCCGAGACGCACTGCAAGGTCGATGCCTTTCTGCAGCGGCCCCGCTACGATCAGCGGCTTGCATTTCTCGTGCATCGAATGCAGATCGAGGAGTGCGTCGACCGTGTCGATCACCGGGCGCATCTCGCGTGCACGGGTCAATTCGCTTGACGTGCGCGACGTATCGTCGAGCACCGCGGCGGTCCATACGCGGTTGAAGTCCTGATCGACGAAGCGGGCGGCGTCGGGCTTGACCGGGTCAAAGCGCCGATACGCAGCGACGTTCGCAAAGGCTAGCGTGAGGCGCCCACGACGCGGCCTCAACGCGCGCCGCAGCAGTTCGTCGACGACGATCGCCCCGCACACTTCATTGCCGTGCGTAAGCGCGTTGATCATCACGTGCGGTCCCGGCACGCCGGAGTCGAACGTATGAACGTAGGCGATGCCGGACGACGATTGCTCGTGAACCGAGATATCCGGGAATTCGACTTCGATGGGATAGGTTTCCATGCTCATTCGAACGTGTCCTCGCAGAAGGTTGGGATCGACAGGCTCAGGCGAGTTTAGCCGCGATTGCCTGGCCGACTTCGGTGGTGTTCGCCTTGCCGCCGAGGTCGCCCGTATGCGGCCCTTCGACCAGCGTTGCTTCGATCGCCGCGAGAATCGCGTCATGCGCCTCGCGTTCCTTGCCTTCGTGATTGCCGAGGAAGTCGAGCATCATCGCGGCGGACCAGATCATCGCAATCGGATTAGCGATGTTCTTGCCGGCGATGTCGGGCGCCGAACCGTGCACCGGTTCGAACAGCGACGGAAACTTGCGGTCCGGATTCAGATTGCCCGACGGCGCGAGGCCGATCGTGCCCGTGCAGGCCGGACCGAGATCGGAGAGGATGTCGCCGAACAGATTGGTGGCGACCACCACGTCGAAGCGATCCGGGTTCAGCACGAAGCGCGCGCAGAGAATGTCGATGTGCTGCTTGTCCCACGTCACATCTGGATACTGCGCGGCGACGCCGGCCGCGCATTTGTCCCACCACGGCATGCTGATCGCGATACCGTTGCTCTTTGTCGCCACGGTGATCTTCTTGCGTTCGCGCCGTTGCGCGAGGTCGAACGCGAACTTCAGCACGCGCTCGCTGCCGTGCCGCGTGAACACGGATTCCTGCAGCACGAACTCACGCTCGGTGCCTTCGAACATCACGCCACCCACCGACGAATATTCGCCCTCGGTGTTCTCACGCACGATCCAGAAATCGATGTCGCCCGCCTTGCGGCCCGCCAGCGGCGAAGGCACACCGGCGAAGAGCCGGGCAGGGCGCAGGTTGATGTACTGGTCGAATTCGCGCCGGAACTTCAGCAGCGACCCCCACAGCGAGATATGGTCGGGCACCGTGTCGGGCCAGCCGACCGCGCCGAACAGAATCGCGTCGGCGGATTGCAGTTGGGCCTTCCAGTCGTCCGGCATCATCTTGCCGTGCTTGGCGTAGTACTCGCAGCTCGCCCATTCGATGTGCTGATACTCCAGTTCGATGCCGAAGCGCTTTTTCACCGTCTCCAGCACGCGAATGGCTTCCGGCATCACTTCGACGCCGATGCCGTCGCCGGGTATGACCGCAATCCGATAGGTCTTCGACATGTTCCTGCTCCTCCGTTGGGAATTTCGATGGTTCGATAGCGCTTATTTTATTCCTGCTGTTTGGGCTTAAAATAGTCGCTTTAGTTAAGCCACTGTGCACGAATCGTGTACAAACAATCTGCGACCGAGCAACCTATGAACGCCGTCCCATCACCCGATCTAGGCGATTTGCGCGTGTTTTGCGAAGTGGCGCGCAAATCGAGTTTCAGCGCGGCGGCGGAGGCGCTGTCGGTGTCCGCGGCGTACGTCAGCAAACGCATCAATGTGCTCGAGACTACGCTCGGTACGCGTTTATTGCACCGTTCCACGCGGCGCGTCGCGATTACGGAGGCCGGTGAACGGGTCTACACCTGGGCCGAAAAGATTCTCGACGACGTCGACCAACTGGTGGAAGACGTCTCTACCACGCGCCGCATCCCCGGCGGCAAGTTGCGTATCTCCAGCAGCTTCGGCTTTGGTCGCCGTTTCGTCGCCCCCGCGCTGGCCCGGTTCTCCGACCGGTATCCGCAACTGAGCGTGCGGCTCGATCTGTTCGACCGTCTCGTCGACGTGGGCGGCGAAGGCTTCGACCTCGATATCCGCATCGGCGACGAAATCGCGCCGCATCTGATTGCCAAACGGCTCGCATCGAATCATCGGGTACTGTGTGCGTCGCCGGAATACCTCGCGCGGCACGGCGCGCCGCGGCAACTCGCGGACCTGTCGACGCACGCGTGTCTTGCGATCAAGGAGCGCGACCATCCATTCGGTCTGTGGCGTTTGACGGTGCGCGGCGAGGCGGCATCGATCAAGGTCACGGGACCGCTGTCGACCAATCACGGCGAGGTGGCCGTGCAATGGGCGCTGGCCGGACGCGGAATCGTGTTGCGCTCGATGTGGGATGTGCGGCCCTTGCTCGACAGCGGCCAGTTGCAGCAGGTGTTGCCGGAGGTCACGCAACCCGCGAACCTGTGGGCGGTGTATCCGGCGCGGCTCGCTCAGTCGGCGAAGGTGCGGGTGTGCGTCGACTTTCTGAGCGAGGAGTTCGCGCAATGGAGTCCGCCGCCTGACACAACGGCGGTGGAAAAGGCGGGCTGAATTCGAAAACGGTCGGAGTCAGATACAGACTGCATGGCAGCATCCGATCCTGTCGATCAGATTTCCAGCCGGTAACCCACGCCGTACACGGACGCGATAGGCTCGCTGTCCGGCCGTGCGCCCTGCAGCTTGCGGCGCAGGTTCTTGATATGGCTGTCGATGGTGCGGTCGGTGACCACCCGGTGATCGTCGTAGAGATGACTCAGCAGGTAGTCGCGGGAGAAAATTCGTCCTGGCGATTTCATCAGCAGCGCGAGGAGCCGCAATTCAAGCGGGGTGAGCTTGAGTTCCTTACCGTCGAGTAAGGCGTGATGAAACTGCTCGTCGACCTGGAGACCCTGTGAACCCGGTTGTCCCTGTGGCAAGCCGTCCGCAGCCGCCGCGGCAGGCGTTGCACGGCGCAGGATCGCCTTGACGCGCGCCACCACTTCGCGCGGACTGAACGGTTTGCAGACGTAGTCGTCGGCGCCGATCTCGAGACCCAGCAGACGATCGATTTCGTCGATGCGCGCGGTCAGGATAATCACGGGCAATGCCGAAAATTGCCGTAGCTCGCGGCAGATATCCATGCCGTTGCGGCCAGGCAGCATCAGGTCGAGCAGCATCAGCGCCGGCGGCGTCGAGCGAATGAAGGGCATCACTTGATGGCCGTCGTCGAGGATCGTGGTGACGAAGCCCTCGAGCTGCAAATACGCTTCGAGCACGGCGGCGAGCTTGGGTTCATCCTCGACGATCAGGATATGCGAAGGGCGCCCTTCGGTCATGTTGTCACGTCTCCTTCCGATGGAAAGCGGGCAGTGATCCAGACGCCGCCCAGAGGCGAGGCCTTGGCGCCGATCGTGCCGCCATGCGCGGTCACAATAGCGTGGCACAGCGAGAGGCCGAGGCCCGCACCGCCGTTCTGACGGCTGCGTGATTCGTCCACGCGATAGAAACGGTCGAACAGGTGCGCGAGCGCAGCCTCGGGCACGCCGGGCAGGGAGTCCTGCACGTCGAGTTGCCAACCGCCGGCGCTCTGCGAAAGCGACACGCGCACCTGGCCGTCCGGATCGGTATAACGCAACGAATTCAGCAACAGGTTTTTTAGCAATTGTACGAAGCGCGCGGGATCGACCGCGAAAGCCGTGTCGGCCACGTCCGGCATGCAGGTCAGGTCGAGCTCGATCCGTTTCGCCTTGAACGACTCCCGCATGGCCTCGATCGAGGCCCGCGCCAGTTGCCCGACATGGGTCGGCGTCTTGCGATAGCTGAGTGCGCCGACATCGCTTAGAGAAAGCTCGTAGAGATCTTCGATGAGCTTGTTGAGCATGTTCACTTCGGTTTGCAGCGAAGTGAGCGAATCGCGGTTGAACACATGCACGCCGTCTTCGATGGCTTCCAGTTCCCCGCGGAGCACGGCGAGCGGCGTGCGCAGTTCGTGTGAAATATCTGCGATGAAATCTCGCCGGGAGCGCTCGGTTTTTTGCAATGAATCGGCCAATACGTTGAAGTCGCCCGCAAGCCGGCCGAGCTCGTCGCGTCTGCCGGCCGGCACCCGGGCCGTGTAGTCCCCGCCGGCCAGGCGGTGGGTCGCATTCATCAAGCGCTTGACCGGTGCGAGCACGATGCGCGCAAGGACCAGCGCGACTAGCGCTGCGAGCACGATAGCCACGCCCGCGATCTCCCAGGTCGCGCGCTTCTGCTGCGCCTGGAATGCAATGTCGGCGGCGTCCGAAAGGGTGTCGGGCCCGTTCACGGCAAGCCAGCCGACCACCTTGCCGGCGTAGACGACGGGTCGCATCGTGCTGCCGGGTGGGGGCGGCTGGCCGGTGCTCGCCACGAGTTCATGGCGGGCGTCGTAGAGTGTGACGGGCGGCCCCTCGGGCGGCGTGTCACGTGTCACGCTGTCATGCGAAGGGGGCGAGACGGGAGACGACGCCAACGGGGCTGAAGGAGGCGGCCGGTCATAGCGACTGTCGCCGCCCACGACACCGCTTGCCGACACACGGTCACGCTCCATCGCGATGTCCGGACCGGACGGTGGCGCCGGTGGCAGGCGCATGCCCCAATGCGGCCCTTCAGATGGGCCGGAAAGCGGCCCGAGCAGTTGTTGCACGCTGCCGCTCCCGGGAAAGGTTCTCCAGCCCGGCAGCTTGCCCGTCTGCGCTGTGGCGAGTTCCTCGCGCAGGGCGTCGTGCGCGGCGCCGTCCAGCAGCGCGAGCCATGCTTCGGGATGCTCCCGCAGGAAATTCCAGTTGCCGTGAGCGGCGTATTCGCTCGTCACCTTCGCCATGACGGCTTTGATGCGCCCGGCGTTGCGTTCCCGAACATAGTGCAGGAAGCCGTTTTCGAAGCTCACGCGCAAGGCGTAGCCCATCGTCAGGGAAATCGCCAGACAGGCGATTAAAACGGCGAGAAACATTTTCCAGGTAATGCCAAAGCGCATCTTCGTTCGCTGCTGCCGCGCGCGCGAGAGAAAGGTCCCTAAAGGGCGGCTTGGTCGAATTCGGATAGTTTCACTTTGCATGGCTGAATTCTAGATGAATGCTACGTCAATCCACACTTACCGACGAATCTCCACAACTTCTCCATCCTTTCTTCGTTGTCTCTGCGTGTTGTCTGGCTATGATGGTATGGCACTTTTACGGTGGTCTCAACGAGGCCATGTCCGGTGATCAGATCCGTCAGTGGAGCAATCTCATGCAAGTCTCCTCACCTGTGAACCGTGCCGAGTCGCGCGGTTTCCGGCCCGGCCGAAAGACAGCAACTGCTGCCGCTACGCGCGGCACCGTTGAAAACGGCGCTAACGCATCACTCGCCACCGACGTCATGAAGATACGCGGCTGCCGCGTGTCCGCACCGCTCATGCAGCCGTGGGGCGAGTGCTGCCGGATTGTCGAATGGATCAACCGCAACGGTGAGTACTCTTGCGTTGCCGTGCCAGGCGCCGCGACCGTGGCCGAGATTCGGGAGCGCGTGCGGATGCATCGCAACGGTCAACGCCACACTCTGGCTGACGACCCCTCTACGCCTGCGGGCCGCGGGCGTCTGCGACGCGGTTGAGCGCTGCTGAACCGCGTTGCCGCATGTAGGTCAGGCCAGGAGAAAGGGAGTGTAATTGAGCCAAAAAAACTTCGTTATCCTACGGCTGTCTGACTTTCAAGATCCACTTTGAACACTTCCCTTATGCGCCTCCTCATCGTCGTCCTGGTCGTGGCATCGATCTGCTGCCCTCCGATTCGCCATGGTTTGCGCCGGGAGAGCATCAATGCTTTCGCACTTGGGAATCACAGCGCGTCTGCCGGCGTTGTCGACGATCTGAATAGCTGCGCGCCGCGGGCACACTATGCCTCGGGGTTCAGGCCAATCGTTCCGGCGGATTTCCATTACGGGTTCGGTGGCCTGCTGGCGGCGACCAGTGACCTGTATTCCGACTATGTCGACTATATCGACATCATTGACGTGATCGACGCCGCGATGACGTTGCCAATCATGCAGCTAGCGTTAGAAGAAGGTCAGAAATAACGCAGTATGGCGGCAAGCACGCAACGTGTCGTGCTATGCCGTTCGCTTTCGCCCGCCTCAAGCAAAGCCTGGTATCCGAACTACTCGAACTATTCGAACTCCTCAAGCGACGGTACGAACATATAGCCTCGTCCGCGCAAGGTCTGAATGAACCTGGGGTTGGCCGGGTCTGCCTCAATCACGCCGCGCAAGCGGCAGACCGCAACATCCAGACTGGCCTTCTGACTCTCCGCTCTTCCTAGCTGGCTGTTGACCATCGAACGCGTCAGGATGCGCATCGGATTGCTTGCGAACAGCTTGAGCAACGCAAACTCGCCGGAGCGCAGCGTGATTTCGCAACCGTCCTTGAGCAGACGCCGCGTAGCGAAGTCGATCTGGTAGCTGCCGAACAGCACCTTCTCGCGAATCTCCGGCGCGTCGCAAAGCGAGCGGTTGCAGCGTTGTACGGCGCGTTTGATTCTGGCGGTCAATTCGTATGGATCGATTGGGTCGACGATATAGTCGTCCGCACCCAGTTCGAAGGCGACGATTTTGTCGACGATCTCATCAGAGGTGCTTTGCACGAAGATGGGCATGTCGTAGCCGGCTAGCCGCAGCTGCCGGAGCGCCTCGCGCGCCTCGCTCATCGGCGACTCGGCGCGCAATAGAATCGCTGACGGGCACTCCAGCTCCACCCGGCTGACAAGCTGAGCCGCGCTATAGAGCACGGAGAGTGCGATCTGGTTCTTGTGAAGATGAAAGCGCAACTGATCCCGAACGGCTTGATCGGGTTCGACTACAAGAAGGCTGATCGTCATAAATCTGCGTTACCTCCCAACCGGAATCGACGGTTGCAGCCCGTGCGATGTTCACGTTCAGCCAATTCAACCATCTGCTGCTTTGGAGCGACCTATCGAATTCAGAAAGCGGACCGGACATAGTCGCGCTGATGATGAGCGAATGATAGATAGCAACGTTGCAGCAACGATGGTGAAAATAAGGAGACTTTGTGAACTTGAAACAGGAGGACGCAGATGCGGTGCTTTGAACGGGCGCCGAACCGATTCATACCGGTTGAGCGTCTCTGCGAGGCTGAAAGCGTGAGGGAATGATGCAGGTAACGCCCGAGGTCTTCATGCGATGACCGCGGGCGTTGCAAAGCAGAACGACGTGATCAGAACGATGTGCCGATCTGAAACTGGAAGACCTGGTACTTGTCGGTGGAGTGTTTGATCAGCGGGAAACCAAGCGACAGCTTGAGTGGGCCGATCGGTGAAATCCACTCAAGACCGGCGCCGTAGCTGTACCGCAGGCCGTTGGCCCCCGTGCTGTTGCCTTCGTTGCCCCAGACGTTGCCCGCATCCACGAAGGTGAAGACGCGCAGCGTGCGGTCCCAGCCGGTGCCCGGCAGCGGGAAGGTCATCTCGACGTTGGCTACGACCATGCGCGAGCCGCCGATCGGGTCGCCGGTCGTCTTGTCGGTCGGGCCGAGCGAGCCCGATTCGTAGCCGCGTACCGAGCCGATACCACCCGCGTAGTAATTCTTGAAGATCGGATAGGCTTTTCCGGCGAAGCCGTTGCCGTAGCCACCTTGAAGATTCAAGCCGAGAATGAAACCGCGTGAGAACGAGTAGTAATACTGCGCCTGCACGTCTGTCTTGTAGTACTCGGTGTTGCCAAGCGGGGTGCCCACTTCACCATTGGCTTGAAAGAAATAGCCCCGGCTCGGCACCAATGCACTGTCGCGGTTGTCCCGAGCCCAGGCCGCCGTGAGCGGCACGTTGTTCACCACGCTGCCGAATTCGGATACGTAGTCCTTGTAGCTCTGAGGCGTCGACGAATCAATGGACAGCCGGTTCTGTTCGAGGCCGGCGCCGAAGTAAACGGTATCGGCCTCCGAGAACGGAATGCCGAATTTCAGATCCGCGCCCACGGTGATGATCCGGAAACTCGTGTCGGTGTAGTAGTAAAGCGGATAGGAGGTTCGGTAGTAGACGTCGGTGATCCGCTTGATGCCGTCCACCGTGAAATACGGATCGGTTTGCGTCACGGTCAGGGTGCGGTAGGTCTTCGCGGTGTTCACGTTTACGGCGAGGCTGGTGCCTGAACCGAACACGTTGTCCTGCGAGATCCCGGCCGACAACACCACCTTGTCTGTTGACGAAAAACCCGCGCCAAGGGTAATCGCGCCGGTCGGCTTTTCGCTCACCTTGACGTCCACATCGACCTGGTCGGGCGAGCCTTCCACCGGCACCGTGGTGACGTCTACGTCTGTGAAGTAGCCGAGACGGTTGACCCGGTCTTTCGACAGCGCGAGGCGGTTCGAATCGAACCACGAGCTTTCAAGCTGGCGCATTTCGCGGCGCACCACTTCGTCGCGGGTGCGGGTGTTGCCGACCACGTTGATGTGACGCACGTAGACACGGCGGCTCGGGTCCACTTGCAGCGTCAGGTCGACCTTATGGTGTTCCTGATCGATCTGCGGCAGCGCGTTGACCGTGGCAAACGCGTAACCGTATTCGCCGAGTTTGTCGACGATCGCCTTGGTGGTTGCCTGCAATTTTTCAGCGGAGAAGCGCTCGCCGGGTTTGATATTGACCAGCTTCGTCAGCTCGGCTTCGCGATCGAGCAGATTGCCCGCGAGCTTGATCGACGAAACCGTGTACGGCTCGCCTTCATGCAGCGTGACCGTGAGGTACATCTCCTTCTTGTCCGGCGTAAGCGATACCTGGGTCGACTCGAAGTTGAACTCCAGATAGCCACGGTTCAGGTAGTACGAGCGGATGCGCTCCAGGTCCCCGGTCAGCTTGTCTTTCGCGTACAGGTCGTTCTTCGTGTACCAGGAGAACCAGTTCGGCGTGGACATCTGCATTTCATCGCGTAACGTGTCCGTGCTGAAGACGTTGTTGCCGATGAAGTTGATCTGGCGGATCTTCGCGCTCGGACCTTCTGCGACAGAGAACAGTATCGCGACCCGGTTGCGGTCGATCGGCGTGATCGTGGTGGTGACTTCGGCGGCATAGTAGCCACGCGTCAGGTACTGGCGTTTCAACTCCTGCTCGGCTTTGTCGACCAGCGCCTTGTCGTAGTAGCGGCCCTGCGAAAGCCCGACCGCACCGAGCGCCTTGGTCAGATTTTCCTTGTCGAACTCGTGAATGCCGGCGAAGTCGATCGTGCCGACCGCGGGGCGCTCCTGAACGTGAACGATGACGACATTGCCTTCGGTCGAAATCTTGACGTCGTTGAAGAAGCCCGTGGCGTACAGCGCGCGAATCGATTCCGAAGCCTTATCGTCGTCAAACGTGGCGCCCTGCTTGATGGGCAGGTAGGCAAACACAGTACCGGGCTCGACGCGCTGCAATCCCTCGATCCGGATGTCCTGCACCACGAACGGCTGCGCTGCGTGGGCTGCCCCGCTTGTCAGCGCGACACCGACGAGCGAGAGTGCGCCGGCGATACGGCTCGTTAAAACTTGAAGATTCATCTTGGGTTTTCAGTCCTGATGCAGCGCGCGGAGCGCAGACGTGAGCGCTCGAAGGCAAGCGACGCATTCGAAACGACGTTCCATGACTCTGGAAAGCGCGAAGTATAGGGACGCGTTTTCTGCCGATCGTTACTGAAAACTTTCCGACCATTCAGGCCGCCAGGGTGCGCAGCGAGCGCCCGCGCAGGCGGACGCCGATTGGAGCGCGAGCTTCGAAATAATGCGTTACAGACGCAAAAGAAGCGTAGTCCGCGCGTAACCTGGCGGCGACTTTGCACTGCTATCGTCAAATTGTCGATTCCGCTACCTGCGTAACGCGATCTGGAGAAGTGGTCATGATTGAATTTCTTTCACCGGCGGTTCTTGCGGCTGTCTTGCGCGTCAGTTCCTCACCGATCTTTTCAGTCCATCTGGCGATGGCGTCGATGCGCACGCTTCGCGCCGTGCCCGGCAACACGGTGAGCGGGGCGGCAGGCCGGTCCGAGCTTGTGCCGGAGGGCCCACGTTATGTCTGATCCGTCGACTTTCATGCTGAATTCGATCACCGATATGCAGTTGACGGCGGACGGTCAATATCTGCTGATTCACGGCAATCAACCCACGGCGGCACTGCACCGTTCGGTGTTCAACGATCTGCTGGTGGCGCTGCCGAACGCAATCGAGCACGCCGACCGCGTGATTCATAACAATCAGGAGATGGGCTTCGCGCTGCACTGCCAGGGTTGGGAAGTCGGCCGGCTGAACGGCATGGAAATGGTGGTGATCCGCTTCCGTCTATCCGGCAGTGCGGGGCTGTCGTTTTCGTTGCCTGCGGAGCAGATTCCGTATCTGCTTCAGGCGCTGGGCGGCGCCGCAAGCGCGACAGCCGCGCCAGCGGACCCCCGCGCCAAGGACGTCACGCTTCAATAGCGCCGTGTGCATTCGCTGCTGTTCATCCTGACGCAAGTCAGGGCTTCCGTTCGCCTTGATGCGTCTGTCATCCTTTCCGATCCTTATCTGTTTTGATACTACGCGGTGTATTTCGACGCCTACGCTTAAGGCCTCTCGTTTCTTTCATGCTGGGTACAGCGGGATGCGTGCCCCTCGCCGGATATGCGCAATTAGTCGGTGCGTCTGCGATTCCGGAACCGCTCGACGGCGTCTGGGGCCTGCGGCTCGATCCGCAACTGACCGAGCAACCCTTACGGCCGGGCGACAAGCCCGTTACTGCGGCCGTCGCCGATTCGGTGACCACCACCAACGACACGGACGTTTCGCTGAAAGGTCACGCGCAACTGCGGCGTTACGCATCGATCGTTAAAGGCGATGCGCTGCACTATGACGTCGATACCGACAAGGTCGACGCGTACGGACAGGTGCGCCTCGTCAACAACGGCAATGTGTTCGATGGCCCGGACGCGCATTTCTACGTCGCAGCGAATGAAGGCTATATGAGCGTGCCGAAGTACCGGTTTCATCTGACGGGAGGGTGGGGGAGCGCTCAACGCGTGGATGTGGTGGATAGCGAGCGCACCGTCGTTCATCACGGTACGTACAGCACCTGCCAATGCGAGTCGGATCCCGCGTGGTATCTGAAGGCCTCCGAATTCGACATCGACAACGGTAACGACGAGGGGATCGCATACAACGGTGTGCTGTTTTTCCAGGGCGTACCGCTGCTGGCGAGCCCGTGGCTATCGTTTCCCTTGTCCGGCGCGCGGCGCAGCGGCTTCCTGCCGCCGACGTTCTCGATCAGTTCAACCAACGGCGTCGACGTTGCGTTGCCGTACTACTTCAACCTCGCACCGAACTACGATTTAACCCTGACGCCTCGCCTCATGTCGAAGCGAGGCGAGATGTTGACGGCGGACTACCGCTATCTGGAGCCGAACGATTCGGGGACGATCTCGGTCGCGTGGCTGCCACACGATGCGATCACCAAAACCGACCGTTACTCGATCGCGCTGAAACAGAACTGGAACCTCGGTTCGGGCTTTGGCGCCTACCTCGACTACAACCGGGTATCGGACTCGACGGTGGTCACCGATCTTGCGTCGGGTGTCGCGTTTCCGACGGGTTCCACCACGCTGTATCAGCAGGAAGCGGGCTTGACTTACTCAAACGGGCCGTGGAGTGTGCTGGCTCGCGAGCAACGTTGGCAGGCTTTCACCAGCGACTCGACCTATAACCGTGAACCGCAGGTCAATGTTAAGTACGCGCGTTATAACGTGGGGGGCTTCGATTTCGGCGCCGAAGCGGATGCGACGCGTTTCACGATTTCGTCGTCCGATGCGACGCAAGGCAACCGCTTCGTTTTCAACCCTTACGTCAGCTATCCGATCGAGCGTCCGGGCTGGTTCATCACGCCGAAGCTCGCATGGCATTTCGCGGCGTATGACCTGACGACGATCGGATCGGATGCGCCCGCCGGGCAGCCCAAGACGTTTAACGTCAACGTGCCGACCTTCACCCTGGATTCGGGCATGCGCTTCGAGCGAAGCGTGCGGCTCTTCGGGCAGTCGTACATCCAGACGCTCGAACCGCGGCTGTTCTATGTGTACACGCCCTACCGCAACCAGGCGTTCGCGCCGCTGTTCGATACGGCGACGGCCGATTTCGGGCTGGCGGAACTGTTCATGCCTAACAGCTTCGTCGGCAATGACCGAGTGTCCGATGCCAACCGCGTCACGGCAGCGCTGACGACGCGCTTCATCGATGCCGCGAGCGGCGACGAACGGTCCCGTTTCGTCCTTGCAGAGCAGTACGATTTTCGTACGCCACGCGTAACGCTCAATACAGACGATGCAATTGGCACCGTTGCGCGCACGAGTGTGATTGCCGGCGCGTCGTACAAGCTGCGGGCGGGTTTTTCAGCGGAACAGGCCGTGGAGTACAGCCAGGCCAACCACTATCTGACGAATGCGGAAGCCGGCTTTGGCTGGTCGCCGGCTTCACGGGAGGTGTTGAATGTCGCGTATCGCTATACGCGTGCGAACAGCACGCTTGATTATCAACCGGTCAATCAGTTCATCGTGTCCGAGCAATGGCCGTTACTGCACAACGTTGTCAGTGTGGCGCGGGTCAATTACGACATGAGCGCCCATCGGCTGATCGCGGGCCTGCTAGGCCTTCAATACGACGCGGATTGCTGGTCGCTCGGCGTGGCGTTCGAGAAATACACCAACGCCACCAGCTCGACCACGTCGCCCAGCACCGGCACGCGTGTGTTAATGCAACTTCAGCTCAAAGGCTTTTCGCAGGTCGATAACGGTCTGCTCAATCAGTTTCGCGCGAATGTGCCGGGCTATACACCGGCGACAACGGAAACCGAACCAACATCCCGGTTTAGCGATTATCCGTAACGGGCTGTTGGACTAGTTGTGGTTCTGCGAGAACAGCGTTTCGAGCGGATAGTGACTCTTCACGAACGGCGACTTGATGATCACGTAGCTGAAGTACTTTTCGATGCCGATATCACGTTCCAGCAGACCCTCGATGATGCTCTGGTAGTGACTCACGCTGCGCGTGACGAACTTCAGCAGGTAGTCATAGCCGCCGCTCGCCAGATGGCACTCGACGATCTCGTCGACGTCTTTGATCGCATTCACGAACTTGATGAAGTCTTCCCGCCGATGGTCGGCGAGCGTGACTTCGGTAAACACGATCTGCACGTCGCCGAGCTTTTCGAGCTGGATCTGCGCGCCGTACCCGATGATGTAGCCGGCCTTCTCCAGACGCTTGACGCGGATAAGGCAAGGACTGGGCGAAAGGCCGACCGCGTCGGCAAGCTCGACGTTGGTTATGCGGCCTTTCTTCTGCAACTGGGAAAGTATGCGCAGGTCAATCCGGTCCAGCTTGCTGTCGCTGCTCATCGTAACGTTGTCGCTCCGGCGATGGGTGAAAGGGTCTCGAAGGGCCCTCTACTCTAGCACGCAGTGGCATGAATTTTGACCTTCAGCGCGGCCCGGACATCGGCTTGCGCTAGAACGTCGTCGAGGGTCTTTTCAAGGCGCTCGAACATCAGATCGAACTCGGCCTCGGTGTACGACAGCGCCGGCGCAAAGCCGAGAATATTGTCGCCGAAGGCGCGGAAGATCAGGCGGTTTTCATACGCCGCCGCGGCGATTCGTTCGGACAGTTTCAGCGCCGGATCGAAACCAGCCTTGCTGTCCTTGTCCGATACCAGTTCGAGTGCGCCGAGCAGGCCACGATGGCGCGAGTCGCCTACCAGCGGATGCGCGAGCAGCGCGTCGAGGCCGCGGGCGAAACGCGGGCCACGCGCCACGCCGTTCGCGAGCAGGCCGCCTTCGTGATAGAGGCGCAGCACTTCGAGACCGATCGCGGCGCTGACTGGATGCGCCGAATACGTATGGCCGTGGCCAATGATCGCTTCGGCGTCGCCGTCGGCGATACCTTGATAGATTTCGTCAGACATCAGCACGGCGCCCATCGGCGCATAGCCTGAGGTCAAACCCTTTGCCACCGTCATCAGGTCCGGTTCGACGTTTTCGCCCTGGCACGCGAACAGAGGACCCGTGCGGCCAAAACCGGTGATGACTTCATCGGCGACGAACAGAATGCCGAGCTTACGGCAGCTTTCGCGCATCGCTTTCAACCAGCCGACCGGCGGCACGATCACGCCGCCCGAGCCTTGGATCGGTTCGCAGAAGAAGGCGGCGACGTTGTCCGCGCCGAGTTCGGCTACCTTCGCTTCGAGCGCGGCCACTGAGGCGGCGATCAATGCGGCGTCGTCGGCGAAATCGTTGCGGTACGCGTACGGCGACGGCAGATGATGCTGGTTCGGCAGCGGCAGATCGAAATTGCGGTGGAAGGCGGGCAAGGCGGTGAGCCCCGCGCCCATCGTCGACGAGCCGTGGTAGCCGCGTTGCAGCGCGATGATGTGTTTCTTCGACGGCCGGCCGGTCGCATTGAAGTAGTGCGTGATGAAACGGATGGCCGAATCGACTGCATCGGAGCCGCCGAGCGTGAAGTACACGTGTTGCAGCGAAGCAGGCGACACTTCCACCAGCTTTTGCGCCAGTTCGATCGCCGGGGCCGAGCCGAAATGGAAATAGCTGGTCGCGTAGGGCAGTTTCTTCATCTGCTCGGTGGCGACGTCGACAATGCTTTGCTGGCCGTAGCCCACATTCACGCACCACAGGCCGGAAAAGGCGTCGAGCAGTTCGTTGCCGGCCGCGTCGCGCAGGAACGCGCCGCTGGCGGACTCGAGGACGGTGACGCCGCGGGCTTCGTGCGCGCGGTAGCTAATAACCGGGTGAATCAGATGCTTGCGGTCGGCTTCAATGAGCGAATGGATCGGCATGATGGGTTCTCGTCGCGGGAAGGGGCTGTTGACCGTTCCATACTACTGACCCAGGGCGATTGCCTGCTCACCTAAACAATTGCCTGAAAAGCGCGTCCGACGCGTTTTTATGTGCGGCATCAGCATTTTCTGCTGCGGACGCTGAAAAGCCGCGCCGGGTGGGCGCTCCGTTCAGCGTCACTTTCAATATCCCTGGGTCCGGTCGATCTGACCGAGCATCGGCAGGCCTTCGCGATGGCGGCGCAGGTTCTCGAGCACCACGTCGACGGCGCTCTCCGGCCGCGTCGCGCTGGCGATATGAGGCGTGATGCGCACACGTGGATGCGTCCACAACGGGTGACCGGCGGGCAGCGGCTCGGGATCGGTGACGTCGAGAATGGCGTTGTGCAACTGGCCGCTGTCCAGCGCTGCCAGCAGATCGGGCTGATTCAGATGCGGACCGCGCCCGGTTTGGATCAGCGATGCGCCGCGCGGCAGCTTCGCGAACAATTCGGCGTTGAGCAGGCCGCGCGTGGCGGGCGTGAGCGGTAACAGGCAGATCAGAATGTCGGTGCGGGCGAGAAACTTATCCAGTGCGCCTTCGCCTGCATAGCAATCGATGCCCTCGATCTCACGCGGCGAACGGCTCCAACCCGCGCAGGTGAAGCCGAACAGCCGCAGCTTGTCCAGCACCGCCGTGCCCAGCACGCCGAGCCCCAGGACGCCAACGCGGCGAGCGCTGGCCGGCTGGGCGGGCAGTTCACGCCAGATCTGCTGTTGTTGCTGATGGCCATAGTCGAACAGATCGCGATGAATCGTCAGCACGGCTTGCGTGACGTACTCGACCATCCCTTCAATAATGCCGGGTTCGATCATCCGTACTACCGGGATATGTGCCGGCACGCCTGACAGGTCGAACTGGTCGATGCCCGCGCCGACCGAGAACACGATTTCGAGGTTCGGGAAGGTGCGGGTGGGATCTTCCGGCGGTTGCCAGGCGGCGAGATAACGGATCGCGGCCGGGTCGCCGAGATCGGGCCAGACGTGGAACGGCAGGTGCGGTGCTTTCTGCGCGAAGAGTTTGGCCCATTGCGCGCCACGCGCCGGGTCGGCTTTATAAAGGAAGGCCATGGTGGGTCAGCAGATTGCCTGGTTGATGATGCCGTATTGCAGATACGGCGCGTCCTTGCTAGCGGCCGCAAGATCGGCCGGCGTGGCATGCCGAACCATTTTGACGACCGTATCCACCCTTGGCAGCCCCAACTGCGTCAGCCATTCGGTCAGCCCGCTTTCGCCCGGCGTATCGATGCGCACGAACACACCTTCGTTCAGCGCGAGCCAGTGGCTGATCAACGCTTTGGCGCGGCTCGAATCTTCCGACTCGGGTGCGACCACCGGTCCGATCGCAAAGCCCCGTCCGAAGCGGCGAAACAGGGCAAAGCCGACCAGTTCGCCGTCGCGATCGAGGGCGATGCCATCGGCGGCGCTCAACAGGGCGGGCAAGACTTCTCCGCGATCCAGACCGCTTGCCTGCGAGGCCAGTTCGACCAGCCGTGCCGTATCGCTCGAACCGAGCGGGCGCAGGCGTTCCCCAGGCGGCAATGAAACGAGGGGCGGCTGAAATGCGGCGCCCTGATGTTGGTCGATCGTGCCGATCGCGTGAAAACCGAGCTTTTCATACAAAGGCTGCCCCGCCGTGGTGGCGTGCAGCAACGTGACCCGGCCGCCGAGTTCTTCCAGCACCAACTCCATCAACTTCCGGCCGATGCCGCGCCCTTGCTGCTCGGGGGACACGATCACCATTCCGAGCGAGGCCCGGTCGGCGCCGTATTTCCAGCACAAGGCCGTGCCGATCACGCCGCTCGCATCTTCCGCGACGAAACCCACGCCAAGTTGAACGACGAATCGCCAGTCGTCCGGGCGATGCGGCCATTTGAGCTCGACCGTCAGCGCATGCGCGGCGGGGATGTCCTCGTGGGTAAAGCGTCTGTAGGTAATCGGATCGGACACGCCGTACTCCCTGGATGGCTGAAGGCTTACGCCGTCACTTTGTCATTCGGTGCGCGGTGTGACTAGGACGATCTTTTTATCCGGGCCGCTCGAGAGGGCCGCATCGCAAATCGATGCAAAACACCACGTTTCATCGTGCATTACAAGCGCGTTCTGCTGCGTGGGGATTTTTGTCGGCGATATATGCCGCGCCTGCGGCTCTACGATTTTGGCATGACGGCGGCGCGCTCGAGACGCACCGCCCGGGACCCACAGCAGTCACACAGGAAACCTTTCTCATGGACAGCTTCAATCCGGACGACGTCGCGATTCGCAGCGGGCATTTTATCGGCGGTGAGTATGTCGACGAGAACGAGCGCGGCGGCGAGCGCCGCATCGAGGTTGCGCGCCCCTCGGACGGCGTGATCTATGCTTCCGTGCCGGTCGCCGGCGCCGGGATGGTGGACCGCGCGGTGGAGAATGCCTGGCAGGCTTTCAGAACGAGCGGCTGGGCGCGCATGGCGCCGCGCGAGCGCGCGAAGATCCTGCGCCGGTTCGCCGAGCTGGTCGAAGCTGATGCGCCGTTCCTGGGCCGTCTGGAGGCGCTCGGTTCGACGCGTCCGATTGCTCAGGCAATCGGCTGGGACGTGCCGTTCACCGCCGAGGGCATCCGCTTCTACGCCGAGTTCGCCGACAAGGTGGGCGGCGACGTGGCCGCGACCGATCATGACCACCTCGGCATGACGATCGCCGAACCGTACGGCGTGATCGGGGCGATCGCGCCATGGAATTTCCCGCTGGTGATGGCGTCGTGGAAGATCGCGCCCGCCCTGGCGGCGGGCAACGCCGTTGTGCTGAAGCCCTCGGAGATGACGCCGTTTTCGGTGTTGCGGCTCGCTGAACTGGCTGTGCAGGCGGGTGTGCCGGCCGGCATCTTCAACGTGATCCAGGGCGATGGCCGTGTCACCGGCGACGAACTGGTGCGCCATCCGAAGATCAGCAAAGTTACCTTCACCGGTTCCACGCGTACGGGCGCCGCGATCATGGCGGCCTGCGCCAATAGCGGCACGAAGCCGGTCACGCTCGAACTGGGCGGCAAGAGCCCGCAAATCGTATTCGCCGACGCCCCGCGTCTCGACGATGTGGCACGGCGGATTGCCGGCGCCATCACCGGCAATGCGGGCCAGGTGTGTGTCGCGGGTTCGCGTCTGCTGGTCGAGCGAAGCCTGGCGGAGCCGCTCGCCGAGCGCATCGGCAAGGTCTTCGCCGAGTTGAAACCTGGTGCGACGTGGGCCGCTGGCACGACGTTGTCGCCGATCATCTCCGCGCCCCAGGCAGCACGCATCGAAGGAATTGTCGGGCGCACGCTGGATGCGGGCGCGACGCTGCGCTTTGGCGGCGTGCGTGCTGACGTTGGGGCGAATGGCGCGTTCTATATACCCACCTTGCTCACGAACGTCACCGCCCACTCCGAGGCCGTGCGCGAAGAAGTGTTCGGCCCTGTGCTGACACTGCAAACCTTCGACACCGAAGAAGAAGCGCTCGCGCTCGCCCAGCATCCCGAGTACGGCCTCGCTGCCGGCGTGCACACCGCCGATCTCGGCCGGGCGCTGCGCCTCGTGCGCGGCCTCGAAGCGGGGACGGTCTGGGTCAACCGCTACGGCCGGACTTCCGACTTCATGATCCCCACCGGCGGCTACAAGCGTTCAGGCATCGGCAAGGACCTCGGCCGCCAGGCTTACGAGGCAAACCTGCGTTTCAAAAGCGTGTTGATCGACTTGCGTGCTTGATGTCAGCAAGGACTCGTAAGCGGAAACCCGTACGCGGTTTCACGGGTTCGACTTTCACCGGCCGGTACAACGAGTCGATCAGCATCGAATCCCGCAACACCAATACGGACGGGGCTTTCAGCCCGTCCACCGCAGACTGTGCTGCGCAGTGGCCTCAAAACGCATGGTTTGTGTCATCAGCAGCGCCCTAATCAGGAACATCTATATTTTTGCGCTGATTAAATCTTTAACAGGAATGAGCATCAACTGTTTTCGTCACTGAACTCAATGTGGGTTCACCACCACGATAGGACTGCACCATGATCGATTTCGAACCGAAGTACATCACCTTCGACTGCTACGGCACGCTGACCAAATTTCGCATGGCCGACATGACCCGCGAAATGTTCGGCCACGTGTTGCAAGGCGACGACCTGGAGAAGCTCGTTACGTTCTACTCCGGCTATCGTCGTGACGAAGTGCTCGGTGCATGGAAGCCGTATCGCGACGTGGTCGTCAACGCGTTGCGCCGCGCCTGCAAGCGCATGAATGTCGAGTTCAACGAAGTGGAAGCCGAGAAGATCTACACGGCGGTGCCGACCTGGGGTCCGCATCCGGACGTGCCGGAAGGCCTCTCGCGTCTGGCGAAGAAGTACAAGCTGGTGATTCTGTCGAACGCGTCGAACAGCCAGATCCAGAGCAACGTCGACAAGCTTGGCGCGCCGTTCCACGCCGTCTTCACGGCAGAGCAGGCGCAGTCGTACAAGCCGCGCATGCAAGGCTTCGAATATATGTTCGACCAGCTGAACTGCAATCCGGAAGACGTGCTGCACGTGTCGTCGAGCCTGCGCTACGACCTGATGACCGTGCATGACATGGGAGTCAAACACAAGGCTTTCGTCAAGCGCGGCCACGAACCGTCGACGCCGTACTACCAGTACTACGAAGTCAACGACATTCCGCATCTGGCCGCGGAACTCGGCCTGTAAGCGACGTTTGCACATTGATCGCCTCGCTCATTGCCCATCTCAAGGACAGACCGGATGAAGCTCGATTCCTATTGGCTCGACACCGCACCGCCGCTCGTTTCGGCGTGTGAAGGTCCGGTTGAAGGCCAGGCCGATGTCGTCGTGATCGGCGGCGGCTTCACCGGGCTCTCGGCAGCGCAGGCCTTGGGCAAGCGCGGCGCTTCGGTGACGGTGCTCGACGCAGGGCGAATCGGCGGCGGCGCGTCCGGGCGCAACGGCGGTCAGGTCAATACCGGCGTCGCGCAGGACTTCGTCGCGCTGGTCGCGCAACTCGGTGTGGAGCGGGCCAGTGCCTGCTACCGCGCGTTTTCGGATGCGGTCGATACGGTCGAGCGTCTGATTCGCGAGGAAAGCATCGATTGCAATTACAGCGCGACCGGCAAGCTGAAGCTGGCGTCGAAACCGCATCACCTCGGGCATCTGGAGAAGACGGCGGAGTTGATCCGGCGCGAAGTCGATACGGATATCGAATTAATCGGACGTGAGCGGATTCGCGGCGAGATCCAGTCGGACAGTTTTTACGGCGGGTTGCTGCAACGGCACGGTGGCCAGATGCATATGGGCAAGTTCACGGTCGGGCTCGCCGATGCCGCGGTTCGTCGCGGCGCGAAGCTGTATGAAAACGCGGCGGTCACTGCGATCGCGAAGGACGGCGCCGGCTTCAAGGTGACCACCGCACGCGGCGAAGTACGGGCGAAACAGGTGTTGATCGCCACCGGCCCGTCGCGGCATGGTCCGTTCGGCTGGTACCGGCGGCGGCTGGCGCCGGTCGGTTCGTTCATCGTCGTGACGGAACCGCTGGCGCCGGAACTGCTGGCACAGGTGTTTCCGAACCGGCGCGCGTACACCACCACGCGGTTGATGCATAACTACTTCCGCGTGACGCCCGATTCACGTTTGCTGTTCGGTGGCCGCGCACGCTTCACGGCGTCCGAGCGGCCCTCCGATGCAAAGAGCGGCAGGATTCTGCAGCAAGGTCTCGCGGCGATGTTCCCGATGCTGGCCAATGCGCGCATCGACTATTGCTGGGGCGGCCTCGTGGACATGACCGCGGACCGCCTCCCGCATGCCGGGCAGCACGACGGAATTTACTTCTCGCTGGGTTACAGCGGCCACGGCACGCAGATGTCGACGCATATGGGCCAGGTGATGGCCGACGTGATGGACGGCCACGAAGAGCGTAATCCGTGGCGCGAGTCGGAGTGGCCGGCGATTCCAGGCCACACCGGCAAACCCTGGTTCCTGCCGCTGGTGGGGACGTACTACCGCATCAAAGACATTTTCTATTGATTCTTCACTGTTGCATTTGCCATTAAAAAACCACGCAGCTATCCCTGTCACCCTCGCGGAGAAGTTCGATGAATAAGGAAACCTCACAATACGGCGCTCTTCAACTCGGCACCGAGCTGGAACGCTTGACGTCAAAAGGCGCGTCGCGGCGCGGCGTGCTGCGCGCGATGGCCGCGGCCGGGATGATGTCGGTGACGGGCGCCGGTCTTCTGACCGCGAGCGGCGAGGCATTTGCGCAAGCGAAGCCGAAGCAGGGCGGCAAGATCCGGGTGGCAACGCAGTCCGCATCGGCCGCCGACACGCTCGATCCGGCAAAGGGCGCGCTCGGCACGGACTATGTCCGCGGCTTCATGTTCTACAACTGCCTGACCGAACTCGATTCGCATCTCGGTGCAAAGATGGCGCTCGCCACCGCGCTGGAAACGACGGATGCGACGGTGTGGGTCGTCAAGCTGCGCCCCGGCGTGCAGTTCCACGACGGCAAGTCGCTCGCACCGGCAGACGTCGTGTACTCGATCATGCGCCATAAGGATCCGGCGACGGCCTCGAAAGCGAAGACGCTCGCCGATCAGATCAAGGAAGTGAAGGCGACGGGTCCGAACGAAGTGACGATCACGCTCGAAGGTCCGAACGCCGATCTGCCGGTGATTCTCGCCACCTCGCATTTCCAGATCATCAAGGACGGCACCAAGGACTTCAAAACGGCGGTCGGCACGGGCCCGTTCAAGGTCAAGGAATTCTCGCCGGGCGTGCGCACGGTTGGCGTGAAGAACGAGAAGTACTGGAAGCCGGGTCTGCCGCACCTGGACGAAGTCGAACTGATCGGCATTGGCGACGAATCGGCGCGCGTGAACGCGCTGCTCTCGGGCGACGTGCAACTGATCAACGCGGTGAGCCCGCGTTCGACCACGCAGATCAAGAGCGCCGGCGGTTTCTCCGTGCTGGAGACGAAGACGGGTCTGTACACCGACCTGGTGGTTCGCGACGAAGGCGGCATTACCGGCAACGACGATTTTCGGCGAGGCATGATGTACCTGCAGGACCGCGAGCAGATGCGCCGCGCGATCTTCCAGGGTTATGGCGCGATCGGCAACGATCAGCCTATCGATCCGACCAACAAGTACTACCTGGCCGGCTTGCCGCAGCGTGCCTTCGATCCGGACAAGGCGAAGTTCCATTTCCAGAAGGCGAAGGTCGGCAGCGCGCCGATCCAGATTTTCGCGTCGCCGGCGGCGGAAGGCTCGGTTGAAATGGCGATGTTCCTGCAGCAGGTCGCGCCGCAAGCCGGTCTGAATCTGCAGGTGTCGCGCGTGCCGGCGGATGGTTACTGGTCGAACCACTGGATGAAGCATCCGCTGGGTTTCGGCAACGTCAACGCGCGTCCGAGCGCCGACGTGATCTTCACCCAGTTCTTCAAGTCGGACGCACCGTGGAACGAAGCGAACTGGAAGAGCCCGAAGTTCGACCAGATGCTGCTTGCGGCACGCGGCGAACCGGACGATGCTAAGCGCAAGAAGATTTACGGCGATATGCAGGTGCTGGTGCATGAAACCGGCGGGGTTGGCATTCCGCTGTTCCAGAGCTCGCTCGATGCCTACACGACGAAACTCAAGGGCCTCGGCTCGATTCCGCTGGCCGGCCTGATGGGCTTCATGTTCGCGGAAAACGTCTGGCTGGATGCTTGAGCCGTTCGTGTCTGACGAGCAGTAACAAAGGGTTTCCAGTCTGACGAACTGGGAAGTCGAACCCGGCAATACGCACGCCGCCTGTTCGCGGCGTGCGGCTTCACCCTTGGAGCCGACTTTCGATGAAAGCACATGCGCAACGACTCATCGCCGCGCGCCTTGGCCTCGCGCTGCTTACGCTACTGCTGGTCTCCGCGGTCGTGTTCGCCATCACCGGGCTGCTTCCCGGCGATGCCGCTCAACAGGCGCTCGGCCAGGCGGCAACCCCGGAAGCCGTCGCGGCACTGCGGCACCAGTTCGGGCTCGACCAGCCGGCGCTGCAACGCTACTTCGAGTGGCTTTTTCATATTGTCAGCGGCAACTTCGGCACTTCGCTGTCGAACAATCTGCCCGTGAGCGAGTTGATCGCCACGCGTCTGCCGAATTCGCTGGTGTTAGCTGGGCTCACGGCGCTGGTCTCGGTGCCCGTGGCCTTGCTGATCGGTATTTCGTCAGCAATGTTCCGTGGTTCGCTGCTCGATCGCACGCTCAACGTGCTCACGCTGTCGACGGTGGCCGTGCCGGAATTTCTGATCGCCACCATCGCCGTGCTGATCTTCGCCGTCAAGCTGCGCTGGCTGCCGGCGCTGTCGTATCTCTCCGAGGTCCATTCGTTCGGCGCGCTGCTGCGCATCTACGCGATGCCGGTGATGACGCTGTGCTGCGTGATTGTCGCGCAGATGGCGCGCATGACGCGGGCCGCGGTGCTCGATCAGCTCAATTCATCGTATGTGGAAATGGCGGTGTTGAAGGGCGCATCGCCCGCCCGTGTGGTATTGCGGCATGTGTTGCCCAACACCATCGGCCCGATTGCCAATGCGGTGGCGTTGAGCCTGTCGTATCTGTTCGGCGGCGTGGTGATCGTGGAGTCGATCTTCAACTATCCCGGCCTTGCGAGCCTGATGGTGGACGCCGTCACCAATCGTGACATGCCGCTCGTGCAGGGCTGCGTGATGGTGTTCTGCGCGGCGTATCTCGCGTTGGTGTTGATCGCCGACCTGTGTCAAATCGTATCCAATCCGAGGCTGCGTCGATGATGAGCCAACCTACCAATCCCCACGTTCCTCACGTTCCCCATGCCACTACCGAGCTGTACGACCTGGGCGTCGATGAACCCGTCATCGAGACGCCGGTCGTCGAAACGGCTGCGCTGAAGCAGGGCGTGTTGAAACGGCTGGTGCATCGCTTCTCCGTGCTCGGCCTGATCGGCCTCGTGCTGGTGACTTTCTGGCTGATCGTCGCGTTCATCGGGCCGCTGGTTGCACCGTATAAAGGCGGCACGCTGACGTCGACGGAGATTTTCGGCCGCTATAGCGCGGCGTATCCGCTCGGCACCGACTATCTCGGCCGCGATATGTTGAGCCGGATTCTCTACGGCGCGCGCTATACGATGGGCCTCGCGCTGGCCGCTGCCGTGCTTGCCAGTTTGATCGGCACGTTCTTCGGTTTGCTAGCCGCGGTGTCCGGCCGTTGGGTCGATGAAATCCTGAGCCGTCTGTTCGACGCGCTGATTTCGATTCCGAGCAAGGTGCTCGCGCTCGTGGTGATCGCCGCGTTCGGTTCGTCGATCCCAATGCTGACGACGGTTGCCGCGTTGGCCTATATCCCCGGCGCATTCCGTATTTCGCGCTCACTCGCAGTGAACCTGATGGGGCTCGAATACGTGCAGGTGGCGAGAGCGCGCGGCGAGGGCATCTTTTATATCGCACGCGTCGAAGTGCTGCCGAACATGATTCATCCTATGCTCGCCGATTTTGGTTTGCGCTTCGTGTTCATCGTGCTGCTGCTGAGCGGGCTGAGTTTCCTCGGCCTTGGCGTGCAGCCGCCGAATGCGGATTGGGGTTCGCTCGTGCGCGAGAACATCGGCGGTTTGTCCGAGGGTGCGCCTGCCGTTCTGATGCCGGCCGTTGCGATTGCGACGCTGACCATCGGCATGAATCTGCTGATCGACAACTTGCGGCGTCGTGGCCGTAGCCATGGAGGTGCATGATGGCTGATCGGGACATGATTGAAGTGAAGGGCCTGCGGGTCGTCGCCGGTGCGGCGCCGGGGCCGGTGACGGAGATCGTCAAGGGCGTCGATTTCTCGGTGAAGAAGGGCGAGGTGCTGGCGCTGATCGGCGAGTCCGGCTCAGGCAAGACGACCATCGCGTTGTCCTTGCTCGGCTATGCGCGGGCAGGGTGCTCGATCAGCAGCGGCTCGGTGCGCGTCGGCGAGGTGGATGTGCTGTCGCTCGATGCCAAAGGTCGTCGCGCATTGCGGGCACGGACCGTGGCCTATGTTGCGCAGAGTGCGTCGGCAGGCTTCAATCCGGCGCGCACGATCATGGATCAGGTGACCGAACCCGCATTGCTGCATCACTTGATGACGAAAGACGCGGCGCGCGCGAAAGCGATCGACCTGTTCCGCGCTTTGGCGCTGCCTGCGCCGGAGACGATTGGCGAGCGCTATCCGCACCAGGTGTCTGGCGGCCAGTTGCAACGCTTGATGGCCGCGATGGCGTTGATCACCGATCCGGCCGTGGTGGTGTTCGACGAACCGACCACCGCGCTCGACGTCACCACGCAGATCGAAGTGCTCGCGGCCTTCAAGAAAGTGATCCGCGAACTCGGCACGACGGCCGTGTACGTGTCGCACGATCTGGCTGTAGTCGCGCAGATGGCGGACCGCATCGTCGTGCTGAATGGCGGCGCGGTGAAAGAGAACGGCGTGGTTGCGCAAGTGCTCGATGCGCCCGTGGATGCTTATACGCGTCAACTGCTTGCCGCTACGCGCCGTCCGGAAGCGGAGCTGGAGACGCCGCAGAATCTCGGCAAGCACATCCCGCCGCTGCTCGAAATTCGCGGGCTCTCGGCGGGTTACGGACGTATCGATCGCTTCGGCAATCCCGCCGTGCGCGTGCTCGACGACGTCAGTTTGTCGATCCCGCGCGGCAGTACGCTCGGCGTGATCGGCGAATCCGGCTCCGGCAAGACGACGCTCGCGCGCGTGGTGGCCGGTCTGGTCGATCGTGCGGGCGGCGAAGTGCTGTTCGACGGCAAGCCGCTGCCCGCACAACTGTCGCGCCGCACGCCGGAGCAGTATCGGCAGATCCAGATCGTGTTTCAGAACGCCGATACGGCGCTGAACCCGAGTCATTCGATCGCCGATATTCTGGGCCGTCCGCTCGCGTTCTATCACCATCTGAGTGGGTCGGCCGCGAAGAAACGCATGCTGGAACTGCTCGATCTGGTGAAGCTGCCGGCTTCGATTGCCACGCGCACGCCTGCCGGACTGTCCGGCGGCCAGAAGCAGCGCGTTAATCTGGCGCGCGCGCTTGCGGCCGATCCTGCGTTGATCCTCTGCGACGAAGTGACCTCCGCGCTCGATACGGTGGTCGGCGCGGCGATCCTCGACCTGCTGGCCGAATTGCGCCGTGAACTCGGCGTGTCGTATATGTTCATCAGCCACGACATCTCGACCGTGCGGGCGATCTGCGACGAAGTGATCGTGCTGTACGCGGGGCATCGCGTGGAAGCCGGGCAACGCGATGTGCTCGCGGCGCCCCCGTATCATCCGTACACGGAATTGCTGGTGGATTCGGTGCCGGCTTTGAAACCGGGCTGGCTCGATGCACGCCGCGAGATCGGCTGTGCCACGTTGCCGGCGATGGGCGAGAGCGCGGATATTCCCGAGTTGTGCGCGTTCCGCGCGCGCTGCCCGGTGCGCATCGACGGAATGTGCAATATGACGCCGCCGTCCCTGAAAAAACTGCCTTCGGGCGCGGAGATTCTTTGCCATCATCCCGCCGCCGAGTTGAATCGCTTGCAGACCGAAGAGGCAACCCCGGTATGAACGGACGATTTGTGCGGCTCGCGGAGACGGGCCGCAAGACGTTTCCGATTACCGTAGACGGCGTCGTGCGCGAAGCCGCCGAGGGCGACACCTTGATGGTCGCCTTGCTGACCGGTGTGAGCACGTTGCGCGATTCCGAATTCGGCGATGGCCGCCGCGCCGGTTTCTGTTTGATGGGTGCGTGCCAGGATTGCTGGGTCTGGACCGCGCAAGGCGAACGCATGCGGGCGTGCAGTACGCCTGCGGCGCCGGGCATGTCGATCGTGACGAAGCTGGCCGAAGCTGCGGAGGGTGTATGGCCCCGCGTGTAGTGATCATCGGCACCGGGCCGGCGGGCGTGCGCGCTGCAGAGGCGCTGGTCGAAGCGGGGCTGCGGCCCACGGTCATCGATGAAGGGCGGCGTGACGGTGGCCAGATCTATCGGCGGCAACCGGAAGGGTTTTCGCGCAGCTATGAGACCTTGTACGGCACTGAGGCTGAACGCGCCGCTTCGCTGCATCAGAGCTTCGATGCGCTGAAGGGCAAGATCGATTATTTGCCGGAGACGCTGGTCTGGAATATCTCGCCGAACACCGTGCATCTGGCAAGCGGCACGCGCTACCAGACGCTGACGTTCGATTCCCTGATCGTTTGCAGCGGCGCCACGGACCGGCTGATGCCAGTCAAGGGCTGGCATCAGGCCGGCACGTATAGCCTCGGCGGCGCGCAGGTTGCACTGAAATCGCAGGGCTGCGCGATCGGCTCGCGCATCGTGATGATGGGCAGCGGGCCGCTGCTGTATCTCGTTGCCGCGCAATATGTGAAGGCGGGCGCACAGGTGGCCGCCGTGCTCGATACGTCGACGTTTATGCAGCGTGTGGCTGCGCTGCCGCGTTTGCTGGCGATTCCCGCCGCGCTCAAAAAGGGGATTGCGTTGACGCGTGTGCTCGCAAAGGCGCGCGTACTGGTACATCGCGGCGTGCAGCCTTTGGAGATTCAAGGCTCGCCGCAAGAGGGCGTGAGCGGCGTGGTGGTTGCGTTGCCCGGCGGCGAACGCCTGGCGCTGGCATGCGATGCCGTTGCGCTGGGTTATCACCTGCGTCCGGAGACGCAGCTTGCGGACCTCGCAGGGTGCCGTTTCCTGTTCGACGAAAACTCGCAGCAGTGGCTTCCGCAAATCGACGACGACGGCCGTAGCAGCGCCAAGGGCGTCTACCTGGCGGGCGATGGTGTAAGAGTGCGCGGTGCGGACGCAGCCGAACGTTCGGGGCGTCTTGCGGCTTTGGCGGCGCTGCGCGATCACGGGATTCAAATGGGAGGCGTCGAGCAGTTGCGCGCCGAACTCGCGCGTTTCACACGCTTTGCAGCGGGCTTGCGGGAAGCCTTTCCGTGGCCGGCGAAATTCGCCGCGTCTTTGCCGGATGAAACGATCGTCTGCCGTTGTGAAGCGATTACAGCGGGCGAACTGCGTCGTGTGGTGCACGCGACCGGCGCGCAGGAAGCCAATCGCGCGAAGGCATTCTCGCGCGTCGGCATGGGCCGCTGCCAGGGGCGTTACTGCGGCCACGCAGGCGCTGAGATCATCGCGGCGGCGGCTTGTGTGCCGTTGTCCTCAGTGGGACGGCTGCGCGCCCAGGCGCCCGTTAAACCGCTACCTGTGGCGCTTACCGAAGAGGTGAGCGAATGAGTACGACGACTACAAACGAAGCCGACGTGATCGTGATCGGCGGCGGCATCATGGGGACGACAACCGCCTTCTTCCTGCGTCAGCGCAAGCGTTCGGTGATCCTGCTCGAACGCGGACTCACGGGGCAACAGGCGAGCGGCGTGAATTTCGGCGGGATTCGTCGGCAGGGTCGCGCGCTGCCGCAACTGGCGATGGCGAACCGCGCGCTGCGCACATGGCAACGCTCTTCGGAACTGCTTGGCGAGGACATCGAGTTTCTGGCTTCGGGCCACACGCGCGTGTGCTATCACCAGAAAGACGTGGAGAACTTCGATCAATATGCGATCGACGCCCGCGCTTATGGTCTCGATCTCAAGGTGCTGCACGGCGACGCCATGTTTCAGCGCTTTCCGTTTCTCGGACGCGAGGTGCTGGCGGCATCGATTTCGCCACTCGATGGCCACGCCAATCCGCGTCTCGCTGCACCTGCGTTTGGTCGCGCGGCCGCCCGGCTCGGTGCTCAGGTGATCGAGAACACCGAGATCGTGCGCGTCGAAAAGGAAGGTGAGCGGTTTCGCGTGGAGAGCGCAGGCGGCGGCGTGTATTGGGCCGCGCAACTTGTGATCTGTGCGGGCGCCTGGGCGAGCCGTCTTACCGAACAGTTCGGCGAACCCGTTCCGCTGACCGTGAGCGGACCGCAGATGGCTGTGACCGAGCCGGTGCCGTATGTGTTCAAGTCGTCGATGGGAGTGTTCACATCGATCAAGGAAGAGAGCATCTATTTCCGCCAGATTCCGCGCGGCAATATCATTCTCGGCGGCGGTCCCGGTGGGCCGGCGGATGCTGTGACGTGCCGCGCATCGGTCCTGCCGCGCAACACCGTGCGGCAAGTCGCGCAGTTGCGGCGGCTTGTGCCCGCCATGGCGCCGCTGCATGTGATTCGTGTGTGGAGCGGCGTGGAAAGCTATCTGCCCGACGGCGAACCGGTGATCGGGCCGAGCAGCAAGGTCGACGGTCTTTACTACGCGTTCGGTTTCTGCGGCTCAGGTTTTCAGATCGGTCCGGGTGTTGGCGAGACGCTGGCCGAGCTCGTCGATACAGGTCGTACGGACATTCCCCTCGACGTGTTTTCCGTTACCCGGTTCGCGAAGCAAGCCGCGCCCCGCTCGACTATCGCGACGTCATGAAACAGTCCATCAGCCTCAATGCCGCCCGGGCGTTTATCGAAGCCCATTTCGACGAGCCGGTGACGCTCGCGCAACTCGCCGCGCTGTCCGCGCTCAGCGTGTCGCGCTTCGCGACGGTGTTTCGTCAGCAGTATGGTTCATCGCCTTATCGCTATCTGTGCGGGCTGCGGATTCAGCGGGCGCAGACTCTGTTGCTCGAAGGTGTGCCGGGATCGGTTGTCGCCACGGAGGTGGGATTCTTCGATCAAAGCCACTTCGGCCGGCATTTCAAGCGATGCTGCGGGATGACCCCTAGCATGTTCATCGCACGCGCCGGTGCGAATGCGGCGAAGAATGCTGTGAAGCACGGTGGCGTCGTTCAGACTACTGCGCCGCGTTCAGCTTCCGCCATAACGTCGTCTTGCTGATGCCGAGCGCCTGGCAAACCGCATCGCGATCGCCGTCGCAGGCGGCGAGGGCGGCGCGGATTTCGTCGGCTTCCACGTGACGACTGCGCTCGCGTAACGTTAGCGCTGCTTTCTTCGTGCGCGTGTGGGGTTGCTCGAAGATTTCAGGCGCGACGGTGCGCAGTACCTCGCGCGTGAAGAGGGTTTCCGCTGCGCCGTTTGAATCCCTGTACGTGCCCGTGTCCGCGTCTGCCAGTTCAACCGCAATCCGCTCGATCACGTTCTGTAGTTCACGCACGTTTCCCGGCCACGTGTAACGCTTTAACGGCTCGCTGAGACTAGCGAGGACGCGCCTCGCCGCATCCGCATCGGGCAGACGAGTCGCCAGTCTCGGCTCACGCGACGCCGCCTGCAGCAACAGTTCGACCGCGAGCGGCAGCAGATCGTTTGGCCGCTCACGCAGCGGCGGCAGGGCGATGCTCAAAATGTTGAGGCGGTAGTAAAGGTCCGCGCGAAAACTGCCCGCCTCGATACCTTCAGTCAACGCACGATGCGTCGCCGCGACGACCCGGATGTCTACTCGTGTCGGCTCCGTCGAGCCAAGCCGTACGACTTCACGTTCCTGCAGCACGCGTAACAGACGACTCTGTAACGACAGCGGCATCTCGGCGATTTCATCGAGAAACAGCGTGCCGCGGTGCGCCACTTCGATCAGCCCCGCCTTGCCGCCTTTGCGCGCGCCGGTGAACGCGCCTTCCTCATAACCGAACAACTCGCTCTCGAGTAACGCCTCCGGAAACGCGCCGCAATTGATAGCGACGAAGGCGAAGTCGCGCCGCGCGCTCAACTGATGCATGCTCTGCGCGACCATCTCCTTGCCGGTGCCGCTTTCGCCAAGAATCAGCACGGTGGCGTCCGATTTGGCGTAGCGCTGCACGAGCGTGCGGACCCGTTCGATCGAATCGGATACACCGACGATATCGCCAAGCTGATAACGCGCGCTGAACTGCTGCACGCGCTGCCGCGAGCGCAAGGTGCGATCGAGCCGTTCGACCGCGCGCGATTCCTGAAACGTCAGTACGGTGCCTGCCGCCGAGCTGCTGCTCGCGAGCGGCCCGCGATGAACGACGTAGCTCGCGCCACGTACCGTGCAGAATGTGTCGCCGTCCGCGTCCGGCAAGCTGCCTGCGAGATCCGGCGCGAGATCGAGCAGCGCGCGGCCCACGGCCTGTGCCGCGTCGATGCCGAGCACGCTGGCGAGGCGCTGGTTCATCGCTTCGACGCGCCCTTGCGCATCGAGCGCAACGACGCCGTCGCGCAGATGCTGCAGCAGATTGTCGAGCCGTTGACGCCGAACTGTTTCGCGGCGCGTGGCCTGTGCGACTTCGAGTGCGGTATCGAACGCGGCACGTACGGAGGCGCGCGAATACAGAAACACCGCGCCCATGCCGGCGTTCGCCGCAAGATCGGCGATGAGCCCCGGGCCGACCACGGCCTGGATGCCGCGATCGCGCAGATCGAGAACGACACTCTCCGCATCCTGCGCCGATTGATACGACGCAAATGTGACGTCGATGTCGTACGCGGCGATGAAGCGCCGCACTTCGTCTGGCGTGTCGCCGTGCGTGACGAGGGCGACCCTTGCGCCGTCGCGCCGCGCTCGCGCGAGCGCGTGCATCACGTCGAAGCCGGTTGGGCCGATCAGCACGACCGGCACGCTGACGCGAGTTTTCAGATACGCGCCGTTGGAGCCGCCGGCAATCACGACATCCGGACGCCCGGCACCGACTGCGTCGATCTCATGGACAGCGTCTTCGAAGCCATGCGAGACGATGCGCAGATCGGCGCGCTCGACGTACTCGCCGGCAATGTCGAAGAACAGATCACGCAGACGGCTGATGCTGACGGCCCAGATGCGAGGGCGCTGCGCGGGGTCGAAGGGGGGCGTGCTCACGGCGGCGGCTCGTTGTCTGGAGAGAGGCAGGAAGGACGGGAAGTCCGCCTATTATGCACCCGTCGTTTTCGAATTTGAAATCCCAGATTTCACTTGTGAAATCGGGTGGCTCTATGGCCGGGATAGGATTTTTTGTTAAATCAGGCACTTAGCAGCGTGCGTCCCGCATGGCCCATTCTTTGCGTTATAGCCTCCGTTTTCACCGGTTCCCGCATCGAAACCCCGCAAGACAAGCTCGGCGCGCTGATTGCCGCACGAACGCAACCCCGCAGTTGGAGACGAAATTATGAGTGAAGCCGATAACAGCACGCCGAACGCAGGCGCCTTCAAACCGAAGAAATCCGTCGCGCTGTCCGGCGTGACGGCTGGCAACACCGCCCTTTGCACGGTCGGCAAGACCGGCAACGACCTGCATTACCGCGGCTACGACATTCTCGACATTGCCGGTGCATGCGAATTCGAAGAGATCGCTTATCTGCTGGTCCACGAAAAGCTGCCGACGCAAGCCGAACTGACCGCCTACAAGATCAAGCTGAAGGCACTGCGCGGTTTGCCCGCGAACGTGAAAGCCGCGCTGGAATGGATTCCGGCCGCCGCGCACCCAATGGATGTGATGCGCACCGGCGTGTCGGTGCTCGGCACCGTGCTGCCCGAGAAAGACGACCACAACCTGCCGGGCGCACGCGACATCGCCGACAAGCTGATGGCCTCGCTCGGTTCGATGCTGCTGTACTGGTACCACTACTCGCACAACGGCAAGCGCATCGAAGTCGAAACCGATGACGATTCGATCGGCGGGCACTTCCTGCATCTGCTGCACGGTGTGGAGCCGTCGAAGGCATGGGTCGACGCGATGCATGTGTCGCTGAACCTGTACGCCGAGCATGAATTCAACGCGTCGACGTTTACCGGCCGCGTGATCGCAGGCACGGGTTCGGACATCTACTCGGCGATTACCGGTGCAATCGGGGCGCTGCGCGGCCCGAAGCACGGCGGCGCGAACGAAGTCGCGTTTGAAATCCAGTCGCGCTATCAGACGCCCGATGAGGCCGAAGCCGACATCCGCCGTCGCGTCGAAAACAAGGAAGTGGTGATCGGGTTCGGTCACCCGGTGTACACGATTTCCGATCCGCGCAACAAGGTCATCAAGGAAGTCGCGAAGAAGCTGTCGAAGGAAGCCGGCAACAACAAGCTCTTCAACATCGCCGAGCGCCTGGAGTCGGTGATGTGGGAAGCGAAGAAGATGTTCCCGAATCTCGACTGGTTCAGCGCGGTCTCGTATCACATGATGGGCGTGCCGACGGCGATGTTCACGCCGCTGTTCGTGATCGCCCGTACGGCAGGCTGGAGCGCGCACATCATCGAGCAGCGGATCGACAACAAGATCATTCGTCCGAGTGCGAATTACACCGGTCCCGACGATCTGCCGTTCGTGCCGCTGGCCAAACGCGTCTAAGCGCGTAAGCGCGAAGCCGCAAGCGTTTCTCCTCCATTGCGTCTCGTGAGAGCGGCGTAATGAAGTTTGGCCTTGGCTCGCTGGAACCCCGAGCCAAGGCTGTTTTTTTGCGGGGCGTGGTGCTGTGCCTGGTGCGGTACGTTGTGCGGCGCATCAACGAAACACACTGCAAGCCGGCGCGCTACCGCAAGCTATAAACTACACAGACTGTCCGATTGATGCGCGAGCGTTGCGCTGCATGAAAGAGGGGCAGCGGATTGTGAAGCACGGCTGCCGCCATCGTCCCCGGATCATTTTTGTTTTGTCCCCTACGCCATGAATACTGCCAATCGCAAACGCCTTCCCGGCACCCAACTGGATTTCTTCGACACGCGTGCCGCCGTCGACGCAATCCAGCCTGGCGCCTATGACAAGCTGCCGTACACCTCGCGCGTGCTGGCCGAAAACCTCGTGCGCCGCTGCGATCCGGTGACGCTGACGGCTTCGCTCAAGCAGATCATCGAACGCAAGCGTGAGCTGGATTTTCCGTGGTTCCCGGCGCGCGTGGTGTGTCATGACATTCTCGGCCAGACCGCGCTGGTCGACCTCGCCGGTCTGCGCGATGCGATTGCGTTACAAGGCGGCGATCCCGCGATGGTCAACCCGGTCGTGCCGACGCAGCTCGTGGTGGATCACTCGCTGGCCGTCGAGTGCGGGGGTTTCGATCCGGATGCGTTCGCGAAGAATCGCGCGATTGAAGATCGCCGCAATGAAGACCGCTTCGACTTCATCAACTGGACCAAGCGCGCGTTCAAGAACGTCGACGTGATTCCGCCGGGCAACGGCATCCTGCATCAGATCAACCTCGAGCGCATGAGCCCGGTGGTGCAGGTGAAAGATGGCGTGGCCTTTCCCGATACGCTGGTCGGCACTGACTCGCATACGCCGATGGTGGATGCGCTCGGTGTGATCGCAATCGGCGTGGGTGGTCTTGAAGCGGAAAGCGTGATGCTGGGCCGCGCGTCTTATATGCGGCTGCCGGATATCGTCGGTGTGGAGCTGACGGGCAAGCCGGCTGAGGGCATTACCGCGACCGACGTCGTGCTCTCCCTGACCGAATTCCTGCGCAAAGAGAAAGTAGTCGGCGCGTACCTCGAGTTCTACGGCGCGGGCACGGCCAACCTGACGCTCGGCGATCGCGCGACCATCGCCAACATGGCGCCCGAATTCGGCGCGACGGCGGCGATGTTCTACATCGATGAGCAGACCATCAAGTACCTCAAGCTCACCGGCCGCGACGACGAACTCGTCAAGCTGGTCGAGACCTACGCGAAGGAAACCGGACTGTGGGGCGATACGCTGAAGCACGCCGAGTATGAGCGCGTGCTGACGTTCGATCTGTCTACCGTGGTGCGCACGCTGGCGGGGCCGTCGAACCCGCATCGCCGTTTGCCGGTTTCCGAACTGGCTGCGCGCGGCATCAGCGGCAAGGTGGAGAACGAGCCGGGCCTGATGCCGGACGGCGCGGTGATCATCGCTGCGATCACGAGCTGCACGAACACCAACAATCCTCGCAACATGATCGCCGCCGGTTTGCTGGCGCGTAACGCCAATCAACGTGGACTCACCCGCAAGCCGTGGGCAAAGACCTCGCTCGCGCCGGGATCGAAGGCGGTCACGCTGTATCTGGAAGAGGCGGGCCTGCTGCCGGAACTCGAGCAACTGGGCTTCGGCGTGGTCGCGTATGCGTGCACGTCGTGCAACGGCATGTCGGGTGCGTTGGATCCGGTGATCCAGAAGGAAATCGTCGATCGTGATCTGTATGCGACGGCTGTGCTGTCCGGCAACCGTAACTTCGACGGCCGTATTCATCCGTATGCGAAGCAGGCCTTCCTCGCTTCGCCGCCGCTGGTGGTGGCCTACGCGATTGCCGGTACGATCCGCTTCGACATCGAGAAGGATGTGCTGGGCGTCGACGCTAACGGCAACGAGATCAAGCTGAAGGACATCTGGCCGTCGGATGAAGAGATCGACGCGATCGTCGCTTCGAGCGTGAAGCCGGAACAGTTCCGCAAAGTGTATGAGCCGATGTTCGCGGTCTCTGTCGATACCGGTGAGAAGGCCGATCCGTTGTACGACTGGCGTCCGATGAGCACGTATATCCGCCGTCCGCCGTATTGGGAAGGCGCGCTTGCCGGTGAACGCACGCTGACGGGTATGCGTCCGCTGGCTGTGCTGGGCGACAACATCACGACCGATCACCTGTCGCCGTCGAATGCGATTCTGGCGGACAGTGCATCGGGCGAGTACCTCGCCAAAATGGGCTTGCCGGAAGAGGACTTCAATTCGTACGCAACCCACCGTGGCGATCACCTGACCGCGCAGCGCGCCACCTTCGCGAATCCGACGCTGAAGAACGAGATGGTGCTGGAAGACGGCAAGGTGAAGGCGGGTTCGTTGGCGCGCATCGAGCCGGAGGGCAAGGTGACGCGCATGTGGGAAGCAATCGAAACCTACATGGAGCGCAAGCAGCCGCTGATCGTGATTGCCGGTGCTGACTACGGCCAGGGTTCGTCGCGCGACTGGGCAGCGAAGGGTGTGCGTCTTGCCGGCGCGGAAGCGATTGTTGCGGAAGGGTTCGAGCGGATTCACCGTACGAATCTGGTCGGCATGGGCGTGTTGCCGCTGGAATTCAAACCTGGTGTGAATCGACTCACGCTCGCTATCGACGGTACCGAAACGTTCGACGTGATCGGCGAACGCAAACCGCGCGCGGATCTCACGCTCGTGATTCATCGGAAGAGCGGTGAGCGCGTCGAGGTGCCAGTGACGTGCCGCCTGGATACGGCGGAAGAAGTGTCGATCTACGAAGCCGGCGGCGTGTTGCAACGCTTCGCGCAGGACTTTCTTGAATCGACGAAGGCAGCGGCTTAAGGCTTTTGAGCTTCTCTCATCAGGACACTACTTTCATGGCTCACAAACCTCAGATCAAGATTCCGGCGACGTACATGCGCGGCGGCACCAGCAAAGGCGTGTTCTTTCGGCTGCAGGATTTGCCGGAGGCGGCCCAGGTGCCGGGCGCCGCGCGTGATGCACTGCTGATGCGTGTGATTGGCAGCCCGGACCCGTATGGCAAGCAGATCGACGGCATGGGCGGCGCGACTTCCAGCACGAGCAAGACGGTCATCATCGCGAAGAGCCGCAGGCCGGATCATGACGTGGACTATCTGTTCGGGCAGGTTTCCATCGATAAGGCGTTTGTCGATTGGAGCGGCAATTGTGGCAATCTTTCTGCTGCGGTGGGACCGTTTGCGATTAGCGCGGGTCTCGTCGATGCGAGCCGGATTCCACAGAACGGTGTCGCTATTGTGCGCATCTGGCAGGCGAATATCGGCAAGACGATCATCGGCCATGTGCCTATTACCGATGGCGCCGTGCAGGAAACGGGCGACTTTGAACTCGATGGCGTGACGTTTCCGGCTGCAGAAGTTCAGCTTGAATTCATGGACCCGGCTGCTGAAGAGGAGGGTGCCGGCGGCGCGATGTTCCCGACTGGAAATCTGGTCGATGACCTCGAAGTGCCGGGTGTCGGCACGCTGAAGGCGACGATGATCAATGCCGGTATCCCGACCATTTTCGTGGAAGCGGAAGCGATCGGTTATAAGGGCACCGAACTACAGGACGCTATCAATAGCGACGAGAAGGCGCTGGCGATGTTCGAAACCATTCGTGCGCATGGCGCTGTGCGTATGGGCCTGATCAAGAACATCGATGAGATCGCCACGCGGCAGCATACGCCGAAGGTTGCGTTTGTCGCCAAGCCTGCGGACTACGTGGCTTCCAGCGGCAAGCGGGTTGCTGCAAGCGACGTCGATCTGCTGGTGCGGGCGATGTCGATGGGTAAGCTGCATCACGCAATGATGGGGACTGCAGCGGTTGCGATTGGCACGGCAGCAGCGATTTCAGGGACCTTGGTGAATCTCGCCGCGGGTGGTGGCGCGCGCGATGCAGTGCGGTTTGGACATCCGTCGGGGACGCTTCGCGTGGGGGCCGAAGCTCGGGAGGAAGGCGGGGCGTGGACTGTCACCAAAGCAATCATGAGCCGGAGTGCACGAGTGTTGATGGAGGGGTGGGTGAGGGTGCCGGGGGAATGAGTTAACGATTGCCAGCCCGGCATCACTGCAACTCAGTACTTGTACCGCTGATAGACCTGGTCGGATGGTCCGCACCAGGCTATCCGGTCTATCAGACCAGCACGCCACCGCCGTCCACGACGACGGTTTGTCCCGTGGCATAGCGATTGGTCATCAAATAGAGGTAGGTTTGCGCGAGGTCCTCCGCCTCGCCGACATGCCCAACGGGCAGAGCCGCCCCACTTGCCGCGTAAAGTTCCTCGCGCTCGGATTCGGACAGGGCGGCCCACAACGGCGTGCGTACCAAACCGGGACTCACCAGGTTGACGCGAATGGGCGCCAACTCCACAGCGAGTGCCCGAGTCAAGCCTTCCATCGCGCTGCAGACACCGGCAAGCGCCACCCAACCCTTTTGTGGTCGCAAGCTGGCGATGCCGCTGGTCAACACCACGGAGCCGCCGGAACGCAGATACGGCGCCGCATGTTTGACGGCGGCAATGGCGCCGAAGACTCGCACATCGAAAATCTGACGTGCGTATTTCACACCAAGCTGGACAGCGATTTCGCGCCAAGCTGGACAGGCATTTCACGCGAAGGTGGACACGGATTTCACGGCAAGCTGGACAGCGATTTCACGCGAAGC